>DLBY01000080.1 GCA_002480345.1 Phycisphaerales bacterium UBA7812 | reverse complement strand
CGGTGGACGCAAACCGGCACCTGTAGACCTTCACCCCCCTGCCCCTGCTCGTCCTGCACAGCGAGGCGGACGAAATGGTGCCCTGGCGCGTCCAGGAGCGCTTTGTCAGCAGGCTCCGGGAACATTTCGCGCACGCCGGGGCATCACCAGACCTGGTGGAGGTCCACACCTGGCCCGAGACCGGCGCGCCCGCCGAGCATGTCGGGTTCGGGCGCTTCAGCAACGACGCCAAGAACCTCCAGACCGATTTCCTCGCCCGGCACCTGCTGGGCACGACCGACTGATCCCATCGGAGAACCCCATGCGCTCCACACACGCTCTGCTGCCTCTCGTCCTTCTCGCCGGATGTGCGCTCTCGTCCACCGCGTCGGCACAGAACGCCGAATCACCGGCGGAACCAGCCGCCGCCGGTCAGCCCGACGCGATGCGCAGCGAGTCCGCATCCCCAACTGCCAAGCAGCGTGCCGATGCGTTCGAGGAATGGGTGCAGACCGCCGACCGCGAGGTCGTCATGCAGACGATCCAGGCGAAGGCGAAGGAAGCGCTCGCCGGGCTGGACTTCGCCGTCCTGAGCGCCCGCGACATCGAACACCTGCTGATGCCGCTCGCCAGCGCCCAGGACGAAGCGCGGGCTGCGATGACGCGGCTCGAGTCCCTCCGAGACAGCGAGTCCATCGAGGGCTTGCTCGCAACAACAACCCACGCCGTGCTCGACGCGTTCCTGAACCAGCAGCGCGCCGACGGGGAGACGCTCGACGCGATCCTCAAGCATCCCAAGCTGCCCGAGGCGCTCGAGTCGGGCAATCTCCTGACGCCCTTTATCGCGATCAGCGTCACGCAGCCCACCGCGCTGCAGACCCGCGCCGGAGCGATCGCGGATCTCGCGGAGCATCTGCCCGCCCAGCCCATCGACGCCGACCAGGCCGCCGCGGTGGGCCGATACTGGCAGGTCATCAACGCCGTGATGCCATCGTCGGAGAAGGCCCGCGTCGAAGCGGTGCGCACCAGGATCGCCGCGACGCTCCGCAACGCGATCGTGGAAGGCGAGCCCGCCGAAGTCGTCAGCACGCTGAGGGAACAGATCGCGTCGATCGACGGCGCGTTCGCGCGGGGGGAACTGCTCGACCACCCGGCGCCCGAGGTCGAGTTCCTCTGGACCAGCGACACCGACGGCGCCCAGAGCCTCGCGGACCTGAAGGGCAAGGTCGTGGTCGTTGACTTCTGGGCAACCTGGTGCGGCCCCTGCATCCGCTCATTCCCCCAGGTCGCCGAGCTCGTGGACCACTACAAGGGGCACGAGGTCGTCGTGATCGGAATGACCGCGCCGCAGGGCCGTCACCATGGCGCCGACGGGTCCGTCACTATGACCGGCAGCGACCGTCAGCAGGAATTCGACCTGATGGAGCAGTTCATCGACGCGAAGGGCATCTCATGGCCCATCGCGTTCAGCGAACGCGCCGTCTGGACCGAGTTCGGCGTCCAGAGCATCCCCCATGTCGCGATCATCGACACCAAGGGCGTCGTCCGTTACCGCGGGATCCATCCCGCGTCCGCGATGGAGAAAAAAGTCACCATGATCAACGGTTTGCTCGCGGAAGCCGGACTCGACACGCCCGACAGCTGATCGAGATCGGTCGCAAAGTGATGTGCACGCCGTCGTGTGCCCGCACCGCGGGGCGGTGATACGCTCCGCCCCGTGACGCTCAACCCGTTCAAAGGCCTCGACAACCCGAAGACCGTCTGCGCGTGGGGGCTCTACGACCTCGCCAACCAGTCGTTCACGCTGCTGATCAACACGCTGCTGTTCTCGATCTACTTCAAGGAAGTGGTCGTGGGCGACGACGCGAAGGGCGACGCGCTCTGGGGGCTCACCTTCTCCGGCAGCATGCTGCTCGTCGTCGTCGCGAGCCCCCTGCTCGGGGCGGTGGCGGACTGCCGGGGATGGCGCAAGAACTTCCTGGTCTGGACGGGTGTCGGCTGCTGCCTGCTGACCATGTCGTTCGGCCTGATCACGCCGGGCGCGGTGGCGTTGGCGATGCTTCTGTACATCCCCGCGAATTTCCTCTACCAGATCGGCGAGAACTTCCTCGCCTCGTTCCTCCCGAGCGTCTCGACGCCCCGAACGATCGGGCGTGTGAGCGCGACGGGCTGGGCGATGGGATATGTCGGCGCGCTGCTGCTGCTGATGTTCACGATCGCGGGGATGCTCGCGTTCGGGCTCAAGGACCCGGAGCACTGGCGGCCCTTCTTCGTGTTCGCGGGCATCTGGTTCGCGATCAACATGGTGCCGGCGGTGCTCGCGCTCAAAGAGCCGAGACCCGAGCAATCACACGGCGCCACGACGCTCGTCGGCGAAGCGTTCGTGCGGATGCGGGACACCGTCCGCTCGGCGAGCCACTACCGGCAACTCGTCCGCTTCCTCACCGCCTTCTTCATCTACGGCATGGGCGTCCAGGTCATCATCGCGTTCGCGTCGATCATCGCCAACGACTTCGGGTTCGGCTCGACGAAACTGGTCCTGTATGTGCTGCAGCTCACCGTCACCGCGGGCATCGCGGCGATCGGCACAGCGAAATTCCAGGACAGGATCGGGGCGAAGCCGACGGTGCTGGTCTATCTCGGGATCTGGAGCCTGTCCGCGCTCGGCCTGCTGATCATGAGCCTGGTCCCGGATTGCCCGGAATGGCCCTTCTGGGTCGTCGGCAACGGGATCGGGTTCGGGATCGGGGGCATCGGCACAGCCTCGCGATCGATCGTCGGGCGATTCGCGCCCGCGCACAAGACGGGTGAGTTCTTCGGGCTCTGGGGAATGGTCTACAAGCTCGCCGCCGTCGTCGGCGTCGCGTCGTTCAGCCAGGTGAAGGCGTGGATCGGGATGCCCACATCGCTGGGGCTCCTGCTCGGGTTCTTCGCGCTCGGCTTCGTGCTGATGCTGCGGGTCAACGAGATGGACGGGTACAAGGCCGCGCGGCGGGCGAGCCGGGCCGTCAGGTTCACTTCGGATGCAGACCGAAACGCGTCCTGAACCCCTTCAGCCCTTCGCGAGTTCCCGCCCCCGATCCCGCGCCGCGGCGACCGCGCGCACGACCGCGTCCATCACGCCCGAAGCGTCGAGCGATTCAGTCCCCGCCTGCGTCGTGCCGTTGGGGCTGGTCACCGCCCGACGCAGTTCGCCCGCGGATCGGTTGTCGCCCTCCAGCAGGTACGCCGACCCGATCACCACGCTCTCCGCGATCGTGCGCGCGTCCTCGGGCGAGAACCCGACGCCCTCGCCCGCCTTCGCGAGCGCCTCGGCGAGGTAGAACACATAAGCCGGGCCCGATCCCGCGAGCCCCGTGAAGGCGTCCATCATGGTCTCCTCGATCGCGACCGTGGTCCCGACGGCGTTCATGACCGCGCGGATCGCGTCCTCATCGCCGGGCTCGGCGCCCGCGCCCAGCGCGATCGCGGTCACGCCCCGCCGGACCTGGCTGGGCGTGTTCGGCATCGTGCGCACGACGCGCACCCCGCCGCCCAGCGATGCTCGGATCGACTCGCTCGTTGTCCCCGCCATGATCGAGACGACCACGCGCGCGGGGCCGTCCTTGAGCACACCCCCGATCTCCTTCGCGACCCTCGGGAAGATCTGGGGCTTGACCGCAAGGACCAGTTGCCCCGCGTCGGAATCCTGCTCGGACAGCCACGCGACCGCCTCGCCGGCAGACGCCACGGCCCGCGGAAACAGCGACCGGCGGTCGGGAGAAGGATCCGCGACCACAACCCGATCCAGATCCAGCACCCCGGCGTCTTGCGCGCCGGACAGAATCGCGTGCGCCATATTGCCCCCGCCCACGACCGCGAGCGGCGGCAGGGCGCCCGAGAGAGACCCGTTCTGTTCGTTTGATTGCATGAAAAGAGCCTATGGTCCCCCGAGCGGCGAGAGTCAACCGCCCCGGAACGGGTGCGTCCGGGATCCGGAGGAACCCCCAATGAGCTTCTACCAACTCGATTTCGAGCGCGAGATCGTCGAACTCGATGAGAGGATCCGCCGCGCGGAGCAGGGAAGGACCTCGACCGAGCCCGTCGAGATCCCGGCCTTCGGCGGTGTCGAGGGTGCCCGCCCCGACAGCCCCGAGGATCCGGACACCTTGCGCGCGCTCCGCGACGACCGCCTCCGCGAGATCTACGAGGGGCTCACCGCCTGGGACATCGTCCGCGTCGCGCGCCACCCCAACCGCCCGCAGACCCGCGACTACATCGCGCTGCTCGCCCGCGACTTCTGCGAACTGCACGGCGACCGACGCTACAGCGACGACCCCGCGATCGTGACCGGGTTCGCGCGCATCGGCTCGCACAAGGTCCTGATCGTCGGGCACCAGAAGGGGAAGACCACCCAAGAGAAACTCGCCTGCCACTTCGGGTGTGCGCACCCCGAGGGGTATCGCAAGGCGATGCTGAAGATGGAACTCGCCGAGAAAATGGGCTTGCCCATCGTGACATTCGTGGACACACCGGGCGCCTACCCGGGGCTGGGGGCAGAGGAACGGGGCCAAGCGGAAGCGATCGCGGTCAATCTCCGCGAGATGAGCAGGCTGAAGGTCCCGATCGTCTCGATCGTGATCGGGGAGGGCGGTTCGGGCGGCGCGCTCGGCATCGCGGTCGCCGATCGGGTCGCGATGCTCAGGTACGCCTGGTACTCGGTCATCAGCCCCGAAGGGTGCGCCGCGATCCTCTGGAAGCAGGCGAACGACCAGACGACCCGCGAAGCCGCGAACGCGCTCCGGCTCACCGCGTCAGACAACCTCCGCCTGGGCATCGTGGACGCGGTGATCGACGAATCGCTGGGCGGCGCGCATCGTGACCCCAAGGCGACGGCGGCGACGATGACCGAGTGGATCGACCGGGAATTGACCGCCCTGAAGAAGCAGCCCGTCCAGGACCTGCTCGACGCGCGGTACGAACGATTCCGCAAACTCGGCGAGGTGACGGAGGAAGTCGAGGCGCAGGCGAGCGCCGCGACGCCGGAGTCGGCGGAATAATTCACCTCTTCTGGTGGATTCCCACAGGTATTCCGCGACGAACAAACCGCGAAAGAGCGGCGTACGCCTGTGGTATCGCTGTCCTTTGACTTCGATCAGGCCCACGAATAGATTTGACGCCGTTCCACGGGAACCAGCCCTTCCGATAACCGCCCGTATTGGGGGGTACCTTGGCCAAGAAGACGAAGAAGAAGACCACCAAGCCCGCCGCCGCGAGCAAAAAGAAGGCATCGGCGCGCGCCAAGGTGTCCAAGAAGCCCACGGCGAAGAAGACCGCCTCGAAAACCAAAGCGTCGTCGAGCCGCGCGAAGAAGGGCGCGACGACCAAAAAAACCGCGGCCAAGAAGACGACCAAGAAGTCAACGAAATCTGCCGGCACGAAGAAATCCGCCGCCAAGAAGCCGGCAGCTAAAAAGTCGACGACCAAGAAGACTGGCGTAAAGAAGCCGGCAGCGAAGAAATCAACGGCTAAGAAGACCGCTTCGAAGAAGACTCCTGCGAAGAAAGCGCCCGCGAAGTCCAAGTCCACCGCGAAGAAGACAACGAAGAAGAGCACGACCCCGAAGAAGACCTCTGGATCCGCGAAAGCCGGTGGTGCGAGCCAGCCGAGCGCGAAAGCCAAGGCGAGCGACAAGACCCCTTCGGACAAGTCGAACAACTCGAAGAAATCGGGCCGCAAGGGCATCACGATCGTGTCCGATCGTTCCAAGAAGCGTGGCAAGACCAAGCAGCCCCGCAAGCCTTTCGTAACGCCCGGTGGCAGCCTGCTCGGTCCGGGCGTCGTGCGCAAGCCCCTGATCCCGTCGGGCCCCAACGCCGAGGCGGCCGCGGCGTCGACCGCCGCGGACTCGACCGCGCCCAAGAAGTCCCCGTTCAACAAGCGGGAACTGACCAAGTTCAAGAACCTGCTGCTGATCAAGCGGGCCGAGCTGTTCGGCGACATCGAGCAGATGGAGGCCGATGCGCTGCGCTCCAACTCGGGCAACCTCAGCCATCTTCCCCAGCACCTCGCCGACCAGGGTTCGGACAGCTACGAGCAATCGCTCTCCCTCGATCTCGCCGCCGCGGACCGCCGCTTGATCAAGGAGATCGACGACGCCCTGGCGCGCATCGACAACCGCACTTACGGCGTTTGCGAACGCACCGGAAAGCCCATCCACAAGACGCGTCTCCAGGAACTGCCTTGGGCTCGCTACTCGATCGAAGCGGCTCGCGAGATGGAACGGCGCGGTGGCGGATTCTGACCACGCAAACGATTCACCCGCTGACGACCGAGGTGATGCCAGCCCGCCCCGGCCCGCGGCGGTGCCCCGGCGCACGCGTTCCTGCCCACGCGCCTGGGCGTTGATGCTCGCGACACTCGCGCTGGGCCTGGTCAGCGATCTCGCGAGCAAATGGGCCGCGTTCCGGTACATCGCGAGCAGCCCCGCGGTCGTCGAGCGTGAGGCCGTGCTGTCGACCGACCGTCTGGGCGATCTGCTTCCGGCGCACGATCCCGTCACGGTGATCCCGGGTGTGCTCGATCTGACGCTGGTGCTCAACCCCGGCGCGGTCTTCGGCATCGGCGCGGGTCAACGGTGGCTCTTCGTGACCTTCACCGCCTTCGCGGTGCTTTTCGCGATGCATGTCTTCCTGAATTGGACCCGCCCGCGCGACCGCATGGCGCACCTCGCGATCGGCCTGCTCCTCTCGGGCGGTCTTGGCAACCTCTACGACCGCCTCCGTTTCGCGTGCGTCCGCGATTTCATCCACCCCCTGCCGGGCGTGCAGCTCCCCTTCGGACTCAATTGGCCCAACGGCTCCGACGAGGTCTGGCCCTATGTCTCCAACATCGCCGACCTGTGGCTCATCATCGGGATCGGCATGCTGCTCGTGATGTGCTGGCGCATCCCCGCGGATCACCACCACCACGAATCCGAAGGGGCGGACGCCGAGAGCAACGATCGCGGTTGAGCCGTCCGCCTCGGACAGCCTTGCCGCCGTCGTGTCCCGGATCCGAAACCGCGATCACGCCCGCTGCTGCATCGCCGCTCGCTCGCGGATGCCGTCGATGACGGCGCGGATCTCTTCGGCCATCCGCGTGTTGGGGAAATCCCGGATGATGCGTTCCCCGACATCCGCGGCCCGCGCCCAATCCCGGTCCTGAGCCGCGAGCTTGAACTGCACCCCGAGGTTTTCCCTCGCCTTGCCGATCACACCGCGCGCGAGTTCCTGGTAGGGCTCCGCTTCCGCCTCGGTGAGGTACTGGTCGAGTTCCTTGAGCAGTTCGTGCGCCTCTTCTGCGCGCTCGTCCTTCGCCGCGTGGAGGAACCGTCGCTCGAGATCCGCCTTGTACTGCCCGCGGGCACGCTCGACCCGATGGCGCAGGCCCTCGACTCGAGGGGACTCCGCGTACACGCGGGTGATCCGCGACGCCTCCGCGGAGGCCTCGTCCCACTGCCGACGAACGATCAACGCGTCGAGATTCCGGATCGCGTCGCTGACCTTCACATCCGTCGTCCGGGCGCGGACCGATTCGATCCGCTGGCGGAACTCCTCGGCCTCCTGCCGATAGCCGAACCGCTCCGCGAGTTCCTTGACGAGCACCGTCGCCGCGTCCCAGTCCTCGCGCGCGATGTCTTCCTCGATCGCGCGGCAGAGGATCCCGCGTTCGTGCCGCCGATTGAGCACCCGCCTCGCGTCGTCGGACAACGCCTGCTCCTGGGCGAGGCGTTCGAGTGCCTCGACGAGCCGGTCGGTGCGCGCATCCCGAGCGGACCCGGCGCTCCGAAGCGCCCACACTGCGGGCGCGAACAGCACGACGCCGAGGATCGCGAGGATCCCCGCCAACAGGAACAGATCCGACCCGCGGTCGAACCCGAGGAACTCCAGGAGCAAGCCGATGACCACCACCGCGGCATAGATCACCGCGGTCCAGATCGGCGCCTGGGATGGTGCGTTCTGCGCTGCCATGCACACCTCAATCCGCCCGCCGAGACGGCGGGTCTCCGCCCTCTTCAACTCCCCGGGACGGGCTCCCCACAATCCCGCGTCACCGGGACGATGCACAGAAACCGGAGCGCTTCCCCCGTCGAGGCCCTGAACTGGTGCTCCTCGTCCGCGGGGACATAGATCACATCCCCACCCTTGACGGGACGCTCCGCCCCCTCGAGCAGCACCGTCCCCGAGCCGGAGACCACGAACACCTCGTGCTCGTAATCATGGCTGTGCCGGGGCGTGTTCCCCCCCGGCGCCACCTCGAACTGGCGGAGCGCGAAGTTGGGCGCGCCGTCGTCGCGCCCCACCATGACCGCCATCCGGGCGTCCTTCACCCCATCCATCTGAACGGGGGAGCGCTCGACCTCATCGATATTGCGGATCAGCATCCGAGCCTCCGTGCTCACCGGGTTCCGTGCCGGCGGGGCCCGCGACCGGGGCCCGAACACATTCTACACTGATTCGGACATGACAGACCGCACCCACCCGACCAAAGCCCCGAAGATCGACCCGTTCTGCCTGGGGCCTTACCAGACAAACTGCTACATCATCCACGGCGAAACGCCCGAGGGCGAATCGTCGTGCTGGGTCGCAGACTTCAGTTTCGAAAGCGAGCCCCTGCTCGAGCAGTTGGAACGCGATGCCCTCGTCCCCGAAGCGCTGGTCCTGACGCACGCGCATGTCGATCACATCGCGGGGCTCGGCGCCGCGAAACGACGCTTCCCCGATGCGCCGATCCTGATCCACGAAGCGGAGCGGGACTGGCTCACCGATGCCAACCTCAACCTCTCGGGCTTCTCGCCCAACCCGGTGACCGCCCCCCCGGCCGATCGGTTGCTCGCCGACGGGGACACCCTCTCCCTCGCCGGTCGGGCGTGGCGCGTCCTGCACACCCCCGGGCATTCCCCGGGGAGCGTATCGCTCTTTTGCGAAGAGGCCGGGGTCTGCATCTGCGGCGACGCGATCTTCAAGGGATCGGTCGGGCGGACCGACTTCCCGGGATGCAGTTTCGCGGTCCTCGAGCGGTCCATCCGCGACAAGATCTACGCCCTCCCTGACGAAACGGTCCTCCTCCCGGGGCACGGCCCCGCGACGACCGTGGGCGATGAGAAGCGCACGAATCCATTCGTTCCGGGCTGATCGCCCCACTCCTCCTCCCAGGACCGAACGGCGTGCCCCATCCCCGTCGCATCCTGATCATCCGCCCCAGCGCGCTCGGCGATGTTTGCCGGAGCGTGCCGCTGCTGACGAGCCTGCGTACCGCGTTCCCCCGCGCGACGATCGACTGGCTCGTGCAGGACTCGTTTGCCGACGCAATCCGGCACCATCCCGCGCTGGACAATGTGGTCGCGTTCCCCCGCGGAGGGTTGGGCGCCACCAGCAGAAAGGGCAACCCGTTCCCCGCGCTCGCGTGGATGAACAGCACGCTCCGCCGCCGACCCCGTTATGACCTCGTCATCGATGCGCAGGGGCTCTTCCGCAGCGGCCTGTTTGCCCGGTGGACCGGGGCGAGCCGGCGCGTTGGGTACCGCAACGCCGCTGAATGCGCGCGCGTCTTTTACAACCGAACCATCCATGCCGATCGGTCCCGGCACGCGGTGGACCGCATGCGAGTGCTCCTCGGCTCACTGGGAATCAACGCGGACCGCGATATGCGTCTCTACACCGATCCGGATGCGCGCGCGTGGGCCGCGAGCCAACCCTGGAGCGTGTCGCGATTCGTAGTCGTCGCGCCGACCAGCCGCTGGCCGGGCAAGCAGTGGCCCGCCGAGCGGTTCACCGACCTCGCCCGGCACCTGCTTGCGTCGGGCGTTGAGCGTGTCGTGGTCGTGGGCGGCCCGGGCGAGCGGGACCAGATCCGCCCCCTGCTCGGGTGGGCGGCTGGGGAGCCCCGCGCGATCGACCTCGTCGGGGAAACCTCCATCGCGCGCCTGATGGCGGTCATCGAGCGTTCATCGCTCGTCGTCGCGAACGACTCGGCGGCGCTGCACATGGCGGTCGGATTCGACAGGCCGCTCGTCGCGTTGTTCGGGCCCACCCGCGTCGAGCGCGTCGGGCCCTACCGCCGCGAACGCGATGTCATCCAGCATCTCCGAGCGGGAGACCGCTTCGACCACAAGGACGAGCGGGTCGGTGTCCCCATGATGGAGCGGATCACGACCCAGGAAGTACTCGAAGCCTGCCTCGCGCGGCTCCGCGGGTAGGCCGCTCTCGCTCGCTTCGTGCGCACGAAAAAGCCCGGGCACGAACGCCCGGGCTCGGTGAATGACTTTCGCTGGTTTCAGGCAGTCGCGGCCCCCGCGTGCTCGTGCGCAAAGGACTTCATGAAGTCGACGAGCGCCTCGCACCCCGCCTTCGGGAACGCGTTGTAGATGCTGGCGCGCATCCCGCCGATGGAGCGGTGCCCCTTCAGTCCGTCGAGCCCCTTCGCCGCCGCTTGCTCGATGAACAGCTTGTCGAGTTCGGGCGTCGGGCACTTGAATGTGATGTTCATCAGGCTCCGGCTGTCGGTCTTCGCGTGCGGGGTGTAGAAGTCCTGGCTATCCAGGAAATCGTAGATCACCGCCGCTTTCTCCTCGTTGATCTTCTGGATTGCCTCCAGACCGCCCTGCTCGAGGATCCACTTGAAGACCAGGCCCATGAGATAGACGCCGAAGGTGTTGGGCGTGTTGAACCGCCCTTCCTTGTTCGCGTGGTTGCGGTACTGCATCATCTGGGGCAGCTCGCGCACCGGGTTCTCGATGATCGACTTCTTCGCGATCACGAGCGTGATCCCGCTGGGCCCCAAGTTCTTCTGCGCCCCCGCGTAGATCAGCCCGTACCGGGTCACATCGATCGGCTTGCTGAACATGTTGCTCGAGGTGTCCGCGACGAGGAACGCGCCAGCCGGGATGTTCTCGGGCTCGGTCGGGAACTCCGTCCCCATGATCGTGTTGTTGCTCGTGAAGTGGACATACACCGGGTTGTCCGAGTAGCTGACCTCACCGCCCATCGGGATGTGGTCGTAGTTGGTCGCCTTGCTCGAGCCGCAAATGTGGCAGGTGCCGTAGAGCGGGGCTTCCTTGATCGAGTCGTTCGCCCACTTGCCGGTCTGGAAGTAGTCCGCGGTCCGGTCCGGGGGGAGCAGGTTCGCGGGCACGAAATAGCACTGGCTCGTCGCGCCGCCCTGCATCCAGGTCACCGCGTAGTCGTCGGGGATGTTCCCGACGGCGCGGCAGTCCGCCTCCGTCTCGTGGGTGATCCGGTCGAACACCTTCCCGCGATGGCTGTGCTCCAAGATCCCGATCCCCGAATCGAAGATGTCGAAGACATCCCGCTGCGCCTGCTTGAGCACCGATTCGGGCAGCGTCGCCGGGCCCGCAGAGAAATTGAATATCCGTTCGCCCATCACCCGACCTCCAATCGCGACCGCGGCCGACCCGGCCGCTCCGTCCCCGGCACCGCCCACGCGCGGGCGGCCCTTTTATGATATCGACGCCGACCCGCGGCAGAAGGCAGGGTCACGCGACCCCGTTCACGCAGTGCACGATCGCCCGGTCCGACTTGTACAGGCGGACCATCCGCACGACCTCCTCCGCGACAGCGTTCTGCGCCTGGTCGGTCGAAGCCCCGCAGTGGTGCGAGCAGTACACCCCGTCCAACTCCGCGACGGGGGTCTCCCACGGCGTGTCCTTCTCGGAGGGCTGGTCGCAGTAGACATCCAGCCCTGCACGGATCTTCCCGGTCTGCACCGCCGCGATCAGGGCGGGCTCGTCGACGATCGCGCCGCGGCTCGTGTTGACGAACGACGCGCCGGGCTTCATCGCCTCAAAGAACGCAGAGTCGCACATCCCCTTGGTCGATTCGATCGCGGGGACATGCATCGAGACCGCGTCGAACCCGGGCAGCGCCGCGAGGAGCGCCGAGCGGGAACCCTCGACAGGGGACGCGCCCAACCGCTCGATTTCCTGCTCCGTGATATTCGGATCGAAGATGCTCACCTCGATCCCGAACGCCTTCGCCCGAGTGACGACCTCGCGACCGATGGCGCCCGCGCCGACCACGAGCAGCGTGCTGCCCTTCAGACCACGCGCCTTGCTGAATTCCTTCTTGTTCCAGTGCCCCGCTTTGAGCTGAGCGTTCTGGTCACACAGGCGACGATCGAGGCTGATCAGGTGCCCCATCGCGAGCTCCGCGACCGCGACGGCGTTCATGCCCGGCGTGTTGCACACCGCGACATCCTGCCCGTGCGCTGCCTTGCCGTCGATGTTGTCGTACCCCGATCCGGCGCGGATGATCAGCTTGAGCGCGGGGGCGCCCTTCTCGATCGCCGCCGCGGGGACCTTCGTCGAGCGCACCACCAACACCTCGGGCTGCTGCTCACCCAGGCACGCCTCGAGGGAGGCGCCGTCCAGGGAGGGATCCAGGTGCACCTCGCATCCCAGCGCCCCGAGCCCGTCCACGAGCGATTGCTCCGCCTTGTCCGCGATCACGACCTTCATGACTTCACCTCTCGCTTGCCTGCATGAGTCGAGCGGCACACGCCGCCGGGACATCCACCGACACGCACCGCGCAGCATGCTAGGCAGAAGCGATTCCCGCGTGAGATCGGCCGCGCGGGATCAGGAGCGCAGCCCGAGCGAGCGATCAGTCCCGGAACTGACCGGTGTCGATCTCCGAGCCCCCGAAGTCGACGCCGCGCAGGCCGCCCCGCGTCCAGCGGTAGACGCCGTCGTATTCGAGGTCGGGCTCCCCGGGCCCGACCAGGACACGGATCGTCGAGGGCTCGGGGCTCTCGGGGTTCAGCGGCTGGAACCCCGGGTTGGCGTCCGCCGTCGCGCGTCTCGACGCGGATCCGTCGAACATCAGCAGGGTCGAGCGGGCGGACCGGTCGGCGAAGAAAGTCTCATCGCCCGGGTTGGAGTGACGGTCGAACTGGTCCATCACCCACACCTTTGACGACGGGAAGGTCACCTCGTCGATCCGCCGGGTGACCAGGTACCGCGCAGCCCGGTTGAAGCTGTTCGCGTTCTCGTCGTGCTGCTCGATCGGGTCGAGCTGCCCCGCGCGGCGTTGGTCGTTGCTGTGCGTCGCGGGGACGACCTCGTAGGTGCCCTCGTACACCCGGAACAACTGGGCCGGGGAGACCGACGCGATGTCCGCGATGCGGTCCTCCTGCACGAAGTCCTCGGGGCAGCGCGCCACGCCCTCGACGGGCTGCCCAGTCAGATAGTCCGCGAGCACGAGGTGAGAGAAGTAGAGGTGCGAATACCAGAAAAAACTGCTCTGGTAGACATCCACCCGCCCCGAGAGCCGCCGCATCGCGTCGATCGCCTGCGCGTTGCTCGACTCTTCGTCCTTCGTGTACACCCCCGCGAGGTCGGGGTAGCGGGACGGGACGGGCGTGCCCGCCCGCCAACTCAGCGCGAAGATCGCGTCGTTATCGTCGTTCCCGTACATCGCGCCCGCGAGCCCGATCTGCCGCATGTTGCTCAGGCACGCCATCGACCGGGCCGACCCGCGTGCCTTGCCGAGCGCCGGAAGCAGGATCCCGATCAGCAGCGCGATGATCGCGATCACGACCAGCAACTCGATGAGTGTGAATCCGCCGGTGCAGCCGAACCCACACCGCGACCCGAGCCGAGGCCTCGATCCGGGCAGTTGGAGGTCGTGACTGTGCACCGCGATCAATCGTCCTTCTCGATCAGTGTGCCGCAACGCAGAACACCCGGCACCGGGCCCTCTTGGAATACGAGCGCGCCGGGTCCTCCGGATGCACAAAACAGGCGGCTTCGCCCGGGATACCCCACTCCAGGATCGGCTCGAGCGAGCGTTCAGGGTGAGGCATCAGGCCCCGAGCCATCTTTGGATGCCGCGATTCCGTCAGCATCGTCTGCCGACCCCGCCGGGGCACGCTCGTCAGTTTGGACCGCCCTGGCTGCTCCGGATGACGCGATACCGCCCCGGCTTGGCTCGATCACACCGAACCGGACGCCCAGCAGAACGAGCACGAGCGCGACCACCGCGACCACGGCAACCCCCCCGGAAATCAGGGCGGTTCGTTTTGCGCTCCTGAGATGGCGCTCGAAAAGGGCTTCCCGTGCGCGAGCACGCGCGTCAGCGCCGCGCCCGCGTGCGTCCTCCCGGGATTGGGCGCCACCCGGAACCGCTGGTCCGCCCCGGACCGATGCAACACGCGCCGCCCCCGCGTCCCCGATGAGCGATCCCGCGGTCACCGCAGCGGGCACCCGCCCCGGCAGGGGACGGATCGCCGCGAGCCCCAGGTGCTGCCGATCCCGCTCCGCGTGCAGCGCCGCCCCGCATCCCCGACAGATCACCTCGTCAGAGCCGACCGGTTCCTCGCACGCATGGCACCGCCCGAACAAGCGGGCGACCCCGGGGACACGCCTCGCCTCCACCCAGTTCTGGTGCGTGCTCGGCCCGCGGATCACCGTGGTCGGCGAGAGCCGCCCCGACCGTGCCCAGCGTTCGATCGTCTCCAGGCGGCAGCCGGGCCGGAACGGCGCTGTTTCGTCACGCACGAACCAGGGCCCCATCTCGTTCTGGGTCGCCTGCCGGCTGAGCGGATCGGTGCGCGCGCCGCACGCGGTGCATTGCACTGAGTCCGCGTTGACCGCGTGCGCCCCGCAGAACGGACAGAGAGCACGCACGCCATGCGACACGCCGCTGCTTCCGCCCGGGATCGCGTTCCCGTGGGCGGATTCTGGTCGTGTTTGGGAGTCGGCACCGGTCAGGGACATGTGATGAGCCTATACCACGGGAGTCTCGTCCCGGATGCCTCTCTTCGGAATCGACGCATGAAGACCACCGCCCCGCTGTCCCGCTGCCTTGCCTTCTGGATGCTCGCTGCGCTGCTGGGCGGGTGCGCCTCGACGCCCCCCGAAGGGCGCACGCCCATCGTCGCGCGAGAAGCAGCCGAGCCCGCGCCGCCCCAGCGCCGGGCGACCCGGTCGGACATCGCGTTGCTGATCGGCGGGGAGCCCGTGACCTGGGAGACCCTGCGTCCGCTGCTCGCCGAAGCGGGCGGAGGGGTTGTTGTCGAGGACCTCGCCCTGGAGCACGCGCTCCGACGAGCGCTGCGCGCACGGAACCTGACCATCACGGAAGGCGAGATCGAGGCCGCGCGCGAGACCTGGCTCGCGTTGCTGAGCGAATCGGGCGTGGGCCCGGAGGCGGAGTCGTCGATCCGCGAGCGTCGGGGCCTGGGCGAGCACCGCTTCCGTCGCTTGCTGTGGCGCAACGCGGCGTTGCGCGCGCTGATCGACCCGTCGGAGATCGAGGTGACCGACACGGAGGTCGGCCTGGCGCGCCGTGTGCGCGCGGGCGAGCGGTACCTGACCAGCGGCGTGATCGCGCGCGACGCCGCGACGGCGCTCGCGATCGCCCGCGCGGCCCGCGCGCACGAGGGGGGTGCGCTCGCGGGGCTCTGGATCGAGGCGGGAGCGCGCGACCTGCGACCGTTCCAGTCCGTGATCAGCCCGCTGGACCCCGCGTTCCCGGATTCGATCCGGCGCGCGCTCCCGGTGCTGGAGCGGGGCGCTCCGAGTGACGCGATCGCGGTCGAACAGGGGTTCGCGGTCGTCATCGTCGATGCGGTGTTGCCCCCCGCGAGCCGGACGCCTGACGACGCGACGCTCCGGCGCGAGTTGACGATCCGCAAGACGAGGCTCGCGATGGAACGGCTCGCGCGCACCCTGCTGGACCGGACCGAGGTCACCAGGCTCGACCCGTCGCTGCGCTGACAGCGTCCCTTCTCCGACGCGATGGGCGGTCAGCCGTGGTGGTGGGTATCGGGCGGGGGAAGCCTGAGGTATCGCGCCAGCACGGGGCTGAGCAGCACGAACGGGATCGTGTCCAGCAAGGCCGCGGCGAGCTTGAAGGCGTACCCCGTCGCGATAAAGACGAGCAGCTGGGGCCAGATCGCGGCGTTCTCGTTGACCGGGAGGGCCTTCGCGTAGAAATGGGTGATGAGGATCACCGCGACGGTGTCGACCAGTTGGCTGACCAGCGTGGACCCGTTGTTTCGGATCCAGAGGTGCTTGCCTTTGGTGAGCCACTTCCAGAAATGGAAGACCTGGACATCGACGAACTGGGCGGCGAGGTAGGCGATCATCGACGCGGTGACAGCGCCGAACGCCAGCGTGCGCACCTCGAAGAACACGGGCTGGCGGCCTGCGGCGTCGAGCGCCACGGCGCCCGTCTCCGGATCGACCGCTTCGAACCCCGGGAGGACACCCCCGATCCAGAGGATCGCGATGACCCAGAGGTTCAGGATGAGCCCGACGAAGACGACGAAGTTCGCGCGGCGGCGCCCGAACAGCTCGCTGATGTAGTCGGTACACAAGAAGGTGACCGGATAGGGCAGCACCCCCACCGCGACCGCGAAGACGGTGGCGCCCGGCGTCGAGGCATCGAAGTCGTACTCAAACAGCTTGATGAATCGCGTGATCCCGAGGATGTTGAGCATCGCGAGGGTGCCCAGGAACAGCCCCGCGAGCACGAGGAAGACCCGCTCGCGTCGGTTGTGGACCGCCCGCTCCGTCAGCGCGGGGAGGTCGGCATAGGCGTGCTGGTTGGAGGGCAGCAGGGCGTGGTCGGTGGGCATCGGGCGATAGGGTACGAGAAGAACCGGTGCGCGGATTCAGGCCCCGCGGGACCTCCCACTCGGCGTCCCGGTCGGGTACAGTGAAAGCATGCCGGAAGTGACCGAACAGCCCGCCTCCGCTGATACGGAGAACCGCCCGCTCGACGACGCCCTCCTCGCGGGTCGGGTCGAGGCGATCGTGCTGAGCAACAGCAAGCCGGTCCCCGCGGCGCGCATCGCGGAGGTCGTCTCGGCGCTTGCGCAGGCTCGGGGCGAGGTAACGGTTGAGGCGGGGGACATCGAGCGCGCCGTCGAGTCGCTCAACGCGGCGTACGACGAGACCGGCCGCGCGTTCCGCATCGAGCCCGTCGCGGGCGGATACCGGGTGATGACCCGGTCCGAGCACGCGGATGTCCTCGCGGCGTTCCACCGCAAACAGGCGTCGAGCAGGCTGAGCCGCCCGGCGATCGAGACCTTGGCGATCATCGCCTACAAGCAGCCCATCACCCGCGCGAAGCTCGAAGCTATCCGGGGCGTGGGATGCGGCGAGGTCCTCAAGAGCCTCTTGGAGCGTCGCCTGATCGCGGTCACCGGGCGGGCGGAGGAACTCGGTCGCCCCATGCTTTACGGGACGACCAAGCAGTTCCTCGATTCGTTCGGCATCCGCAGCGTCAAGGACCTCCCCAGCGTCGAGTCGATGGTCACCACGCACGGCGAGCCTGCCTGAGAACCGCGCCCGCCCGATGGGCGTATGGTGGACGGATGCCCCCGCACGGCCCCGAACCCGATGCGCCGAAGGCCGAGCCTCGCCCTGAGCAGGACGCCGCGGCTGCGTCTTCGACGCTTCATGACCTGCCCCGCCCGACGAGGCGGCGGTACGAGTTGCACAGCCCCGGGATTTTGTACCTGACGATCACGGTGTTCCTCGCGATCGGCTCGATCAACAGCCAGAACAACCTCCTGTTTCTGGCGTTCGGCTTCGCGATCGCGGGGTTCCTGCTCAGCGGGCTGATCTCGGGTCCGCCCCTGATGAACATCCGTGCCAAGCGTTTGCCCCCCCCGCCCGGCGCGGTGGGGGAGCACGCGGAGATCCGCTATGCGCTCGAGAACCGCGGGCGCTGGCTGAGCGCCATGGGTCTCGAGATCCGCGAACTCGCGGAGAGCCAGCGCGCGTCGCTGGTGTTCGGCACGGGGCAATCGGGGGGGGTGCTGGATCTCAAGCCCGGCGCTTCGACGGTCGCACGCGTGCGCATCACGCCGACCGCACGAGGGGTGCATCGTCTTGCGGCCTTCAGCGTCACCACGACCTTTCCGTTCGGGCTGTTCCGCAAGACGCTTGTGTTCGAGCAGCCCGATGCGTGGGTTGTCGCGCCGCGCCGTGTCGCGCTTCGGTCCATGCCCTGGCACCGGTCGGGGCGAGACGGCGCCACCCTCAGCGCGACCGCGTCGCGAAGGGGGCAATCCAGCGAGTTCTATGCCCTGCGGCAGTATGTGCCGGGCGATCCGACGCGGACCATCGCGTGGCTCCCCTCTGCGCGACTGGGTGAACTGATCGTCCGCGAGCAGGCATCGAGCGCCCCCCCTCGCTTGTGGCTCCGGATCGACCGCCCGTCGCCCTCGGTCCCCCCCCACCTAGTCGAGCGGGCGGCTTCACTCGTCGCGGCGCTGGCGCAGGATGCGAGCAAGGCGGGCTTCTCGGTCGGCCTGCGGGGGCGCGGTGTCGGACGCATGCGCCCCGTGATCGGGCCCAAGCAGGTGCGCGCGATCCAGACCGCGATGGCCGGGCTCAGCCCAGACGAACCGCTCAGCACCAACGGCTTCGAGGACGACGGGGAGGCCGCGAAGGGGCGGTCGCTCCGCGTGACGATCCAGTATCAGCGGAAGGGTCGCGGGCGTTCGGCGGGCGAGTTCACCCTCTCGGCGGACGACCTCCGCCAATGGCTCGCCGGGGAGACGATCCCGCCCGAGTTCCTCTCGCCCGGTGATCGGCGCACCGGGGGCGAACGCCCGATTGCGCAGGGTATCGGCAGCGCCCTCGCCTCGCTCGTCGGCGGGAGGGCCCCGGCGTGAGCGTGCTGCGGATCAGCCAGCGCTGGACGATCGCGGCGGTCCTGCTCGCGATTCTCGCGTACGGGGTCGCGGAAGAAGACTCCGGCGTGCTCGTCATCGGGATCGTCGGGGCGCTGACCTCGTGGCTGCTGACACGCGGTTCGCCCCCGAGGGCGATGCCACGCTCGCTGATCAACACCCTGCTGTTCGGTGTTGTCGCCTGGGGCACCTGGGGCCTGTTCAACGCGGGTCTCGGCGTGTCGCTGTTCAGCCAGTTCGTCATGGCGCTGCTGATCGTCAAGCTGCTCGATCGGCGCGGGCCCCGGGACACGGCGCAGCTCCTCACGCTCTCGGTGTTCCTCGTGATCGGCGCCATCCTGACGAGCAACTCGTTCACGCTGGGCATGCTGATGCTCGCCTTCCTGCCGGTCATCATCGGCGCGGTGCTGTGGTATCAGCTCTCCCGCGTCGAGCGCGGCGCGAGCGAGGCCGCGTCCGCGATCGTCCGCCCGGTCCGCAAACGCGGGGCGGCGGTCGTCGTCGCGGCGATGCCGATCGCGGCCGTAGTCTTCATCCTGATGCCCCGCGAACTTGGTTCGAAGGCGCTGGGCGCCTGGGGGACCGCGGCGGTCGGCTCGACGGTCGGGTTCAACGACGAAGTCCGCCTCGGTCTGGGCGGGCTGATCAGCCAGAGCCAGGAGCCCGTGCTCGACATGCAGTTGTTCGACCGGGAAGGCGAGCCGCTCGGGGCGGTCGGGCAGCGGTTCTATCTGCGGGGGGCGGTGCTGCACGACTACGACCCGCGCTCCGGCACCTGGACGCGTTCGGACAGCTCAAGGTATGTGTACACGCAGGGCCCCGCGCCGCAGCTGCGCCCCGGGTTCGTCACCGTGGGGGGGGCGCAGCCGGGCTCGTGGAACCTCAGACAGGAGATCACGATCCGGAGCGTCGAGGGCAACCGGGGACACCTGTTCACCATCTGGCAGACCAACCAGGTGCGTGTCCCCCCCACTTTCCAGCTCGAATACTCGACGGGGGACGCGGCGCTGCGTGTCCGGGGGGACACCGGGCGGATTTCCTACACCGTCCATTCGAACGATCAGGTCCCGATCCCCGAGACCTTCGAGCGCCCCACGCCCGAAGAGCGGCTCGAGCCCGTGATCGACAATCCCGAGGTGCGCGAGATCGCTGAGCGGATCCTGCGCGATGCGGGAATCGAGGCCGATCCGCTGGAGCGACCGGTGGACGAGGACGCGCGGGCCGTCGCGGCGCTGGAGAACTTTTTGACCGGGGGCGGGTTCCGGTACACGCTTGAGACGCTCAGCGCCCCGCCGGGGCGGGACCCGATCGAGTGGTTCCTGAGCGACACGCGGGAGGGGCACTGCGAGTACTACGCGTCCTCGCTCGCGTTGATGTGCAGGACGGTCGGGATCAACGCGAGGGTCATCACAGGCTTCGTCGCGACCGACTACAACGACACCACCGAGTCCTACATCGTCCGAGCCAGCAACGCCCATGCGTGGGTCGAAGCCGAGACGCTCCCGGACGACTGGCGCACGATCGACCCGACGCCCGCCGCGGATCTGGCGCGGATCCATGAGCCCCCGGTGGGCCTGATCGCCGATGCGCGGCGCCTGCTGAACACCTTGGAATTCGCCTGGATCCGAACCGTGATCGGCTACGACGGCGAGGCCCGAAAAGACCTGCTCGGCAACCGCGAATCCGCGTCGATGTTCCCCCTCTGGGAACGGCTGAGCGGGGCGGCCTACCGCGCCCAGCGGGCCCCGCCTCGCGTGCTGCTCCGCGCGGCCCGCAACGCGCTGCTCGCGTTCTGCGCCGCGGTGCTGTTCGGTGTGCTCGTGATCCGAGAGTGGGCCCGGATCAGGCGAGCCGCGGCGCGCGCCGTTCGGTGGTTGTCGCTCCTGTTGGGCAGAGGCCCGGTGCTGTCGGGTGCCCAGCGGACCCACGCCGAGCTACTCCGCCTGTTGCGCCGCGCCGGCACCCCCAAGCCCGGGTGGGTCCCGTTGCGGACGCACACGGATCATCTCACCGAGACGGGGGAACTGGACGCGGGTGTCGCCTCCGCGATGTCTCGCATCGTCGAGCGGCTCTATGCTGAGTACTTCGCGAACGCCGATACACCAACGGCTGACGCGTCGGAGCGCGATCTGCTCGAGATCCGGTCGTGGGCCCGTTCGCGGGCCCGGCGTGATCGGCATTGCCGCACGAAACCCATCGGCACACCCGATGCGAGAGAAAGGACCACCGATGCCCGCGAGCCGGAGACGGGGTGAACGCTGGCGCGAGACGCTGGACCAGATCCGCGAACGGGGCGGCAGCCTCGAGATCACCATCGATCGCCGGGGCGGCGAGGGCTTCCGGACCGAACCCGGCGAGACCGTGCGGCAGCCCCCGCCCGATCTGCTGTGGCGCGTCCGTGTCCGTCAGAGCAAGGGCGAGCGGATCCTCGTCGAGCATCCCGCGGCGCTGGGGCGGACCATCGACATCAAGGCGGGCCAGCGGCTCGTCTGCGTGATGTCGGTCGGCCAGAACCGCTGGATCTTTACGAGCGAAGTGAAGTCGGTGACGCCCGGTCGGGACGGTGTGCTCGAACTCGACCCCCCCACCCGGGTCGAGCGGGCGACGAGACGCGTGCAATCCCGCGTGTCCACCTCGCAGCTGAACCTGCCCGCGGTGCGGTGCTGGCTGCTCCGAGACCCGATCACCGCGGTCCCCGCGGAGGCCGCGTCTCGGGACCGGATCAATGAACTGCTCGCGATGCCCCCGGCGTCGCGCCCCGAACTCCCCGATGAGGCGCTGGACTCGCTGGGCGAGATCGCGCCGGATGTCGGCGCCGCGTTCAAGGCGGAACTCGCGAACATCGGCGGGGGCGGCATCGGGCTCAAGGTGGGCCCCGAGGAGAGTTCCCTCGTCGAGAGCTCCAAGCTCTATTGGACACGCCTGGACCTGCGGCCCACGATCCCCGCGCCGCTCGACCTGGTGTCGCGCATCGCGCACACGCACCTGGACAGCCAGCAGAACACCTACGCGGGCCTCGCGTTCGAATTCGGATTCGACCCCGCGCACAAGGCGTTCGTCGCCGATCAGATCGAGCGGTTTATGAGGCAGGCGGGGCTGTAACCCGGGCGTTGGCCGGTCGATCGACGCGAGCCGGCTCGCTCAATCGAAGAACAGCGCCATCCAATCGTCCGCGGTGCTGTATTGCTCCGCGTCGGGCTTGACCATCACCGTGATGTCCCCGTCTCCGGAGCGGGCGACGAACGGGGTGCGCCCGCCGTTCCAAGTGCCCCGATACGACCGGGGTCCCGGTGCGACATCTGTTTGCAGGCCATACGACGAATTGAAGAAGCACTGCCCCTGCTCGGTATCGAGTTCGAGTTGTCCGGCGCCGCCGGGCCCGATCACGGCGCTGATCCGCCCGCTGGTGGTAATGAGCGCGACGGGATCGCGGAAGGGCTTGGATGTGCGATACTCGATACGCCCGCCCTCACCGGTTACGACGCCGTTCTGGGCGGTGACCGCGCCATCGGTTCCAAGGATGACGATGGGACCGCCGTTGTTCACGACGCTGAGACCGTCGCAACGCGGGACACGCACGCGGAGGGCGATCTTGCTGCCGCGCGGATAGTCGTCCCCGAGCGAGGTCACAATCCGCAGTGTCGACGCGCTTGTGGGCGCCCCGGCGTCGCTCGCCGGGATAAATGACGCGGTAATCGCGTCCTCGGGGTCGGTTTCGGGCATGTCCGCGCGGGGTTTGTGATCGGGGCGGAGCAGCGCCGCCTTGATCTCGGGCGCGTCGAGCGCGTCGTCCACCTCGACGATCACCGACCCGGCGTGGTTGTGAACATCGACCGCGATCGGAACCCCCACTTCAGGTGAATCTCCGCTGATCTCGACCGCGATGGTCCGTTCCCGCCTGTGGAACGACTCGTGGGCGATATCGGTGTGGGTGCACGCGGGAAGCACGCACCCGAGCGAAGCGAGGAGCGTCAACACGGCACAGCGGCTGGCAAGGCGGATCGGCATCTGGGAGCTCCGGGATCGTCGATGAGCCGCTCGGGAAGGACAAACCCTCGCCCGGGCGGTGGATGTTCAGTGCACAGTATCGACCGGGGGACCGGTCGGGTTCGCACGGATCGTCCGGGTTTCACAGCCCGGGCGTCCCGCAGACTATACTCGGGGCTTGGGGCACCCTTCACCGTGGGGGGTGTCGCGACGATCCGCGCGATTCTTCCACCGTACCGATCCCGAATCGGACGGTGTGCCGAGCAGAACGCGGCCCGCTCTCAGGAGGCTTTGTGCTCCCTGACCGAGCGCCGGCTTGCGTGCTCGACCATTCCGAAGCGGCGGGCGCGCGGCGATGAGCCGCGTGCGGCGACGCATGGGGAACGCCCCCTGCAAGCGGGCGGGCCGAGCAGGCATGAGGTTCTGCGATCGGGACTCCCGGCGCCGTCGGGGGGGTGCGCGCTCGTCGGTGTGCGTAACCACGGCTCGCGCTCGGCTGGCGCGGGCCGATACGAATCGGAGCTGGGCATGGGCACGCTGCACTTCATGCTCGCGCAGGGCGATACAGGCGGAGGGATCAGCACCCCGGGGTTGATCCTCGCGTGCCTGGTGGTCCTCGTCCTGGGTGTCGTCGTCGGGTTCCTCGTCGCGGGGATGGTCACCAAGAGCACGCTGTCGTCCGCGAAGGCGGAAGCGGCGGCGGTGATCGAGCGGGCGAAGGACGAGGCGCGGAACGAAGCGGACAAGGTCCGCCTCGAATCGGAGCGCAAGGCGCTCGAGCGGAAAGAGAAGTTCGACGACGAGATGGAGGCGATGCGGGCCGAGCTCCGCGAGACGGAGCGGAGACTCGGGAAGCGCGAGGACCTGATTGACCGGAAGGAGGAGACGCTCTCGCTCAAGGAAAAATCGCTCTCCGAAACGGGCGAGGCGCTCCGCACGCGAGAAGCGAAGCTCTCTGAGCGTGAGCAGGAGATCGAGACCCTCCGCGAGCAGCAGACCGACCGCCTGCAGGAGATCGCGGCGATGTCCCGCGAAGACGCGAAGACGGAGCTCCTGGCTCGCGTCGAGGAAGACTCGAGGCTCGAGATCGCAAAGGTCGTCCGCACCGTCGCGGAGCGCGCCGAGGACGAGGCGAAGGAGAAGGCCCGCGAGATCACGCTCATGGCGGTCCAGCGGTACGCGACCGAGCACACCAGCGAAAGCACGGTCCGTTCCGTCGCGATCCCGTCGGACGACATGAAGGGGCGGATCATCGGCCGCGAGGGCCGGAACATCCGCGCGATCGAGAAGGCGACGGGCGTCGACATCATCGTCGATGACACGCCCGGCGTGATCGTCGTGTCGTGCTTCGACAAGGTCCGCCAGGCGGTCGCGGTCGAGGCGCTCGAGAAACTCATCGCCGACGGGCGGATGCACCCCACCCGGATCGAAGAGGTCGTCGAGAAGACCGCCTCGGAGATCCACGAGCGGGTGATCCAGGCGGGCAAGGACGCGGCGCTGGAGGTGAACCTGGGCGGGCTGCACCCCAAGGTGATCGAGGCGATGGGCAAGATGCACTATCGCACGAGCTACGGGCAGAATGTCCTGCGTCACTCGGTCGAGGTCGCGTTCCTGAGCCAGATCATCGCAGACCAGCTGGGCCTCGACGGGAAGCTCGCCCGCCGCTGCGGTTTCCTGCACGACATCGGCAAGGCGATGGACCACGAGATGGAAGGCGGGCACCCCAAGATCGGCATGGACTTCGCCCGCCAGCACGGGGAAAAAGACGAAGCCGTGCTCAACGCGATCGGCGGGCACCACGGCGATATCCCCTCCACCACTTTCTACACCCCGATCGTGATGGCCGCCGACGCGGTCTCGTCTGCCCGCCCCGGTGCGCGGCGCGAGTCGATGGAACGCTACATCCAGCGGCTCAACGATCTTCAGGACATCGCGCTGGCGCAGCCGGGCGTGGTCGAAGCGCACGCGATCCAGGCGGGGCGGGAGGTCCGCGTGATGGTGGACGCCGCGAAGATCAACGACGACGAGGCGTACCTGATCGCGCACGACATCGCGAAGCGTGTCGCGGACGAGATGACCTTCCCGGGCGAAATCCGAGTCACGGTTCTCCGAGAAACCCGAGCGATCGAGGTCGCCCGCTGAGCCGATGCCGGACGGGCGCCCCCGGGAACGCCCGCCCCTCCGGCGCGCAGAAGGCCCCCATGAGCGACCGCGACACGAGCACGGACGATCGGCGAACCCGCAAGAGGGACCGCCCGAAGCGTTCCCTCACGAAGAGCCTCGCCCGGATCGTGCTCCTCCTCGCGGTCTTTCTCGTGATCGTCAAAGTGGGCGGGTGCGCCGATCGGCTGTTCTTCTATCCGATCCGGGGCGATTACGCCGCGCACCCGCAAGCCGACGAGGTCTGGTTCGAGAACGAAGGACGCGAGCTCCACGGGTGGTGGTTCCCGGCGCGCGATCCCGATGATCTCTCCGAACGCGCCGTGACGCCCGCACCGACCATCGTTTTCTGCCACGGCAACGCGTTCAATATCAAGCGACATACCGCGTTCATGGACTGGCTTCCGGCGCAGGGGTTCAATGTCTTTCTGTTCGACTACCGCTCCTACGGCATGAGCGACAAGGGCCCGCTGCACCGCGATGGACTGATCCACGACGCGGAAGCCGCGATCGATTATGTCTTCTCACGCGACGACATCGATCCTGATCGCGTCGGGCTCTACGGCATGAGCCTTGGCGGGACGATCGGGATCGCGGCCGCGGCGGAAGACGACCGGATCGCGGCAACCTGCTCCCTTGCGACTTTCAGCACCTGGGAAAGCGTCGCGGGTGACTTCGTCCCGGTCCTCGGCCCCTGGCTGATCTCGGACGGCCGCAACGCGGTGGACAGCGTCGCCGCACTTCGTGACCGCCCGTTGCTGCTCATCCATGGAACGGATGACCGCATCGTGTCTTACCGGCACGCACCGCTGATCCGCGACGCCGCGCAGGCCGCGGGCGTGGATGTGGAGTTGCTGACGATCGAGGGGGCCGGTCATATCGGCTGGGTCCAGACGCACCCCGAGATGCGCGACGCGATCGGGGCGTTCTTCGACAGGACGATCGGAGCCGGCGCGATGCCTGATGACGAGGCGGATGCCCACACCTCGAACGCCGACGGCTGAACAGTACCGCTGCCGCGTGTCCCCCGAAAAACAAACGCCGGGCGAGTGCCCGGCGTTTGTACGCGTGTTTGTTTGCGTGCCCGATCAGGGCGAAGCGACTCAGAGCTTGAACCGGTCGACGAGAACGCGGAGACGCTCGCTCTGACGGCTCAGCTCGGCGGCGGCCTCGGACGCCTGCTGGGCGGCCTGTGCCGACTCGTTGCTCACCGCGGTCACCCGCTGGATGTTGTCGCCGATCTGGGCGGCGGACGCGGACTGCTGTTCGGCTGCGGCGGCGATGGTCTGGACCTGCCCAAGCAGCTGCTTGGACGAGCCCACGATGACCTGGAGGCTCTCGCCGGCGCTCATCGCGAGCTCGACGCCCTTCTCCATCCGCTTGGAGCCGTTCCCGATCCGCTCGACGGCGCGGGTGGTCTCCTCCTGGATCTCGCGGATGGACTGGCTGACCTCCTCGGTCGCCTCGGTCGTGCGCTCCGCAAGCTTGCGGACCTCATCAGCGACCACCGCGAAGCCCCGGCCGTGCTCGCCCGCTCGGGCGGCCTCGATCGCGGCGTTGAGGGCGAGCAGGTTGGTCTGGTCGGCGATGTCGTTGATGACGCTGATGACGCCGCCGATTTCTTCGCTCTTCTTGCCCAGCAGGCTGACCGCGGCTGCCGACTCCTCGACCTCCGACGCGATGCCCTTGATCTCCTCGACGGTGTCGCTCACAACCGAGCCGCCGCTCTCCGCGCTGCTCCGGCTCGAATCCGCCTGCGAGCTCGCGTCCGCGGACTGACGGGCGATGTCCGACGACGCCTGGTTGAGCTGCTCGATCGCGGCCGACGCGTGCTGCGTTTGCTCCTGCTGGTTGGCGAGGCCCGCGGCCATCTCCTCGTTCGAGGCGGCGATTTCCGTCGCGGCGGACGCGACCTCGCGGCTCACCCCGGAGATGTCGCTGATGATCGCGTGCACATTCTCCACGAAGGTATCGAACCAGTGCGCGAGGCGTCCGATCTCGTCGCCCCGGTTCAGGTTGACCCGCTTAGTCAGATCGCCGTCGCCGGTCGCGATATCCTGCATCGCCTCGATGAGGTTGTTGAGCGGGACGCCCAGCATGCGGCGGAGCAGGAAGATGAACCCGCCGCATACGACGACGACGATCGGGACGGTGATCATCAGACCGTTGCCGATGAAGCCCGCGACCTGCTTGTCGGTGGGCCCGAGCGGCAGGACGATCTCGTAGGCGCCGTGCATGTCCCCGATGTCCCAGGACTCCATCGCGAACCCGAGGGGGTCCTTGCCGTCCCCGTCCGGGTCGTACTTCGCGGGCT
This sequence comes from Phycisphaerales bacterium UBA7812, assembly GCA_002480345.1. Taxonomy (GTDB): domain Bacteria; phylum Planctomycetota; class Phycisphaerae; order Phycisphaerales; family UBA1924; genus UBA1926. The sequence continues at coordinate 36,193 of DLBY01000080.1, read as the reverse complement.
CGCCGTGGCAGACCATGCAGGACGCATCGAGCTTGATCGCCCGCATGTAGTGCAGGCTGTTGGTTTCTTCGTTGATCCGGCTGATCGACTCGTCGCCCCCGCTGCCGACCTGCTTGCGGAGATCGGTCAGCATCACCGCGCGGAACGACCCGGGCTCGGGCTCGTTGTCGGGGTTGCGGGCCTCGAACGCGGGGACGGAGAACGCGATGCCCTCGCGGGAGGCCGCCTTCTCAGCGGTTGTCCAGCCCACGACGACCGGGATGGTCTCGAATGCGCGCGTTTGGGTGTAATCGCCGCCCTTGCCAACATGCTCTTCGAGCTCGGCGAAGAGCGTGTCGAGATCCACCGAGCCGTTCTGGATCAGCTTGGAGGCGTGGTTCTTCGCCTCGTCCGCGACTGCGGTGAACGCGGCGGCCTTCTGGACCATCGCCTTCTCCGCGTCCTCGCGGTACCCCTTCGCGAAGATGACATAGTTGATCGCGACGACCGCAACGAGAATCCCCACGGTCGTGGCGATAATCCGGAAGGACACGCCCAAGGTCTTCTTCTGCGTCTTTTGTTCCATAGCTTCGCTCCGGCTCGGTGACGACACGCGCAGCGGAGGGTTCGTCCCCCGGCATCGCGGGGCCTATCGACCCGGAGCAACGCGGACTTGAGCAACGAGGACAACATCGTCCGTGACACGACGGAAACTGCGTAGCCCGCCCTCCACGATCTGGGCGCCTGCACCGCCTGATCGGGTGAAGGCACAGCACAACCCGATCGCTCGAACACCGCGCCGCGGCACCCGATGCTCCGCCGGGAGATCTTGGGGAAAACTCGAGACGCCGACGAGGCACCACTTAACGAGTCCCGGGAACGCGGGCGTGCGGGTCCCGTCAGGGCTGGCGAAAGATCTCCGGGATGCGTCGCCCGGACCTCGGGTCGTTGATCTCGCGCCACTGCCAGTCGGTCAGTTCGAGCAACTTGTTCCGCAGGAACGACCCATCGTCGGCGCTGAAGTCCTCGTGCGAATCGAGGTAAGTTTCGATGAGCGCAGGACCCGTCGGCACCCAGCGCGCGCCCCCGTCCGCGAAGGCGACATTGATCCCGGCGCTGCCGTGGTTGTTCCACTCGTTGGGCCAGTTCGGGTCTCCGTCGCGGAACGCGATCCCGAGCGCATCGACATACCCCTGGAACTCGGAGGGGACCGTGCCGTCCGCGTCCGAATCAAGGAAGAGCAGCATCGTGCTCGGGCTGATGACATTGTTGAGGGTCTTGAGCTTCTGGTAGGGGTCGTCGAACCAGATCACGCCCGTGGGCTGACCGGGCGCGCGGAACCCGAGTTGATCCCAGGTGCTGCCGTGCCCGCCGTAGCCGATGGTCTGCCCGTCTGGGTACCGCCCCGGCGCGTGCCACATGAAGGTCTCGTAGCTGTGCCCCCCGTCGTCGTCACCCGCGTCGGTCGCGGTGCGGTAGAGATCGAGAACAAAGTCGGTTCGCCCCTCGAGCGCGAGAATGGCATTCAGGACACCCAGCCCGCCCGTGGGATAGTCGGGGTGCTGCTGGTTGTCCGCGGTCAGGTCGGCGCGCACGCGGTTGACCGTCGCGGCGCAGACGCCCGCCTCGGGCGTATCGATGTAATTCGGATACAGCCAGCCCAGGTTGTCCTCGAAAGGCAGGAACGCGGGGAGGAACACGCCGCGCGCCGTGTCGTTCGCGTAAAGCTGACCGCCCAAACCGAGCTGCTTGAGATTCGCCTGGCACGCGACCCGCTGCGCGGTCTGCCTCGCCTTGCCCAACGCGGGGAGCAGGATCCCGATCAGCAGCGCGATGATCGCGATGACGACGAGCAACTCGATCAGCGTGAACGCCGCTCGTCGGGCAGAGTGGATCATCTCGACGCCGCCTTTCCCAGAATCGACCGCCGGGCGGGCTTCTGAGTTCCCCCGCACGGCCTCGGCAAATTTGTTTTACCATACCTCGTGATCCCCTACAACCGGGCAGCCCGGAGCCACCCTGCGGGGACGGAGGCCGCGCGAAGGCGCGGAGAAGGAGCGAGAGCAATGCGTCAGGGCAGTCTTCTGGGTCCGGTCTGTCTCGCGGTCTTCTCGGGCATCGCGATCGCCCAATCCGACAGCGTCGGGGTTGACCTGACGGGCGTCGTCGTTGATTTTCCGTCCCCCCCCGATATCACGCGGGACTCGCTGAACAACCCCGCACCGGGATCCGACAGCTTCATCAACGAGGCGGGCGGATACGCGTTCGGCATCAACGGGCTGCTCCAGCTCCGCGACCCGATCTTTGGTGCCCCGCTCGGGAGCCCTGTCCTGCTGACCGACCTGCTCGACCAACTCCAGCCGGGCAACTCGAGGCTGCTGAGCGGGTGGATCCGTAACCAGCAGGGCGGCCTCGCGCCGGACGGGATCACGGTCTGGCAGGAGCGCTTCCAGGGCGGCGCGTTCGGCGCCGAACTCGATATCCGCCTCGAGGTCACGATCGACGCGGCGGGCGTGGTCACCTTCGCCGTGCGCGACATCAACTCCAACCTCGGGTTCCTCACCCCGACGCTCGACTTCCAGAGCGGGACCGCGACGCTCGCGACCTGGGCGCCCAGCGAACGCCAGCTCACCGAATGGCACTTCGAGGGCGGCTTTGCCCCCGCGCCGGGTTCGGACAACAGCGCCATCCGCTTCCTCGACGATCCCGCGTTCGGGACCATCCTCGGAGGCATCGGCAACGAGGACACACCCGCGCCCGGGACCCCCACGGGCGTGACCGCGGCCCAGTCTTCGTTCACCGACACCGCCTCCGCGGGCCTGCCCGCACCGGGCGGGATCGAGACGGGTGTCTTCCTGACAAGCCCCGCGCGGAATCTCAGCGACCCGACGAACGACGCGCTCCGCCGAGGCATCGGGCTCGCGGTCTACCCCGCCGCGAAGCCGGACTACCCCGGGGGATTCATCGGGCAGTGGACCATGATCTGGGACATGCTCATCCCGTCCTCCTCGTGGTACGCGGACTTCCCCGCCAACACCATCCCGAACCAGGGCCTCGTCGCGCTGCTGCAGGACCAGCACAACAACGACAGCGGCGCGGATCTGTGGATCCGATACCAGAACGGATCCCCCGTCGTCGTGTACACAAGCGACGGTGACGACTTCTTCGGAGACAACCCGCTCCCGATCGCGATCCAGCCCGACCAGTGGTTCCGTCTCGCGATCGTCTCCGACGAGTTCCAGAGCGCCCGCAGCCGCGTCTTCCTGAACGGCCAATTGGTGGGCGAGATCCTCAGCGACTGGGTCTACAACGCGGTCGACCCGACCCCCGGGCAGCAGTTCTTCGGGGACGGGGAAGCGGTCGACCCCGCGGACTGGGCCGCGTGGGGCAACTTCCCCAGCCCCTGGGCGCTCTCCGAGGGCACGATCAACCCGGATCCCGATACAGGCGATCCCGTTCCCAATCCGCTGGCATCCACCTTCTGCATGTTCAGCGATCTCCGTTTCGGCGAATCCCAGCCTGTCTATCTCGCCAACTACCTCTGGGTCGATGACCTGATGCCCGACAGCGAGGTGATCGCGCTGGGAGGCCCGAGCGGCGACGGCATCGTGCTCTCAGGCCCCGCGGGATGCAACGACGCGGACATCGCCCCGTCCTTCGGCGTCCTCGATCTCGCGGACATCAGCGCGTTCGTGCAGGGCTTCACGAACCAGGACCCCATCGCGGACTTCGCGCCACCCTCGGGCGTGTTCGACCTCGCGGATATCAGCGCGTTCGTCACCGCCTTCCTCGGCGGATGCCCCTGAGCGAATCCCGGCGACTGCGCGACCGCTCTGCTCGTGTTCCGAGCAGGACCCCACCTCATCGGAACAGCGCTTCGCGTGAGTAACACCCGTTGTTTTCATGCCTCTCCGGCGGCGGACGCGGCGATCGGTTCTAGAATTCTGATCGCGATACAGGTTGAGCCGGGCCCGCCCGGCACACCGTCGTTCGAGCGGACCGCGGCCTCGGAGAGGAGGAAGCCATGTCTCGCTCGATCGTCCTTCGCTGCGGCCTCACGCTCGGGATCGCCGGTTCGTTGGCATCCGGGGATCTCTACTGGCACGGGTACGGGCACCACGACCACTGGGGCAATCCGCTCGCGTGGGACCAGAACGCGGTCCCGGGCAGCGCCGACGACGCCCTGCTCACCTACGGCATCAGCCTCCTTGAGGTCCCGGGCTCGGCCGAAGTCGGCACGCTCATCCTCGACACCTATGTGCCCTGGGGACCTCCCGGGGAGATCCAGTTGCACGGCAATACGCTGACCGTGCTGAACGGCGGCGAGTGGCAATGGGGCGGGTTCGGCGATTACTACAACCGCTCGGGCACCGTCAACCTCTTCGGAGAGATGGTCCTCGTCGATGACATCGCCGACCACTACGGGAACGGCGACGCGATCGTCGATCCTGTGAACCACAGCGTGAGCTGGGACGTCACCGTCAACAACTACGGCACGATGCGGCACGAGGGCAACGGGTTTCTCCAAGCCGAGACATTCCTCAACGCGGGGATCTATCGCTTCGTCGGCGATGGCGATATCACCGACATCGGCCACGGGGGCGAGACCATGACCAACACCGGGCTCGTAACCAAAGAGGCGGGCGAAGGGCTCTCGCGGATCAACCCGGTGTTCAGCAACGAAACCGGCGCGGTCGAGGCCCACTCGGGCACCCTCCAGATCAGGAACGCCGCCGATATTTCGGGGAGCACGCTGACCGCAGGCGACTGGCTCGCAGCCAACGGTGCGACGCTCGAGTTGGAGGCACAGCAGCCCCTGCAGACCAACCAGGCGAGCATCACGATCGAGGGCGCGGACTCGAGCCTGATCGTGAAACTGCTTCCCATCGAAGAAACGCTCACGACAAACCAAGGGCATCTGACCGTGATCGGCGACCGCGCCTTCACCAACGACCTGCACAACACCCTCCGCGTCTGGATCGGTGCGGGCACAACCCTCACCGGCAGCTTCACCAACGACGGCTGGATCGGCGTCACACGATCGCCCGGTCTCGCCGTGATCGAAGGCGATGTCACCTTCGGGAGCAGCGGAAAGTTCGATCTCTCGCTGGGCGGCACGATCCCCGAGATCGAGCACGATGTGATCGAGGTGACCGGGACGCTCGCGGCCGACAACGCGATCGTCGTGCGTCGCGAGGGCGACTTCGACCCGCTGGACTATCCGATCGGCACCCGCTTCGAAGTCATCCGCGCGCCGCAGATCACCGGAGCGTTCGAACGCGTCGTCTACGCGGACGGATCGGATAGCTACTTCGATGTCATCCACGAGCCCGACCCCGACGGGATGGACATCGTCGCGGTCGTCATCGTGCACCGGGGGTGCCTGGGTGCCGATCTCGCGCCGCCGGAGGGCGTGCTCGACCTGAACGATGTCGTCGCGTTCGTCGCTGCGTTCGGCGCCGCAAGCGCGGATGCGGACATCGCCGAACCGTTCGGGGTGCTCGACCTCGCCGACGTCCTGCTGTTCATCGACTGGTTCCTCGCGGGCTGCCCGTGATCGGTCCGCCCGCGCCGCGAAGGGCAATTGTTCATTCAGCCGGCGTAAGGACCGCCCAGACCGGGAAGTGGTCCGAGGGGTATCGACCGCCGATCATCCGGCGGTCGATCCCCGCGCCACGCACTTTCCAGCCCGGACCCGCGAGCACATGATCGATCTTGCGGGTTCCGCCGTCGCTGTCGAGGCGGAATCCCGTGTAAGTTCCGGCACGCCCCTCCGGATGGACAACGCGGTAGGTGTCGACAAAGCGAATCGTTCGCGCTTCCCCGCGCGCGCCGCCCCCGGCGTCTCCGAGCAACACCGCCAGCGCCGGGTTGCCCTCCGCCGCGTTCAGATCGCCCATGACGACGACACGATCCCCCGACGCGATCGAGACCGCGCGGGCCCGGATCAACGCCGCGCTCTTCTCCCGCGCCGCCTGGCTCACATGGTCCCAGTGCGTGTTCAGCACCACGAACGCCTCACCCGACGACAGATCAACCAGCCTCGCCCAGGAACACACCCGGTTGCACGCCGCGCCCCAGGTGTTCGTCCCCGCCTCGTCGGGCGTGTCGCTGAGCCAGAAGGTCCCCGCATCAGCAAGCGTGAACCGCGTGCGATCGAACAGGATCGGGCTCGCCTCCCCGTCGGTGCGCCCGTCCTCCCGGCTCACCCCGGTCGCGGCGTAGCGGGACGATCCTTCGAGCAGAAACGCGATCTGGAATGGCAACGCCTCCTGCAGACCGACGATGTCGGCGTCGAGATCCGCGATCGTCTCGGCAACCTTGGCACGCCGCAGCGCCCACGAATCGGGGCCGTCATTCGCGGAGCCGAAGCGGATGTTGTAGGTCACGACGCGAAGCGGCTCATTTCCCGCGGCCCGGACCTTGCCCGTGAGGAACACCGAGGCAGCGATCGCCACAAATGAAAGAAACCGAGTCCGATCACGCATCTGCCACCCCCGCATCCGTCACAGCGCCGCCAGCCGTCTCGCGGTCTCTTGCTCGAGAAGCGCCCCGATGATCGGCCCGAGCTCGCCCTGGTCGAGCACGCTCGCTTTCTGGAACTTGGTGCTCAGGCGTTGATCCGCCACGATCCCGTCCTGGTAGCGGTACACCCGCACCTTCTCGCTCCGCTCACCCGTCCCGATCTGGCTCTTCCGATCCGCGGACCGCTCCGCCTCCGCCCGCGCCCGCTCGATCTCGTACACCCGCGCCGTCAGCAGGCGCCGCGCCTTCTCCCGGTTCTGGGCCTGGCTCTTGGTCTCCTGCATCCGCACCTCGACCCCCGTGGGCGTGTGGACCAGGTGCACCGCGGTCGCGACCTTGTTGACATTCTGCCCGCCCGGGCCCTGCGCCGTCGTGATGTGCTCCTCCACCTCGTTCGCCCAGTCGATGCTCACCTCGACCGCCTCGGGCTCGGGGAGGACCGCGACCGTCGCGGTGCTTGTGTGGATCCGCCCCTGCGTCTCCGTCGCGGGCACCCGCTTGACCGAGTGCACCCCCGCCTCGAAGCCCAGTTCCGACCAGACCCCGTCCCCGCGCACATTCACCACCGCGTGGCGCACGCCGCCCACGCCGTCGTCCACCACGAGGTCGAGCGTCTCCCACGCCCACCCCTTGGCCGACGCGTACTTCTCGTACATCGCGAGCAGGTCGCGGGCCCACAGCCCCGCCTCGTCGCCCCCCGTCCCCGCACGCACCTCGAGGATCACCGAACCGACGCGCCGCTCGTCGGACTGCACCAGCGCCGCCTTCACCGCCTCGATCTCCGCCTCCGCCGCGGCTTCGACCTCAGGAATCTCCTCACCCGCGAGCGACGCGAGTTCCGCGTCGTCGCCGTCCAGAGCCGCGCGGAGCTCCGCGAGTTCGTCCAGCAATCCGCGGTACCGCGCGTACCCCTGCGCAACGGGCGCGAGCGCCGCGCGCTTGATCGACAGATCCCGCACCGCCCGATGGTCCGCGAGCACAGCGGGGTCCTCGAGTTGCCGCCCGAGCGCTGCGTACTGCGTCCCGAGCTCTTCGAGCTTCGAGGCGATCGCGGGGCTCAGGTGGGTGACGGGCATGACGGGAGATTAGGGAGCGTCCGCCGCGGTCGACGGACGCCCACGCTCCCCGGCCCTGAAGCCGCTCCGGACTTACTCCCCGAGGACCCGGTGGTGAGGAACCTCGAACGCCTTGGGTGCCAGCCGCCCGTTGATCGACGCACCGCCCGGCAGCGGCGCGTACATCTCGATCGAGATCTGGCTGAACGGGATCATGCTCCCCGGCACCGCGGGCTCGCCCCCGAACGAGATCGAAGCCATCACCATGATCGGCGTGTTCTCGTCGGTCACATGCTTCAGCGGCTCACCATCCTCAGGGTTCGCGCCCATCCCGCCCAGCAGCCGGGCGTGCACCGGAGAGTGGTACCACCGCACCGCCGCAGCCTTGTTCTCGAACCACGCGACGATCGTGTTCTTCCCGCTCTGGAACTGGGCCGCGTCCACGCCCAGGCACCCTTCGGTCTCCTTGAGACCCTGCACCAACATCGCCCCGAGATCAGGCTGCGCGCCCCGCTGCGGCGGTGTTTCGGCTTGCCCCGGCTGGGCAGGCTGGGCCGCGCGGGTTTCCTCGAACGAGCCGAAACCGGATCCAACCGCCACCACCCCGACGCCCGCGCCCACCGCAAGCGACCAAGCGAGCAGCCGCCCCGAACGACCCCGACCGATCCCGAAACGCGTGAACTGCATGTTCGTTCCCTTTCCTGATGTCTTCTTCGATTCCCGTTCCATCACCAGTGCAGACGCGACCCGGGACGATCACCCCGACACGCGTCCGCGTTGACAGTACCATCTTCGGAAAGCCGGTTCTCCCTTTGCAACCCGCAACCGAGCGATCAACCCCGCCTCGGCACGGGACACCCATTCACCGAATGCATCCGGTTCAATGACAGGAACTTCCGTGGAAACAGGCTGGCGATCCGAAGGCGAGCGCACCAGACGACTCCCCCTCTGGGAGGGGGACCGCACCATGGACCTTTTCCTCCCGACCCGCATCGAACGCGATCGCCCCCCGGTCACCGTCGTCTGCCTCGCGGGAGGGGGATACGGCTTTCGGTCCTGGCACGAGGGGCCCGCGATCGCGCTCTGGCTCGCGATGCACGGCTTCGCGGCCGTCGATGTCCCGTATACCACCGCACGCGATGTTCCCGACAATCAACCGCTCGGTCTCCGTCCCCTCCGCGATGCCTGCCGCGCGATCCGCGTCGTCCGCGATCACGCCGACCAGTTCGGGCTCTCCCCACGCCGGATCGCGGTCCTGGGCTTCAGCGCCGGAGGGCACCTCGCGGGGTCGACCGCTTTGCTGCACGCCGAATCCGATGCCGGGGACGATCTCGCCGACACCTGGTCGGGCCGCCCCGATGCCGCGGCGCTGATCTACCCCGTCGTCTCGATGGTCCCGCCCTGCCACCAGGGGAGCGTGAACAACCTGCTCGGGCGCGGCGCGAGCGAATCCGCGCGAACGAGCCGATCGCTCCAGACGCGTGTGACGCCCGACGCCCCCCCGCTCTTCCTGCTTCATGCGCAGGACGACCCCGCGGTTCCCGTCGCGGGCGCGTTCGAACTCGCCGGCGCGTATCACAAGGCGGATCGACCCGTCGAGGCACATTTCCTGCCCGCTGGCGGGCACGGTTTCGGGCTCGGGCTCGAAGACCCTCGCCTGCGGTCATGGCCCGATCAACTCCGCGTCTGGCTTGAAAACCTCCCGTCCTGAATCCGACTATCCTCCCTGCGTGAACACCGAAGCAGCGATCTCATTGCGATCCGTCCGCAAGACCTTCGGCAAGAAGGTCGCGGTGCGCGGCATCGATCTGGACATCCCCGTGGGCGGTATCGTCGGATTCATCGGCCCCAACGGCGCCGGCAAGACGACCACGATCCGCATGATCATGGCGATCCTCTTCCCCGACTCGGGCGAGCTCTCCGTGCTGGGCAAACGCTCTGCCGTCGAGAGCAAGGACCGCATCGGCTACCTCCCCGAGGAACGGGGCGTCTACAAGAAGATGAAGGTCGGGCACTTCCTCAGGCACATGGGCCGCCTCAAGGGCCTCTCCCCCAGAGGCCTCGACGACGAGATCCGGGCCTGGCTTGAAAAGATCGAGCTGCCCGGCGTCTGGAACAAGAAGTGCGAAGAGCTCAGCAAGGGCATGCAGCAGAAGGTGCAGTTCGTCTCCAGCGTGCTGCACAAGCCCGACCTGCTCATCCTTGACGAGCCCTTCAGCGGGCTCGACCCCGTCAACATGCGCCTGCTCCGAGACCTCATCCGCGAGCAGAACGAGCAGGGCACCACGATCATCTTCTCCACCCATGTCATGGCCCAGGCCCAGCAGATCTGCGACCACATCGTGATGATCCACAACGGCGAGAAGATGCTCGACGACCCGCTCCGATCCATCCGCGAGCGATACGAGCCCAGGGCGGTCTGGTTCGAGCCGCTCGCCGACGACTTCGACGCCGGCGCGATCCAGAACCTGCCGTGCGTCGAGAGCCTGGGCGTGGTCGAGGGGCACTACGAAGCGCGGCTCCAGCCCGGGACCGACCCCGCGGACGCCGTCGCGACCGTCGCCGCCGCGGCCCCGATGTCGCGTGTCGAATTGCACCGTCCCTCGCTCGAGGACATCTTCATCGACATCGTGAAGGGCGCCGGGGGACAGGCGGACGCGGAGGCTCTGCGTGCCTCGCTCCGCGCCGGGGGCGCCGATCTTGACCACGCGGGCATGGACGAAGAGGGGGTGGCGTCGTGAATCCCGCCAAGGTGATCCGGATCGCGGGGCGCGAGTTCGCCTCCACCGTGCTGACAAAGGGCTTCATCATCGGGGCACTCGTCGTTCCCGCGGTGATCGCGGTGATCATGCCCGTCGTGATCATGCTCGTCGAGAGCGCCAAGCCCCCCGCCGACAAGGGCGAGCTCGCCCTGATCGACCGGACGGGCGAGGTCGCGCCGCTCGTCGCTGAGCTGCTCGAGCCCGACCGGATCGTCCAGACCCGCCGCGAGCAGTTCGACGCGATGAAGAAGATGGCGGGCGACCTGCTCGGCTCGCAGTTCGAAGCCTTCTCCGCGGACCAGCTCGACCAGATGTCCGACGAGCAGTTCGCCCGGTTCCTCGAGCAATTCGGGGTGCCGCAGCTCCGCGTGACGCCCCTCCCGCCGGACACCGACATCGAGAGCCAGCAGGCACGCCTGCGTGAGAACCTCGCGCCAACGGACCGGGGCGCGGACCGGGGCCTGCTCGCCCTCGCGGTCGTCGACGAAGACGCGGTCGTCAAGGCGCCGGACGACGACCGCTACGGCGCCTTCAGCGTGTACACCGTTCCCAAGCTCGACGACCGGACCGTCAGCGAGATCCGCTCGGCGCTGCGCGACGCGATCCTCGACCGCCGCTACGCCGCAGCGGGGATGGACCGCGACACGATCGATGCGCTCACGACCGTCGCCGCCGCGAACACGCAGGAAGTCACCGAGACCGGCACCCGCGAGAGCAGCTTCGAGCTCCAGATGCTGATCCCCGGCGCGTTCATGCTCCTCATGCTCATGGGCGTCATGACGGGCGGGCAATACCTGCTCACCACGACGATCGAGGAAAAATCGAGCCGGGTTGTCGAGGTCCTGCTCAGCGCCGTCAGCAGCGTCGAATTAATGACCGGCAAGATCGTCGGGCAGATGGCGGTCGGGCTCACCCTCCTGCTGGTCTACAACGCGGTCGGCATCATCGCTCTCTTCGTCTTCCAGCGACTCGACCTCATCGACGGCGCCACCATCGCGTGGATGCTCGTCTTCTTTGCCCTCGCGTACTTCATGTTCGCCTCCATCATGGCCGCGATCGGCTCGGCCGTGAACGAGCTCCGCGAGGCGCAGGCGCTGCTCACGCCCGTCATGCTCTTCGCGATGATCCCCTACTTCTTCTTCCTCCCCGTCACGCGCGATCCGACGAGCACGCTCGCGACGACGCTCAGCTTCATCCCGCCCATCAGCCCGTTCATCATCATCATGCGCATCGCGTCCAGCACGCCCCCACCGCTCTGGCAGGTGCTCGCGGCGCTCCTGGTCAACATCGTCGCGGTCATCGTGCTGGTCTGGTTCGCCGCGAAGGTCTTCCGCGTGGGCCTGCTGATGTTCGGCAAGCCCCCAAACCTCGCGACGCTCATCAAGTGGGTGAGGATGGCATGAACCCCGAAAACGAACACGCCGACCGCCCCGCAAACGAAGGCACCCACGACGCGCCCGGAACGCGGACCGTGCCGTGCGCTCAGTGCGGGTTCAACATCGTCGGACGCAAGATCGGGGAGGCCTGCCCCGAATGCGGAACCCCGATCGGACAATACCCCGTCGAGGCGCAGGGCTCGAACGGCAAGGCGGTCGCCGCACTCGTGCTGGGCATCATTTCCATCGTCACCTGCACCATGTGGGGCATCCCAGCCGTCATCTGCGGCCCGCTCGCGATCCACTTCGGGAAACAGGCGAGGCTCGCGGTCATGCAGGGCCGCGCGCCCCAGTCCTCGCTGTCGATCGCCTCGGCGGGGCGCGTCTGCGGGATCATCGGCACCTGCTTGGGCGGCGTGATGCTGGTCTTCATGATCCTCTACTTCGTCTTCATCATCGGGGTCTTCGGATTCGCCGCGATGAGCGGCGCCGCGGGAGGCGGCGGCGCGCCGATGTCCACACCCTGAACGGTTCATTCAACCTCCGGGCATCGCACCGGTAGACTCGTTTGCGTCGATCACCCGCAACGCAAGGAGTCCCCCGTGCCGAACAAGACCGATTCACCCGCGCCCCGTGTCCACCCGCTCAACATCGCGTTCGCCGCCGTCGGCCTGCTGGGCCTGGGCGTCATGATCGGCGGCTGGACGACAACCCAGCCCGCTCGCATGCCCGACGATGCCGTCACCGGGATCGCCGTCGACCCCAACGGAAACTTCCTCTACCGCACCTTCGCCTCGGGACGCGTCGATCGCCTCGTGCTAGGACGCGGCGTCACCAAACAAGGCACCACCGCGAAATGAGAGTTCTTCATCGCGCACTGAGCAGCCGCTCTGCGATCACGCATCCATCCTCGGAACCCCTCCGGACACCGGCATCCCCCCGGTACGCTGGTGCTGTCAGGACGCACCCATCAGGCTCACGCGACGGAAGGGATCATCATGCGCAGCCAGATCGACAACGAAACCACGCACGCCTCGTCCGCCAAGACTCTCAACCGCCTCCAAGCACAGAACCAACGCCTCCGTACCGCCCTCGCGGCTCTCGCCGGCGCGGCCGTTGGGGCGGTGGTCCTCGGGCTCGCCCCCGCCGCGGAGCCCCGATCCAACGATCCCGTCTCCATCACCAGCGACGGGACCTACCTCTACACGCTCCTCCGAAACGGCAACATCTTCCGGGTCGACATCGAGACCCGCGAGGACGCCAACAAGCAGCGCCCCGACATCTACTACACCCGCCCCATTAACGAACCCAATCTCTTCCTACTCCATCGCAGATAAGCGCAACAATCCACAATGACAGACGCCCCCGCGACCGATGCCTCCATTCCGCGTGAACTCACGCCCCACGATCTCTACGAACTCTGCGTGCAGAGCCCGGCCCACCTCGTCCCGTTCCTCCGCGCCGTGCACGGGCACGATCCCCGCCTGCTGGGCGAAGACTTCGCGGGAACGGCCGCGCTCTCGCACCTCTGGGCGGACCAGGGCGAGAACCACCACGCCGTCGCGGTCGACCTCGACGCGAACGCCCTCGCCTTCCGGGGCGTTCACCCCCGCGTGACCACCCATTGCCAAGATGTCCGCGACGCGTCCGACCCCGCGGATGCCATCTTCGTCGGCAACTTCTCGATCGGGTACTGGCACACCCGCGCCGACCTCGTCGCCTACCTCACGCACGCGCGGAGCCGCCTGAACCCTGGAGGCGTCTTCGTCTGCGACACCTACGGCGGCGAGTCCGCGTTCCTCCTGGGCGATGTCCACCGCGACCACTGGATCCCCGACGATCCCCGCTACGCCGGACACGCCGGCAAGCGCATCCGCTACACCTGGGAGCAACGCGCCGCGGACCCCATCACCGGACGCGTCACCGATGTGCTCCACTTCCGCGTCGAGAGAGCAGGTGTGATCGAGCAGGAATTCTTCGACGCCTTCGTCTATGAATGGCGCCTCTGGAGCATCACCGAAATCCGCGACGCGATGGACGACGCCGGGTTCAACACCACCGAGGTCTACGCGAAGACCGCCGACGCGATCGACGACGAGGGCAACGCGTATGTCCTGCCCATCGAGGACGGAGAAGATGAGCTCGACGACAGCTACATCGTGCTCATCGCCGGCCGGGGGTGATCCACGATTGGGACCGCTGGTCTCGATGCCACGACTCGCCGCGCTTCGCGGCGCAGCCATGTTCGTGGAGGACCGATGACCACACCCAAGGACATCTCCGCCCAGGCGCCCGAGCCTGACAGCGAACTCGGGTACATCCCCCCCGATATGCACCCCGCGCACCGCGCCGCCTTCCCCGAACACCTCCGATCCGCCTGCGCCGTGTGCGGCTACGACCTCGCCAGCCTGCCCGACGACGCCCCCTGCTGCCCCGAGTGCGGCACCCCGATCGGCAAAGCGTGGGAGGAGGGACGCGCCAGCGTCGCGTCGATCGCCGCGGTCGTTGTCGCGGGGATCGCCCTGATGGGCATCGGGTGCACGGGCGGATTCAGCGCCGCCCTCGCCCTGCCGGGCCTCGCGCTCGGTCTGTGGGCCCGCTCCCGGGCCGTGCGGGGCATCGATCCCCCGGTCAGCGCCGTCATGGCGCTCGGCGCGATCATCATGAGTGCGATCATCCTCGCGATCGGCGGGTTCATCCTCGTCAGCCTGCTCGTCATCTCGTTTCTCTGAGCGATCCCGCGACCCACCCGTCCCCGATCCGTATCCCCACCGAACCGCTCCGATCCCCCGTCCGGCTACCCTTGAACATGACCACCGCGACAAATACCGAATCGGGCACGCTCACCTCTTTCAACCCCGCGACCGGCGAGCCGGTGGGCGATGTCCCGATCACCCCCTCGAGCGAGATCCCCGCGATCGTCGCCCGCGCCCGCGAAGCCCAGAAAGCCTGGGGCGCCAAGACCCCGAAGCAACGCGCCGACATCCTCCGCCCCGCGGGCCAGCGCCTGCTCGATCGCGCGACCGAGCTCGGCCGCCTGCTCACCCTCGAACAGGGCAAGCCTCTCGCCGACGGGCTCAGCGAGGTCACCCACTGCGGCGAGAAGATCCTCTCCGAGGTCGACGAGATCGCCGACGCCGTCGCGCCCCGCGAACTGCACGCCGAGGGCATGGTCACCACGCTCCGCTACGACCCTCTGGGCGTCGTCGCCGCGATCACGCCCTGGAACTTCCCGATGCTCATGCCCCAGTGGATGGTGCTGCCCGCCCTCGTCGCGGGCAACAGCGTTGTCCTCAAGCCCAGCGAGCAGACGCCCCTCATCGCCCAGGCCTACGCCGATGTCCTCAACGAGGTGCTCCCCGAGGGCGTGCTCCAGACCGTCCACGGCGCCGACGACCAGGGCAAGGCCCTCGTCGAGAGCGATGTCAACCTGATCGCATTCACCGGATCCAAAGCAACCGGCCAGAAGATCATGGCGTCCGCCGCGAGCGGCCTCAAACGCCTCATCCTCGAACTGGGCAGCAAGGACCCGCTCATCGTCCTCGAGGGCGCCGACCTCGACGCCGCCGCGGAGTTCGCCGCCCGAAATTCCTTCCGCAACTGCGGGCAGGTCTGCGTCTCCACCGAGCGGATCTACGCCGAAAAGCCGATCGCCGATGCGTTCGCCGCCAAGCTCGCCGAAGCCGCAAAGGCCTACCCCTCGGGCGACCCGACCGCGGAGGGCACCGCGCTGGGCGCGATGGTCATGCGCGAGCAGAAGGACCTCGTCGTCGCCCAGCTCAAAGACGCGATCGCGAAGGGCGCGAAGGTCGTCTTCGGGGGCGAATCCCTCGAGGGCAACTTCATGCCCGCCACCGTCCTCACAGGCGTCACCCACGACATGGACATCATGAAGGCCGAGACCTTCGGGCCCCTCGCCCCCATCGTCACCGTCGCCGATGCAGAAGAAGCCGTCAGACTCGCCAACGAATCCGAGTACGGCCTCGGTGCCGTCGTCTTCGGGCCCGAGGACAAAGCCCAGCAGGTCGCGGCCCGAATCGACGCCGGCATGATCGGCGTCAACCGAGGCATCCACGGCGCCCCGGGCTCCCCCTGGGCGGGCGCGAAGCACTCGGGCATCGGATACCACATGGGCCCCGACGGCCACCGCCAGTTCTGCCAGGTCCGAACGATCACGCGGAATGCGTGAGCTGGACGGACCAACGGGAGGGACCGCGGCATGCCCGATGATCCGGCCCACGACCCGTCCGCGCAATGCTGCGCCCGCTGCCGCTACCCCCTCGAAGGCCTCCCGCCCCACGCACCCTGCCCCGAGTGCGGC
This sequence comes from Phycisphaerales bacterium UBA7812, assembly GCA_002480345.1. Classification (GTDB taxonomy): domain Bacteria; phylum Planctomycetota; class Phycisphaerae; order Phycisphaerales; family UBA1924; genus UBA1926. The sequence goes on along the minus strand of DLBY01000080.1, from coordinate 20,175 downwards.
TCCCGAAAACGCCGGACCGGCGACGCGGGCGACGCGAGCACCGGCGCCATCGTCTCGCTCGCACTGGGCGTGATCTCCGCCGCCTGCCTCTTCCTGGGACCCGCCGCGGCCTTCACCCTCCTGCTCGGTCCCGCCGCCGTCGCGATGGGTGCCGCCGCCGCCTGGACCGGGCGCCGCACGCTCCGAACCGACGGCCCCTGCGCGTTCGCCGGCATCGTGCTGGGAGGAGTCTCGTTCGTGCTCCTCGTCACGATCCTAGGGTTTGCCTTTTTCCTCACCACGCCCTGAGGCGACTGCGTAACACACTCACACGCGGACGATGATCCGCCACTTCGCGAGCACCCACGCGACGACCCACCAGACGAACACGAAAGCGATCGCGAAGAGCAGCGACGCGAACCGCGGCGCCACCCCGAACGACACCATCTCGTCGAACGCGAAGGTCTTCACCCCCGGCGCCTCCGCGTACCCCCCGACCTTCGCGAGCGGAAGCAGCCGCGCCAGCATCCCCGCGCCGACGAACACGAGGATCGGGTTGAGCCCAATATCGCGGAACGGATCCAGCAGCCACCGCACCCGCTTCAGGTCCACCACCCACACGCACAACGCCAGGCTCGTCATCGCCAGCCCCGCCGAGAGCATCACGAAGCTCGGCGTCCACAACGGCTTGTTGATCGGGATAATCAGATCCGACGCCTGCCCCACCGACGCGATCAGCAGCCCCGCGACCGCGAGCCGCAATGCCGCGATGTTGTCGATCACCCGATCGCGCAGGAAGACCCCAGCCCAGTACCCCATCAGGCAGGTCACCACCGCCGAGGGCGTGCCAAGCAGCCCCTCGGGGTCCGTCGCGGCGCCCTGCCACACATGCGCCTCGCCGAACAGCATGAGATCGATCGAACGCTGCAGGTTCCTCGTGGGTTCCATCGCGGGCGCGATCCCGTCCACCGGGATGAAGGTGAGCGTCGCCCACCACCACACGAGCAACGCCACCGCGAGCACGAACCGCCCCGCGGGCTTGAGCAGCGTCACGATCAGCACCGTGAGCCCGTACACCAGCCCCAGGCGCTGCAGCACTCCCGGGATCCGCAGATCACCGAAGTCATAGAACGGGAACCCGTTGAGCAGCAGCCCCAGGATGATCAGCAACGCCACCCGGCGCACCGTCCGCACGCGGAGCGACCCCGCGCTCGCCTCGCCCGCCTCCACCTTCTCGCGGTGCTTGAGCAGGCTGAACGCCAGCGCTGTCCCCATGATGAACACGAAGAACGGGAACACGAGGTCCGCGAGCGTCCACCCGTGCCACTCCGCATGCCGAAGAGGCGGAAAGACATGCGACCAACTCCCCGGGTTGTTGACCAGCAGCATCCCCGCGATCGCGAACCCGCGCAGCACATCGAGCGACGCAAGACGGCCACCCGGGCGCACGACAAGCGCCGGCGACGCCGGTCGGGATGACCCTGAGGCTCGCGCCATGACACCGATCGTACGGTTCAGAAGCCTCCCCTGCGTCCAATCCGACAACGCTCGCTCCGCCTCCGTCCGCCCAAGACCCACGACAGCACGCCCTGCGACGCCTGCTCCGGTCCGGTATCACGCCGCTATCCTCCGCCCATGTGCGGCATCGGGGGCGTCCTGCGAATCTACGAACCGGGTGAACCCGTCCCGCCCCACCACCAATCCATCCCCGAACACTGGCTCGACACCCTCGACGACGCCATCAAGCACCGGGGCCCCGACGGGCAAGGCCGCTTCCGAGACCGCGCCGTCCGCGACGACGGCACCACCGTCGACATCGCCCTCGTCCACCGACGCCTGAGCATCATCGATCACGAAGGCGGCGCCCAACCCATGGTCCACCTGCGCCACCCCGACGGCACCGGCGAACTGCTCTCCTCTCCAGACCTCGGTGGGACAGGCGTCCCGCCTGTCTCTCCCCAACCTTCTCCCAATCGAGCCCCTCGCGCAAGCGAGGGGACGCCCCCCTCACCCCACACCCAAACCCCTCGCTCGCGCGAGGGGCTCGATCCCGAAAACGCGCCCCCCGCGCGCCCACAGACAATCGACGCCACCGGTCTCCCGCCCGGCACCGACCTCATCGCCGTCGCCTTCAACGGCTGCATCTACAACCACCGCGACCTGCGCAAAGAACTCGAAGCACTCGGCCACCGCTTCAAGACCGACCACGCCGACACCGAGGTCCTCATCCATGGATGGCGCGCGTGGGGCCTCCGCACGCAGGACGAACTCGACGGTATGTACGCGGCGCTGATCTGGGACCGGCGGACCGGCCAACTCGCGTGGGGGCGGGATCTCGCAGATGAGAAACCTCTTTGCGTTCACGAGTACAGCCTTCATGGACTCACATTCTTTGGCTCATCCAGAGCATCAACCCATCGCTTGGTGTGTGAATGGGAACGACGCGCAGGCAAACCAAGGCCGGTCTGCATCACAAATTGGATCAGGCACGGCTGGGAAGAAGGTAGCCCGGTCGGCTCGGGCACACACCATGTGATGCCATGGATGAGCGTCCCCGGCATCCGCATGCGGGGCGATGAATCGCCCGCCGCACTCCAGAAACTCTTCGCAGAACAACGGTCCATCAGCACTCGAAATGCCGGCACGAGATACCGCGACATTCCGGTGCTGCGAACCAGTGCCGACGAGAGCAAGGACACGACCTCGCGGATTCATGAGCTCATTGAGCGGGCCGTCACCTCCCGCCTCGACGCCGATGTCCCCCTCGGCCTCTTCCTCTCCGGCGGACTCGACTCCGCCCTCATCGCCGCCATTGCGAAGCAGCACCGCCCCGACATCAAGGCCTTCACCGTCCGCATGCCGGATCCCCGGCTCGACGAATCCGAAGCCGCCGCCGAGACCGCCGCCCGCCTCGATCTCGACCACACCATCATCGACTGCGACCCCAACGCCGGCGACTCCACCCCCGCCGACGACCTCGTCACCCTCATCGAACAACTCGGCGTCCCCTTCGGCGATTCCTCCCTCCTCCCCACCCACTGGGTCTGCCGCGCCGCCCGCGAGCACATCAAGGTCGCCCTCTCAGGCGACGGAGGCGACGAACTCTTCGGGGGATACCGCCGCCACACGATCAACCCAACCCTCACCCGCTACCGCCACCTCCTCCGCCTCATCCCCGACCGCCTGCTCGATCAACGCCGCCCCGGCTCCCGATCGACCTATCTCGCCCGCCTCGCCGTCGCCGCCCGCCACGGGGGATACAGCGAACTCCTCTCCATCTTCCCGACTCCCGACCTCCGCCGGCTCATCACCGAGATCGATGGCGAACGCCCGGGCGATGACGAGTTTCACCAGATCGATGACCCGCTCCGCCACGACTTCCTGAACTACCTCCCCGACGACCTCCTCCTCAAAACCGACACCGCCTCGATGGCCGTCGCCCTCGAGGTCCGCGCCCCCTTCCTCGCTCGCGACCTCGTCGACGCCGCCCTCCGCACCCCGCTCGATGTCCTCATGCCCAAAGGCGAACGCAAGGGCCTCCTCAAGCAAGTCGCCCGCAACTACCTCCCCGACCACATCATCAACCGCCCCAAGCAGGGCTTCGCCATCCCCATTGGCGAGTGGTTCCGCACCGACTTCGGCGCCCTCCGCCAATGCCTCCACGACCACCTGCTCGCCGCCGACCCATTCCCGGGCCTCGCCGACGCCGGCGTCGAGATCAACATGGATTTCGTTCACCGGATGCTCCGCGAGCACGACGCCGCGGGCGAGCGGTCCCGCAACCCTTGGCACGGCCGCGACCATTCCCAACGCCTTTACATGCTCCTCGTCCTCTCCATCTGGTGCCGATGGCTCGAGCGCACGAAACGCGCATCGACGCCAACCCACCCACCAACGACCGGATAACACGCCCGCATGATCCGGGGAATCGTGGGGAAACGGGCAACAAAAGGCCGAGAACCGTTCCCAAGTCACCACACTCCTCTGTACCATTGCACCTCAAGCGGAGCGCGGACCGATCCAATGGCGGTGAACCAGCACAACGACCCCAACCGGGCCGCCCCGCGCGGCGAAGCCGACACCCCCGCGCCCGCCGGACCCGTGAACCGCCGCACGATCCTCGCGATGGCGATGGGCCTCGGCGCCGCGAGTTTCCTCGCCGCCTGCGGCTCGACGCGCACCCGCACGGGCCGCCTGGGCGATCCGATCCCGGATTCGCCCGATTACCGCCCGCTCTCCGGCGCCGATCGCGGCCGCGTCCCGGTCCGCCGCCCCAATTACACCAACCCGCGCGGGACGCTCCCCCACACCGTCACCGTCCTGAACCGGCACACATGGGCAACCTCGGGCCCCATCGTCTCGCGAGCGAACCGCATGGGCCGCGTCCGCAGCATCACCATCCATCACGACGGAATGAGCCCCTACTACAGCACCCTCTACGACGACACCGCCCGCAGGCTCGAGGCGATCCGCAACAGCCATGTCAACCGCGGCTGGGCCGACATCGGCTATCACTTCGCGATCGATCCCTCAGGCCGCGTCTGGGCCTGCCGCCCCGAGGCGCTGCAGGGCGCCCATGTCAAGGACTACAACCCGGGCAACCTGGGCATCCTCGTGCTGGGCAACTACGAGGACCAGCGTCCCACCGCCGCGACCACGCGCACGCTCGATCACCTCATCGCCGCCAAGATGGACGAGCACCGCGTCGCGCTCGACCGCGTCTACACCCACCGCGAGTGGGCCAGCACCGCCTGCCCGGGTCGCCACCTCCAGGCGCACATGCAGACCGCGCGCGCCCGGGGCGGCCCGATCGACCGCGCCATCGCGACCACCGCGATGGCCTGATCAAAGTCTCGCTTACTCTGAACCCGAATCACGGTTCGCGAAGATCGCCGAGCCCACGCGAACGATGTTCGCCCCCTCTTCGACCGCCACCGCGTAATCCCCGCTCATCCCCATCGACAGCAGGTTGAACGCGCCGTCTCCCGCGCCGTCACGCCGGAGCTCCTCGAACAACTCCCGGCATCGCTGGAAGTGCGGCCGCGCATCCTCGGGGTTATCCGAATACGGCGCCATCGTCATCAGCCCGCGGAGCCGCAGGCTGTACATCGACTCGATCTGCTCCACCATCGCCGGCACCGCGGGCGTCAGGCACCCGTGCTTGCTTTCCTCGCCGGAGATGTTCACCTGCAGCAGCACATCGAGCCGCCGATCGCTCTTGCGAAGCAGCGTCTGCAATTCCTCCGCGAGCCGCAGGCTGTCCACCGAGTGAACCAGCCGGACGAGGTCCACGACCTTCCGAGCCTTGTTCCGCTGCAGGTGCCCGATCATGTGCCAGCGCACGAGCTGATCCGCCCGCAAGGCACCCTCCCGACCATCCGCCGTCTCGGGCAACACCCGCACCCGCTCGAGCCACTCGTCCGCCATCGCCGCCCGCTGCCCGAGCTGCTGCACGCGGTTCTCGCCGAAGTCCTCGTGCCCGAGTTCCATCAGACGACGGATGTCTTCGGGCTCCGCGTTCTTCGTCACCGCGACCAGCACGATGTCCTTCGCCGAACGCCCGGACCGCGACGCGGCCTCCCCGATCCGATCGCGCACCGCGCGATACCTCGACTCGAGCGTCTGACCCGTCGTGTGCGATCCTCCGGCAGTTGTCGCCATGGGAATAGCATACCCACGCGGAGCCGCCCCGGGCGCGACCGCATCAAACGCGCCACGAGACGCGAAACACGGACACCGGTCCCCCCACCAGACCCGGGATCACTCGAACCAACGAAACGGAGCCTCCCATGACCAACGATCTGCCCCCCCGCGACACCCTCATCCAACCGGGCGACACCGCCCCCGATTTCACCATCAGCACACAGGACCGCGAGGATTGGTCGCTCAGCGACGCCGTCAAGAAAGGCGATGTCGTGCTCTGTTTCTTCCCCTTCGCCTTCACGGGCGTCTGCGGGACCGAGATGGAATGCCTCTCCAAGGAGATGAAGCGTTGGAACGACGCCGGCGCCACCGCGGTCGGCATCTCCTGCGACTCCTTCGCCGCACTCAAGGCGTGGGCGGAACGCGAAGGCTACACCAACACCATGCTCAGCGACATCCACCGCACCGTCTGCAAGGCGTACGGCCTCTATTGGGCCGAGCTCAATGTCGCCCAGCGCGGCACGGTCGTCATCGGGCAATCCGACGACGGCGTCGGCACCGTCCGCTGGTCCCAGGCACGCGAGCCCGGAAACGCGATGGACCTCGATGAGGTCCTCGCCGCGATCGCCTGATCGGTCGGCACCGAAGCGATCCGGATTCTCACCCGCGACAGGCAGCGCACGAAAAAGCCCGGCCGATTGGCCGGGCTTTTCTGTGTCTCAAACGCAGCGAGACGCCGGATCAGTCGTGGAACGACCCGGGAATCGCGCTGTCGCTCTGCTGCGCGTTGGTGTCAGCAAGCACGACCTGGTCGCCCTGGACCTGGACCGTGTTGTACATGACGAGGAACGCGTTGCGGTTGTTGGCGCCCAGCTGGCTCAGATCCTGCTCATTGACCTGCATGGTGCCGTTAACATCGTTCTCGTTCACGAACACATTGTCGGGCTGGGTCTGGAAGCCCTGCGCGATGTTGTCGCCCGTGAAGGTGAACAGCAGGTTCTCGGGCGCCGCGTCGTTCGCGAAGTTCACGTGGGCATCGTTGTAGCCGATGAGGCCTTCCCAGCGGGTCCGGTTCCCGTGCATCAGCAGCGTGATCGAGCCGTCACCGGTCGAGGTGTTGGTCTCGAGCTGCCACGGGTCTTGGATGTTCTGACGGGGCAGGTAGGTCGGACCACGGTTGCCGACCAGCGCCTGCGTCGCGTCGAAGTTGTCGCGCCACAGGCTGCGGCGGGCGCCGAAGATCGGCATGTGGAAGTACGACAGGTTGCCCGCACCGCCCTGGGGGGTGGGCGACGACATGAACGCCGGATCCCACAGCGCCAGGCTGCCGGGCTGACCGCCGCCCTGACCCGGGTTGCCGCCGTTGATGACCGCCTGCGGGTTGCTGAGCTGGTAGTCATTGTCCGGACGGAACGAGCTCGACTGCTCGACCGGGCTGATCAGCACCTCAGGCTGGCTGAAGCTGTCCCAGATCAGGATCGAGAAGATGTTCTGCGAGGTGTCCTTCACCTGCGGGTTCTGGGCAACACCCGTGTAGGTGATCCCGTTCGGCAGCGAGAAACCATCGTTGATGGTCGTGTTCGCGTTATCGATCCGGCTCGGCTGCGGATACCGCCCACGGTTCGCGCTCGAGAAGGTCGCGAAACCCTGGACCACCGAACGGATGTTCGACGAGTCCTGCAGACGCTTCGCCGACTGGCGGGCCTTGCCCAGCGCCGGCAGGAGGATGCCGATGAGCAGCGCGATAATCGCGATGACCACCAGCAGCTCGATCAGGGTGAACCCCGAACGACGATTCGACTTGGTCAACATCTGTGACCCCTTTCTGCAACGGGTGAAATCAACAGATTCCACCGCCAACTGGAATGGTGCGCCCGGCACACGCCGCGCCGGACGCGAGGCACGGGGAAACACCCCCCGGACCAACGACGGCTCGCGGCCGTCCCATCGCTCCAAGTTGTCGTCGCAGAAAGCCGGTCAGGCACAAGATGGTCGCACGCAGACGACCAATAAGGGCAGACATCAAATCCCGGCTCCGCCGCGACAGCCCCGAAGGGCCCCTCTCGCGAGAGAGCATGACTCTACACACTATTATCCGGCCGTCAAGCCGGCCGGTTCCGTACACCTCCGTCAACGCGGACGGAACAGCCCACTCACGCACGAACCCGGATGCACTCTCCGCCCCCACACCGAGCCAACAATGACCCAAACACACTCCGATCGATTGAAGGCATTGGGACTCTCCCTGCCCCCGGTCCCCGAGCCGGTCGCCGCGTATGTGCCCGCCGTCGTCTTCGGCGATCTCGTCCAGACCGCCGGACAGATCCCGATCCGTGACGGGGAACCCCTCGCGCTGGGTCGCGTGCCCATCGAGGTCTCCGTCGACCACGCGGCAGACTGCGCCCGCCAGTGCGCACTCAACGCGATCGCAGCCGCCGCCCTCGCCGCGGGCGGCCTCGAGATGCTGGAACGCCCCCTGAAGGTCACCTGCTTCGTCGCGTGCACGCCCGAGTTCACCGCCCACCCCACCGTCGCGAACGGCGCGAGCCTGCTCCTGGGCGAGATCTTCGGAGACGCCGCCCCGCACGCCCGCGCCGCGGTCGGCGCCCCATCCCTCCCCCTCGGGGTGCCGGTTGAAGTCGAGATCCTCTTCCGCCGAAAGCAGACCTGAGCCGCCCACCCACCGCGACCGCGTGGCACCCGCAACTCGCAACACCGCCGCCCGCGCCGGGTAGACCCCGGAAGACCGAACGCCCCGCGCACCCGTCTATACTTCCCACCCGAGACTCAGGGAAGAGGCCCTGTCGCCGACTCCCGGGAAGAAACGAACCAGTCACCGGCACCACCCGAAACGGAGTTCGACCGATGCAGAACCGACTCGCCCTCCTCGCGATCCCCGCCGCGCTCGCCGTCGGCACCGCGATCGCCCAGGACAACGCCCAACCCGAGCCCGCGCCGCTCCAGTACGACGAAGTCTGGGAGGCCTGGACCCCCTCGTGGTCCAGCTCCGCGATCGAGTCCGTCGCCCAGTCCTTCATCGGGTCGTGGAAGACCTCCGCCCCCGTCGCCGAAGCCGGCGAGGGCGCCGAGGGAAGCACCGACATGCTCATGACCGTCGCCGCCGCGCCCGTCGAGGGCGTCGCCGACGCGCTCTATGTCGAGCAGTACCGCGCCGACAACCCGGGCGAGCCCTTCCGCCAGGCGGTCATGCAGATCTACAAGTACAAGGACGGCCACCGCCTCCGCACCTACGAGATCCTGGGCGACGACGCACGCAAGGGCGTCCTCATCGGCATGGGCCACCTCCCCGAGGCCTTCCCCGCCCTCTCCCGCGATGAACTCATCGCGACCCTCGATCTCGACATCTCGCCCAGCGGCAACGGGTTCAAGGGCCGCACGCCCTATCCCTATCCCACAGGCGTCGGCGGCGCCGTCGAAATGACCAGCGAGATCACCGTGGACGGCGACACCATGACCACCGCCGACCGCGGGTACGGCCCCAACGGCGCCGTCGTCTGGGGCGCCGGAGAGTCCGCGTCCTACACCTGGACCCGCGCCGACGACTGGGCATCCGTCGAACGCAAGCCCGGAGGACTCGCGCTCATCACCTTCGCCAACCCCGACGATGACAAGCCCGTCGACGGCGGGCGCATCTTCGTCCACTACACGGGCTGGACCGCCGACGGCAACAAGTTCGATTCCTCCATCGACAAGGGCCAGCCCTGGCCCCTCACCTGGCCCGTCTCCGAAGTCCGCGTGATCGAGGGCTGGAAGCAGGGCTTCGACGGCGTCACCAAGGGCACCGTCCGCAAGCTCGTCATCCCGCCCGATCTCGCCTACGGCGCCAACGGCGTCCCCCGCGCCGGCATCGGGCCCAACGCCACCCTCTACTTCAACACCGAGATCATCACCGTCCAGGCGCCCCCGCCGCCCCCCGAGCAGGAAGCCGAGGGCCCCGAGGCCGGACAGGACTGAGCAACCCATCGCCGATCGATCCCGCAAAGGGCGCCCACACGGGCGCCCTTTTTCGTGCGCGCACCCGGTGCCCCCCTATCGTCACAATCTGATGGACGACCCCTACGAAATCCTCGGCGTCTCCCGCTCCGCGACCGCGGACGAGATCAAGGCCGCCTACCGCAAACGCGCCCGAGACCTCCACCCCGATGTGAACAAATCCCCGGACGCTCAGCAGAAGTTCGCCCAGCTCCAGAGCGCCTACGAGATCCTCTCCGACGAAGAGAAACGCCGCCGCTTCGACCGCACCGGACGCGTCGAACAGGGCCCATCTCCCTTCGCGGGCGGCGGGTTCGAACACGACGACATCGGAGAGATGTTCGACGCGTTCTTCCGCGGACGAAACCAACGCCCGGGCCCGCGGCCGCGCCCCGCACCCCCACGCAACCTCGACATCCGCGCCCCGCTCTCGCTCGACCTCGAGACCATCGACCGGGGCGGGAAGGTCAAGACCCGCACCCCCTCGGGCGAAGTCGTCGAGATCACCCTGCCCCCCGCCGCGGCCGCCGGCGCCGTCCTCCGCGTGAAAGGCAAAGGCGAACGAGCCCCCGACGGACGGCAAGGCGACCTGCTCCTCGAACTCCGCGTCAAACCCCACCCGACGCTCACCAGGGGCGCACCGGGCAAACCCGACGCCGCCGCCCTCGATCTCTCCACCCGCGCCGACATCTCGATCGCCGATGCGACGCTGGGAGGCGAAGTCAACATCGACCGACTCGGCAAGACCATCCGCCTGACCATCCCGTCCGGAACACCGAGCGGCCGCTCGCTCCGCGCGAAGGGCAAGGGCCTCACCAACGCCGCCGGCCGCTCGGGCGATCTCTTCGTCGAACTCCGCATCGTCCCCCCCCCGAGGGACACGATCTCCGACGAGGACGCCCGAACGCTCCGCCGCCTCGCCGATCCCGCCCGCGAGCGGTCCCACGCAAGCCACGATCCGAGAGAGGACTCCGCGACCACTTGACCCGTGCCGCCCTGTCTGGTGTCATGGTTTCGACCGCCCATGCTCAAGAGACGCCACCAACTCTTCGTCGCGCTCTTCGTCGCCGCCGACGGCCTCATGATCGCCGCCGCCTCCTACGCCGCATGGGCCGTCCGCGTCATCGCCTACGACCAGCCCTGGCCCGCGGACTGGGAGTCCTATGTCAAGGACCCCCTCCTGCTGTTCACCGTCCCGCTCGCCCTCGCGGTGATGCAGGCGATGCGTCTCTACACGCCCCAGCGTGATCGCCCGCTGCTCTCGGAGCAGACCCAGGTCCTCAAAGCCTCCGCGATCGCGTCCGCCTGCGTCGTCCTCTTCCTCTGGATCGCGGGCAACGACCTCATCGCCGCGGACCACGCCCCGCCCGCCGACGCACCCGTCGCGTTCAGCCCCGCGCGCATCCAGATCGGCGCGCTCGCCCTCGCCCTTCCCTTCTTCGTGGGCCTCCAGCGACTCGCCATCCGCCTCGTGCTCCGCCAACTCCGACGCCGCGGCCTCAACCGACGCCATGTCGCCATCATCGGCACCGGGAGGCTCGGGCAGCGCGTCGCCCGAACCCTCGCCCGGAACTCCTGGACGGGCCTCAAGGTCTCCTACTTCATCAGCCACCACCCCCGCACCGCGCGCACCCAATGCCTCGAACGCCCGGTCGTGGGCGGCCTCGACCAACTCGACGACCTCATCGCCCGCTACCCCGTCGACGCGGTCTACATCGCCGTCCCCGCCGCGCAGGCCAGCGCCGTCCCGGGATTGCTCGCGAGGCTCGAACGCTTCACCGTCAATGTCCGCTATGTCCCCGACATCAACCCCAAGCACATGCCCGAGCGCATGCAGATCGGCCAACTCGAGGGCATGCCGATCCTCTCGTATCGCGAGAACCCCACCCTCGGTCTCGGGGGCATCACCAAGCGCACCATCGACATCGCCGGCGCCCTCGTCGGGCTCACCCTCCTCAGCCCCCTCCTCTTCGCGATCGCCGTCGCCATCCGGTTCACCAGCCCGGGACGCGTGCTCTTCAAGCAGAGCCGAGTCAGCATCGGAAGCGACGAATTCAAGATCTACAAGTTCCGCACCATGCACGCCGACGCGCGTGAGGCGAGCCCATCCTGGACCACGCGCGACGATCCCCGCGTCACCCCCCTCGGCGCCTTCCTCCGCAAGACCAGCCTCGACGAACTCCCGCAACTCTTCAATGTCCTCAGAGGAGAAATGTCACTCGTCGGACCCAGGCCCGAGCGTCCCGAACTCGTCGAGCGTTTCCGAGATCGCCAGCGGGGCTATGTCCTCCGCCAGCATGTCAAGGCCGGGATGACAGGCTGGGCCCAAGTCAACGGCCTCCGAGGCGACACCTGCCTCCGCAAACGCCTCCAATACGACCTCTTCTACATCCGAAACTGGTCCATCTGGTTCGATATCCGGATCCTGTTTGCCACATTTATTCGCGGATTCGTGCATCACAATGCACACTGACACGCGTATCGAATCGGGGACGAACGGTGTATGCTGTTCGAGCCCCCCCCGGATCGGGCGCGGCGTCGCGAACATCCGGCAACCGTGCCGAACCCCCGCGGAACCACGCACGAACGGCCCCAATCCTTACGGAAGGGTCCGCAATGGGCGTAATTAGAGCAAAAAACCGCGAGAGCGCTTCTTGAATGTTTCGTTTACCACTGGTAATCTGGCCCCACTCACGGGGATGGATAACAACCCGGGACTGACCCTCGTCCCGGGGACTCACGAGTGAAAGGGGAATCCGTGAACAAGCGGAATGCATTCACACTGATCGAACTCTTGGTGGTCATTGCCATCATCGCGCTGCTGATCGGCATCCTCCTGCCCGCGCTGGGCAAGGCTCGCCAGTCCGCCCGCGTCATGGCATCGCAGTCCAACCTGCGTCAGATGGCGATCGGTAACGCCAACTACGCCGCCAACAACAACGACGCGATCGCGACCTTCGACGCCCAGATCGGGCCCGTCGACCGCGACTTCAACAACCCGCGCGACTGCACCACCGTCCTCGAGGCCCACCAGACCCAGCTCGCCGGCATCCTCCGCCGCGCGACCGGACGCTACGGCAGCGTCGACAACAAGATCATCCCGAACTACGACCGTCTGCCCCACCGCCGCTACAACCATGTCTTCATGATCGACCAGATGACCGGGCAGCAGCCCGAGCCCGTCGCCGTGAGCCCCATGGATGTCAACCACCAAGACTTCCAGGAGTACACCGAGCGGTCGGATTACTCGCTCCTCCCGGGCGGCGACAGCCAGTACTCGTTCGGCAACTGGACCGACGAGAAGACCGTCGTCCAGTGGGCGTACGCCTCGTCCTACCAGACCACCGTCTACGCGTGGTCGCCCTCGCGCCCCAACCCCGCGACCGGCCAGATGGCCCTCGCTCCCGCCGCGGACGGCACGCTCATCCAGGTCCGTGATGTCAACGCGTTCGGGCAGGCCTCGATGAACGAGGTTCAGTTCACCAGCTCGAAGGCTCTCTACTTCGAGGAATTCGACTACACCGCCGGGCAGGGCACCAAGGCGCTCTACTACGCCGACCCCGCCGCCCGCGTGAACATCCAGTTCTTCGACTCGTCCGTCCGCCGCATCACCACCGGCACCCCCGCCCAGCAGCAGACCCAGAACGGCATCCGCTGGGCAGGCAACCAGGGCAACCCCGGCTGGGACGCCAACGACATCAACGATCCCCAGCCCGCCCAGCTTGAGTATCAATCGATCGATACCCGCTACTTCCCCGACTACTCAGGGAACGCGAATCAGGGCGGCGGCGGCGGTGCCAGCATCACCCACTTCGGCTTCTACCGCTGGACCCGCGGCGGCCTCTTCGGCATCGATGTCGGCGGCAACGAGATCGACACCTCCAGCTGGTAATCCAAACAGACCCTCACTCGTCTGAGTTCCACCCCGGCCGGGCACATCCCGGCCGGGGTTTTTTCATGCCCCGCGACCCGCCCAGATCGCCGTCAGTTCCAAGAAAGCAGCACCGGGCGACACCCGGAAGAGGTTCTCGGCCCTCCGCGCCACCTGCGCCCCCACCAACAACGCAAAGCCGGGCCCGAATCCTGCCAGCACTGGCAAGATCCCGCCCCGAAACCGTTACTCACCCTGCCATTCGAAATCGGTCCGCCCCGCTTCCCATCAAAGCGAAGGCGGCTCGCTCGGGTTCGCAGGGAGAGAACGATGGAACTCAGCAGCAAAGAGCACTGCCACCTGGCCGACGCCCTGACGCTCCTGCAGCGCGGCGCCTGGAGGGCCTTCGAAGACGAACTCTGGATCGCGTTCGGAGACCGATGGGAGCATGTCAAAAACATGCTCGTGCAGCATCAGCACATCGCCCTGCGTGGTCAATGGAAAGACGAACCGGCGCTCACCGAGCGAGGCCAGGTCCTGCTCCAGCGACTCACCTCACGACCACAGGCCGCCGCAGGCTGAGCCCGTGCCGGCCTCACGCACCGAAGGGGACGCACAGCCGCACCCGCTCGCCTCGCGCCACGCGAGCGAACGGGTGTGTTTCCATGTTCAGGCGCAGCCGCTCAGGCAAACGCCTTCTGGTAGTCCTTGAGGAACTTCTCGAGACCGATATCCGTCAGCGGGTGATTCATGAACTGCTTGATCACCCCGAACGGCACCGTCGCGACATCCGCGCCGACCAGCGCACAGTCCAGCATGTGCTTGGAGTGCCGGATCGACGCCGCGAGAACCTTCGTCGGCAGCCCGTAGTTGTCGTAGATCTGCCGGATCTGCTGGATCAAGTCCATCCCGTCGAGCCCGATGTCGTCGATCCGCCCGATGAACGGGCTGACGAGGTACGCCCCCGCCTTCGCGACCATCAACGCCTGCAGAGGCTGGAAGCACAGCGTCATGTTCGTCCGGATGCCCTCGTCGCTCAGCGCCTTGCACGCCCGCAGCCCGTCCACCGTGCTCGGCAGCTTCACGACGATGTTCTCCGCGATCCCCGCCCGCATCTTCCCCTCGGTGATCATCGCGTCCGTCTCGGTCGCGATGACTTCAGCCGACACCGGACCCGCGACCACCTTGCAGATCTCCGCGAGCCGATCGCCGTAATCGACACCCTCCTTCGCGATCAGCGACGGATTCGTCGTCACCCCGTCCAGCACACCCAGATCGTGGGCAGCCTTGATCTCGTCCAGGTTCGCGGTGTCGATGTACAACTCCATGTGTCGTCTCCGTGGAGGGGATTCGCTGGTCTCGGACCGAGTGTAGAAAGCGCGCCCACGCACCGACCACTCAGGAACAAAACACTGGTCACAATCCGCATCAGCAGCCGCCGCGCCCGCCCACCGTCGCAACAAAAGTTCGGTATGCTTTCGGCATGATCGCCCGAATCGAATCCTGCCTGCTCCGAGGCATCGACGCCAGCCCCTGCGAGATCGAGGTCGACCTCGACGAGCGAGGCATGATGAAGCAGAACATCGTGGGCCTCCCCGATGCCGCTGTGAACGAATCGCTCGAACGCGTCACCGCCGCCCTCGCCAACAGCGGCTACCCAACCCCGCTCGGACGCCTCCTCATCAATCTCGCCCCCGCCGACATCCGCAAGGAAGGCCCGCTCTACGACCTCCCCATCGCGGTCGGCATGCTCATCGCCCAGGGCACCCTCGCCGCCCGCACCGGGGGGCTCGACCACCGCGCGTGCGTCTTCGTAGGCGAACTCGCCCTCGACGGCCGCATCCGACCCGTGCGAGGCGTCATCGCGATGGCCGACATGGCCCGCAAACAAGGCATGCAAGCCTTCATCTGCCCCAAGGACAACGCACCCGAAGCCGCCGTCGTCGACGGCATCGATGTCTTCGGCGTCCGCACCCTCAGCGAGGTCATGGGCCTGCTCTCGGGCGAGATCGAACCCGAGCCCGAGCCCGCACCCGATGTCGCCCACATGCTCCGCACCGCCGAGGCGCCCATCGATTTCTCCGAAGTCCGCGGCCAGGAAGGCGTCAAGCGTGCCATCGTCGTCGCCGCCGCAGGGGGTCACAACCTCGTCATGCTCGGGCCCGCCGGCACCGGCAAGACGATGATGGCAAAGGCCCTTCCGGGCGTCCTCCCCCCGCTCACCCCCGACGAAGCGATCGAGATCACCCGCATCTGGTCCGCCGCGGGCCAGCTCGCGCCGGGTCAGGCCCTCGTCACACACCGTCCCGTGCGCACGCCGCATCACACCGCCTCATCACCCGCGATCGTGGGCGGCGGCATCATCCCCAGAGCAGGCGAGATCAGCCTCGCGCACAAGGGCGTCCTCTTTCTCGACGAACTCCCCGAGTTCGGACGAGGTGTCCTCGAGACGCTCCGCCAGCCCATGGAAGACCATGTCGTCACCATCGCCCGTGCGCACGGCACCGTCCGCTTCCCCGCCTCCTTCATGCTCGTCGCCGCGATGAACCCCACCCCGCGGGGCGATGTCGCCCCGGGCGAGGTGGGACGCCGCGAGATGGAGCAATACCTCTCCCGCCTCTCGGGCCCGCTGCTCGACCGAATCGACATCCATGTCGAGGCCCCCGCGGTCCCATTCAAGCAACTCGCCGACATCCCGCGCGGAACCGACACCGCCGCGATGCGCGCCCAGGCCGCGAGCGCCCGCGCGCGCATGAATGAACGCCAGGGCCCCGACACCCCCAACGCTCGCCTCTCGGGCAAACAACTCGACCGGTTCGCGACCATGTCCGAACGCGCCCTCGCCCTCCTCGAACAGGCCATCACCGGGCTGGGCCTCAGCGCCCGCGCCTACGACAAGATCCGCCGACTCGCGCGGACCATCGCCGACCTCGACGACCAGGACGGCATCGACGAAGCCCACATCGCCGAGGCCGTGCAGTACCGCCTCCTCGACCGGAAGGTCTGAGCGTCCCGGCGCGATAGACTCGCGCCATGATCAGAAGCCTCCGCAGCATCGCCCTCGTCGTCATGCTCGCCGCGTGCGCACGGAACGCACCCGCGAGCGAAACGCCACCGACGAGCGCGCCCGTCGAGATCGCGCGGCCAGTGTCCCCCGACATCGACGCCTGGATCAACGCGAGCACCCTCCCCGTGATCAACGCGGGCTTCGCGGACGCCGAGCGGTACACCCGCCTCCCGCTCCGCTACCGCCCCCGCGTCAGCCCACCGGTCTGGATCCTCTCCAGACGCAGCGCAGGCCTCGCGATCCGATTCTCGTCCGACGCGACCAAACTCCACGCACGGTGGCGCACCGGTTCCATCGCGATGCCCCACATGACCGACAACGCCGTACGAGGCCTCGACCTCTACACCCTCACCCCCGACGGGGCCCGATACCTCGGCACGGGGCGGACATCCGAAGGCGGGTCGCACGACGCCGTCCTCGTCTCGGGCCTCGCGCCGAAGACCCGCGAGTTCATCCTCTATCTCCCCCTCTACGAGTCGCTCGAGTCGATCGAACTCGGAGTCAACGCCGACGCCTCGATCAAGCCGCCGCAGAGCCAGTGGTTCGAAGGCCCGCCCCTCGTCGTCTACGGCACAAGCATCGCCCAGGGCGCGTGCGCCAGCCGGCCCGGCATGGCGTGGCCCGCCATCCTCTCGCGCCGCCTCCGCCGCGAGGTCATCAACCTCGGGTTCAGCGGCAACGGGAAACTCGACACCCCGCTCGCGGCCGTCCTCGCCGAGATCGACGCCGGCGCGTACATCCTCGATTGCCTCCCGAATCTCGACCCCGAAGGCGTCGCGGAACGCACCGGTCCATTCGTTGAATCGCTGCTCGGCGCCCGCCCGGACACCCCGGTCATCCTCGTCGAGAACCCCCGTTACCCGGGCGCCACCGACCGTCCAGACCTCGCACGCCTGATCGAGTCCAAGAACGCCGCCCTGCGCGAAGCCCTCGGCCGACTCCGCGCCGCCCACCCCGACGCCATGATCGAACTCGTCACCACCGACCGCCCCGCCCCCGAGCCCGACGACCTCACCGCCGACGGCATCCACCCCACCGACGCGGGCATGCGCGCCCACGCCGATCGGCTCGAGTCCACACTCCGCGAAGTGCTCGATCGGGACTGACAGCCCCCCGAAACCTATCCCGCATTCATCGACTCGATAAACGCATTCGCCTCCGCGATCGACGCGTTCATCTCTTCGATCAGCCTGGTCACCTCACCCTCGAGCTCAAGCACCGTGCTGTCCAGCGAGGCGATCGCCCGCGCGTTGAGATTGTGCTTCAGGAACAGCACCTGGTCGTTGAACGCCGCGAGCACCGGGTCCATCCGAGCTTCCGCATCCTTCATCGCCCGGATCAGCTGCCCGTACCGCTCCTTGGTCGCCCCGAGCTGCTCCTCGCTCGCGCGGCGAAGCGACGCCGTCTGGTATTCGTCCAGCTCACGCTCCCACTCGCTGAACAACGCGTCCGCGACCCTCTCGATCCCCCTGATCCGCCCGCGCACATCGTCCGCCGCGTCGGCGCTCCGCTCGAGCTGCCGGTTCAGCCGGTTGTACACCTTCTCGAGCTCGCCGCCGTCGTACCCGGTGAGCGCCTTGAACTCCTCGAGCGTGGTCGCGAACTGCTCGCGCGCCTCTTCCTGCTCGTCCCGCGCGTCCTGCACCTGGTCCACCAGCTGCTCGCGCTTCGCGTACCCCAGCTTCTCTTTCACCGCGATCGTCGTCCCCGCACACCCGCCCGCGAGCCCGAGCCCCCCGCCGACCACCACCGCGAGGATGACCGCATGCGCCGTCCGCTTTCCGCCCATGATCCGCTCTCCCGTTCGAGTCAATCCAAATCCTCGCGCACGATCCTCACCCGCCCGACCGTCCAACCGTGGTGCCCGCGTCCCGAATCATCCGGGTGCGCCCCGTGGTAGGGCCTATCGAAATGCAGCAGCAGCAGGGTATCCGCATCCGTCTCGTGAACCCGGTCGGGCTCGAACCCCTCCGCGTACCGCACGCTCGACGACACCCGGACCTCGTCGATCATCCCGCTGAACATCGACACAGGATCACCCCGATCGTTGGGCTCAGCACCGATGTACACCGGCGCGTCTCCCACCACGAGATCCCCACCCGACCCGCGCGCCACCGCACGACCATCCACGAAGAGCGTCGCGTCGTCGCCGTCGTAGGTCATCGCAACATGGTGCCACGCGTCCCATTCGATGGGCTCATCCAGCCCCGCGAGCACCACGCCCCGCGCCGTCCCGACAAGCCCCGCCGGGAGCACCCCGCCCGGCCTCGACCACACGATCCCCATCCCCGCGCCGTCCGCGAACCGCGAGACCACCGCCGCGTTGCCCGAGGGCTCGGGCCCCTTGACCCACGCCTCGATCGTCATCCGCCAGGGCCGCTCACCCAGGTCCACCCGCACCGCGCCCCGCCCGTCCAACGCGAGCACGCCGTTCGAAGAGGGCGTCGCCGACGCCGCCGATTCCGCCCCGCGAGGACGCACCGGAACGGCAAGCCGACGCACCACAGGCTGCTCCCCGCCCGATGACACCGGGTACCGCGCTGTCACCATCACCTCGATCTCCGGACGCTCCGAATCCAGCGCCGGCGCCTCGGCCGCGAACGGTAACTGCAGCGTCTGCCCGGGCTCGAGGCTCCCCGCGATCCGCTCCCGCGACAGCACCCATCCCTCGGGCGCGATGCTCTCAACCGCGTAACGGATCCGCGAGTCCGTCGGGTTCTCCAGCATCACCTCGAACGCCGCCCCATCACCGGGCTCGGGCCCCGCCTGCAAGAACCCCTCGACAGAGGCCCAGCCCGACTCCGCGAGCGCCCGAACCGCCTCCGCATCGCGACCCGAGAACGAATCGCTCGACGACGCGGCATCGTGGGGCAGCACCGTCATTTCGTGCCCGTCGCGGCTCACATGCACCAGCGCGATCGACTGGCTCGACGCGTACTCATGCGTCTCCGACGCGAACGCACCGGTCATCGACACCGAGCAATAGCGGACATTGTCCCGCTGCGGATCCTCCCGCGCGTACAGCGTCCCGCCCGAGATGACCCGCGCGGGCCGGCCATCATCCGCAAGCAAGTCGTGCACCGCGTCCCACGCGTCCCCCCGCGCCCCGCCTTCCGCCCGCCAGAGCGGCGCATGCACGATCACGAACACCTGGTCCGCGTCCGACTGCGCGAGCTCGTCGCCGAGCCACGCGAGAACCCGCTCCCGCTCGGGGCCGCGCTCGCGCAGCGCCCCGCTCGGCAGCACGATCACCTGCGCCCACTCGACCTCGAACGCGTACGCCGAGGGCCCGAACCGCTCCGCGTACAACCGATCCCGCGCCGCGTCGCCCTCGCCGCGCACAGCCGCGTCGAGCGGGCCCCGCACCGGATACCAGGGCGCCTCGAGGCGTGCCAGGACCGATCGGTAGTCGTCCACGCGCCGCCGCCATTCGTCGAGCCGCGTGTCCCCCTGCACCATATTGCCAGTCGTCACCACGAACCGCGCCCCGAGGTGATTCGCCGTTGAGACCGCCCTTGAGAGAATCTCCAGCCCACCGTCCGAACCGGGCACACGATCCCCGAACACCGCGAAGGTGAATCCCTCGACCCGCGCGGGCGCTTCCAGCGCCCGCGCGCCGGAT
>DLBY01000179.1:48822-75863 GCA_002480345.1 Phycisphaerales bacterium UBA7812 | reverse complement strand
TGCCCCCCACTTTCGTGGCTTGACGGGCGGTGTGTACAAGGCTCAGGAACATATTCACCGCGTCGTAGCTGATACGCGATTACTAGCGATTCCGACTTCATATGGTCGAGTTGCAGACCATAATCTGAACTGGGCGGCGCTTTTTGCGATTTGCTCCACGTTACCGTATCGCTTCGCTCTGTACGCCGCATTGTAGCACGTGTGCAGCCCAGGGCATAAAGGCCATGAGGACTTGACGTCATCCCCACCTTCCTCCGGTTTGACACCGGCAGTCTCGCTAGAGTCCTCAGCATTACCTGTTAGCAACTAACGATAGGGGTTTCGCTCGTTAAGGGACTTAACCCGACACTTCACAGCACGAGCTGACGACAGCCATGCAGCACCTGTGTATGTTCCACTCAAAGAGTGTGGCTCTCCTTTCGGAAAGTTAATCCATACATGTCAAACCCTGGATAAGGTTCTTCGCGTTGCCTCGAATTAAGCCACATGCTCCACCGCTTGTGTGAGCCCCCGTCAATTCCTTTGAGTTTTAGTCTTGCGACCGTACTCCCCAGGCGGTACACTAAACACTTTAGCTTCGTCCAAGCTGGCGTCAGAGCCCTCTCGAACTAGTGTACATCGTTTACGGCGTGGACTACCGGGGTATCTAATCCCGTTCGATACCCACGCTTTCGTGTCTCAGCGTCAGATTCGGCCCAGCAGCTTGCCTTCGCCTTTGGCGTTCCAATAGATATCTACGCATTTCACCGCTCCACCTATTGTTCCAGCTGCCCCTACCGACCTCAAGTTTTGCAGTATACCCAGCAGTTCCAAGGTTGAGCCTTGGGATTTCACAAGATACTTACAAAACAGCCTACACACCCTTTAAGCCCAGTGATTCCGATTAACGCTCGGGCCCTTCGTATTACCGCGGCTGCTGGCACGAAGTTAGCCGGCCCTTCCTTTGAGATTCTTCATTGTATTAGTAGTCTCTGACAGTGGTTTACACCCCAAGGGGCTTCATCCCACACGCGGCATTGCTCCGTCAGACTTTCGTCCATTGCGGAATATTCGTCGCTGCAGCCTCCCGTAGGAGTCCGGGCAGTGTCTCAGTCCCGATGCGGCGGGTCATGCTCTCACACCCGCTACCCGTCTTCGGCTTGGTGAGCCGTTACCTCACCAACTACCTGATAGGACGATCGCCGCTCCCAAGGCGCCGGAGCTTTTCTCCTGAGAGGACATGGGGTATTACCCTTCGTTTCCAAAGGCTATCCCCCACCTCGGGGTACGTTCGATCGCGTTACTCGCCCTTTCGCCACTGTGTCGTTCGACTTGCATGTTTTAGCCATGCCGCCAGCGTTCAATCTGAGCCAGGATCAAACTCTTCAATTGATATTCGTCGATCCGGAAGGCAAAGCCCTCCGAGTCATTTCAAGTGAAGCGACCTGACTTACCCCGCCCATGCCTCTTGCCGAGGGGGAACGGGGCCGGTCCGCCCCCATTGGGAGGAATCTCTCCCGGGGACGATGTTGATCACCGCGATTGCCCCGAAGGACGCTCGCGATGCCACCATGCTAATTTGGCTGTTCAAAGATCTCTGCCATCATCCCGAAAGATGACGACAGGGGCTGATCTTGCACGAGAACGCCAAAGACACCGGGTGAAGTTCCCGGCGGCCTTTTTGACGAAGGACATCCGACCCCAGGCAGGGTCCCGGCCGTGTAACCGGTGATGCCTCCGCGCGCTCTCGCGGTGGACCCAACTGTTCACTTGCCAAGGTGCCCGAAGGGGCCGGGCATCACGCCCGAACCCGCTTCACGCTTCGCCAGAGGGGAAAACCCGGAAAACCGGACCTCCCTGAGACGAAAGACGCCGCGTTGAGCGGCAGGGGAAAGATAGCGCGCACCGAGTTGCCGTCAAGCTTGCGGGGTCAAAGTTCTTCACGATTTTGCTTCCGGCGGACCGCCATCGCCCCGGGAGGCCCCTTCCGACGCCGCAGAGCCCCTTCGACGCTCTGAAACGCCCGCCGTCGCGAGCAAGAAAATCGGCGCTGCGCCATCCGCTTCCCGCTCCCGTTGCGCGAACTCGCGGTAGGCCTGCGCGAGCACCCCGATGCACGCGGACGCGGTGGCCCCCGTCGTCCGGACATCGTCCACCAGAACAAGCACACCTGTTTCGGGCGGTTGCAGCCGGCTCCGCAGGCGGAAAGCGCCGCGGACATTTCTGGCCCGTGCAGCCACGCTCGTCGCGGCCGCTTGTCGAGCACCTGTTCTCCGGCGGAGAAGCGGGCTCACCCGAACTTCCAACTCCTCGGCGACCGACCTCGCCAGGACCATCGCGTGATCCACGCCATCATTCGAGAACCGTCGGCGGAGCGTTGCCGGAACGGGAACGACGACCGGGTCCAGATTCGTGCCGCCGATGGCCACCAACCGCTCACGAACACGCTGCCCGAGCAGCCTTCCCAACGCGATTCCGCTCTGCCGGTCGGCGCGGTACTTGCACGACATCACCGCGGTGCGCAACACGCCTGTGTATGGTCCGACACGGACCGCCGCATCCCATCGCACCCGCTTTCCTCGGCACGAGCCGCACCCTTGATCGTCCACCTCCCCGGCGCCGACAGTCCCCGCACACCTGGGGCAAGCCGCTCCGTGGGGTTCTCCGCACCACCCGGCCGGGAGCACTGGGGGCGACGCCCCCAACAGCCGCTGTTCGATGAACGACCACCGCCCTGGTGGCGCCTGTTCATTCAGCGTGCCCGACGCATCTTCCGCGAGAAAATTCTGCTCGAGTGCGAGACCGGTCTCGTCGGCGTCCCGTGACGCGATGCCTGAATCGTCGTCGGGTGCCCCCTCGGTGGTTCGGGGAGGCCAAACAAACCGGCCCGACTTGCCGTGGTCGCGATCTGGGTGACCATCCCTCATCATGAACCGGTGGAGCCCGTGATCGTCGAACGAACCAGGTCCGCTCGCGCCGCGTTCCGCGCGCCGGGATCCGCGGCGTCTGGGTGCATCAGCTCAAGATGGGCGGTCTGGATACGCAGGATGAGCCACGCGATCGCCTCCGGGTCGATCCCGTGCACGAGCCCGACCTGGAGCCCCAGCCTCGCTCGGCTCAGGCCGTTCATCGCTTCCTCAACCGTCAACAAACGAGCCGACTGCAGCATCGCGACCGCTCGGTAGACCTGGTCTTCCGTCATCCGCCGGCGGTTTGCGAGCAAGACATCGCGCGCGCGACGCTCATACTCGACGACCTTCGGGACAATGTCCCGCTGCATGACCCCGAGCAGTTCTGCTTCGGATTTCCCGAGCGTGACCTGGTTGCTCAACTGGAAGAAATCCCCAAAGGCCTCGGACCCCTCGCCGTAGAACCCTCGGACGACCAGCCCCATATCTTCCGCCGCATGCCGGACCTTCTCGATCTCGCCGGTCATCTTGAGAGCGGGCAGATGCAGCATCACGCTGAACCGCGCGCCCGTCCCGAGGTTGGTCGGGCACGCGGTGAGATAGCCGAACCGTTCGCTGAAGGCATATCCCAGACGCTTGTCGAGTTCGTCATCGATCGCGTCCGCATGCTGCCATGCCTCCCCGAGGCACAAGCCGGACCGCATCGCCTGAATGCGAAGATGGTCCTCCTCGTTGACCATGATCGCGAACTGCTCCTCGGGGAGCCCCACCGCAACACCCCGCGGCTCCTCGGTCCCGCCGCTCCCGGTGGACAGTTTGCCCCTCGCGTGCGGGCGACTGATCAACTGCCGCTCGACGAGAAGCTGCCGCTCCGCCTTTCCTGTCGTGTGCAGATCCACCCAGAGCATTCGCGGCGAAAGTTCGCTGTCGAGGATCGCCGCCTTGCAGAGCCCAAGGACCCGGTCCCGCTCTCCCCGCTCGGCGCGGGGCATGAACTTCACGCCGTCGAGATTCCGAGCGAGACGGACGCGACTGGACATGACCACATCCGACGCCTCGCCCTCGCCCCGCAGCCACTCCGCCCGGCGAACGCAGAGTTCAGGGATACGCGTCGCGTCCCAGGGCATACCTGCCTGTTCGCCCCCACCGTTCACGCACCGCTCCCGCCGGGCTCATTCCCGCTCGCGCCGAACCCGCCCAAGCCTCCGTCACCGGTCAGATCCGCGAGTTCATCACGGATCTGCGCCGCTCGCTCGTAGTTCTCCGCTTCGATCGCGAGCGCGAGCTGATGCGTCAGCGCCTCGATCCGTTCCTCAACGGTCTCGGGCGTTCTCTCCGAATCGTGTTCCCGCGCCGCCGGCTCGGCCGCGTCATTCACGCGGATGACCTCACGCTTGGAGGTCAACGCGGGATGTTTACCGGTGTGACGCGCCCCACCGTCGTGCGCCTTGCGCAGCAGAGGCGTCAACCTCGTCTCGAAGGTCTCGTAGCAATCCTGGCACCCCACCAGCCCCGTTTTGCGCAAGTCGAGGAATCGCATCCCGCAGGTCGGGCACGCCGGCGCGCGACCGGGTTTCGGCGGCGCGGGGAACTTCGGTGCATCCGCAACCATCATCCCGAGCCCCGCGAGCCATTCACCGAGGGTCGCGTTCTTTGCCTGCCCGGCCTGGAGTTCCTCGGCACACCGCTCGCACAAGTGCGTTTCGCGCACCTCGCCCTTCACGATGCTCACATCGTGGATCGTCGCTTCTCGGTCGCCACACCGATCACACAGCACCCGACAGCCTCCTTGTTGCGCAGCAAGCATCCGCCGCGCGACGACAGCTTCCGACCCATCGTACACGGATCGCAGCCGGAACCGGAGCGGGTTCAACCAATTCTACGAGTGTCAGGAGCTCGCGAAGGAGGCTCGACGCACCCTCAGCACGGATGCGGTGCGGATCAGTCCTGCTGCTTCTGATCGCGGGTGTAGCCGTACTTGCGCTTCAGCGGCTTGACCACCAGCCCGCTGCGGATCGCACGCGTCGAAACCTTGATCTTCTTCGCGTGCTTGTTGCCGTTCTCATCCTCGACGACGGCATTCACCTTCTGCAGGTTGGGCTTGAAGGTCCGGCGCGTGATCCCGGTCGGCTTGAGACCGAAACCGCCCTTGCTGATCTTCTGGCCACGCCACGCGCGACGCTTGCCGAAGCGGGTCTTCTTTCCGGTGAAATAGCAGACATTGGGCATGGGTCACCTCGGGTCGTGAAAACAACGGCGTCGCGCCGGGCCGGGATAGTAGGACCCCTCCCTTACCCGAGTCACCCCGTTCAGGCACAGAACCGTGTTCTCTATTGGCCTCGCCCGAACGCCTGCCGGCCCAGAAGGACTTCGAGCGTCTGCACCACCAGATCGATGTCCCGCATCGTCATGCCCCCATAGAACGGGAGCGCCAAGGTCCGGCTCGAAATCGACTCCGCGATCGGCATCGATGGAGGCGAAGACCCAAACATAGATCGAATAAACGGCATTTCGTGAATGCACGGGAAATAGTCAGATGACCCAATATCGTGGTTCCGCAGCCCAGCGATGAGACCGTCCCGCTCCTCGCGACTGAACTCGACCCCCAACCTGGGCACGAACACGAACCAACTCATCGTTGTCTGCGGATCAACCGTCGGGAGAACGAGATCCGGGATCCCGCTGAGCTTCTCGATGTACGCCCTCGCCACGAAGGCTCGCTTTTCGATCAACTCGTCGATTCGACGCATCTGCCCCACGCCAACCGCGGCCTGCAACTCGCTGATCCGGAAGTTATAACCGAGCCGCTCGTGCCGGAGCCATCCCGCTTTCGCGACCGCGTCCGAGCCTCGTCCCTGGTTGCGCAAACTCCGGCAGAGTGAGGCGATCTCGTCATCGTCCGTGACGATCATCCCGCCTTCGCCCGTCGCGACCTGCTTGTTCGGATAAAAACCGAACACACCCGCAGCCCCGAAGCTCCCCGCTTTGCGTCCCTTGCAGGCACCCCCCAGCGCTTCGCAGCAGTCCTCGACCATCACGAGCCCGTTCCGCCTCGCGATCTCCGCGTAGAGATCCATGTGCATCGGATTGCCGAAGGTTTCGACCGCGAGGATCGCCTTCGTGCGAGGCGTGATCGCCCGCTCGATCAATCCCGGGTCCATGTTCAGGCTCACCGGCTCGATGTCGACGAACACGGGTTTCGCACCGGCATGCAGGATCACATTCGTCGACGCAACGAACGAAAACGGCGTCGTGATGACCTCGTCACCCGGACCGACGCCCGCCGCCTTCAACACACAAAACAGGCCGCTGGTCCCCGAGTTGACCGCGACCGCATGCCGTGTCCCCACATACGCCGCAACGCGTTCCTCGAACTCTTCGGTCATCGGACCGATCGCGAGCCGCTCGTTCTGCATCACCTCCATGACGAGGCTCGTCTCGAGCGGAGAGAGGTCCGGCTTGCTCAGGGGGATTTCCTGCGAACCCATCGATGTTCCTGTTCACCCGTCGCAACCACGCCGCCCAGCCGACCGGGCGGGATGCGCCAGCATATCAATCAGGCCGAGTCTCGCAGGGTCGCGGCGATCCGGTCGAGCATCACGGAGACGGGTTCCCCGTCAATCGCGAGCCCCACACCGACGAGATCGCCGGCATCGATCTGCCTCTGGATCCGCTTGTGAGCGGTGATCACCGTCGAGTGATTCCGCCGGCCTATCGCGTGCGCGATCTCCGGGTAGCTGTGCCTCGTCAAGCGGCGGGCCAACCAGGTCACGCCCGCCCTCGCCAGCACCACGCGTGGATGCCGCCCGCTGCCCGCGAGTTCGTCCCGCGTCACCTCGAGCGACTCACAGACACGATCGATCACGGCGCTCATGGAGACGGGCCGTCTCGTCCGGAGCTCCCCCACGGGATGCGGAAGCGAGCCATCCCCCGGCACCACGCCGCCCTGGGCACGGATCGCCGCGACGACATCAGATGCCGTGATCTCAGCTGCTTCCGGCGCCCCGACCGCCAACCGATAGGCCCGCAATCGGGTGATCGCTCCGGAGAGATCCCGGACCGACACGCCCCGCGTCGCGCTTCCCGCGACAACAGAAGCCTCGACGACCCCCATCGCCTCGCGAGAGAGGCACATCCCGGAACGGCGTGCGAAATGAACAAGAAGACGCCGGCGTGTCTCGGGGTCCGGCGTGTCGACCTTCACCAGTGAGCCCGACACAAACCGGGAAACCAACGCCTCGCTGAACTGACGCACGGTGCCGGGGTGTGAATCGGACGCAAGCACAAGGCGTCCGCCCGAGCCGCAAAGATGATCGAAGGTGTGCAGCAGCTCCTGCTGCGTCCCGCTCTTGGTCGCGAGAAAGTGAATATCGTCGATGCACAGCAGGTCGACGCGCCGATACGCCCGATGGAATGACTCGATCGTGTTCGAGCGGATCGCCCCGATGTACTCGTTGGTGAACGCCTCCGCGGTCACCACCCGGACCCGCGAACCGGGACGCGTCGCCCGGAATCGGTTCGCCGCCGCGTTCAGCAGGTGCGACTTCCCGACGCCGCACGGTCCGTGGACGAAGACCGGGCCCGCGGGCTCGGCGCTCTCTTCTGCGAGCCGAGCCACCGCCGCGACCGCGAAACGATTGCACGCCCCGACCACGAAGTTTTCGAGCGTCTGCGCAGGGTCGCCCGACCGTGACGCCCCTGATGGCCGGGGAGCCCGCACGGAGGCGCCCGGTGATCCGGGACGCTCCGGCCCACGCCCCGCGGCGTCCTTCCCCGGTGCACGCTCGGGCTGAGGCGGGGGCGCGACCTCGAATCGCAACGACTTGGAGCCCGTCGCGTCGCGCAACGCCGAACCAAAGCGCCGCTCGATCATCTCGACCGCGAACCTCGACGCCGCTCTGACGCGAATCTGATCACCGTCGATCTGAACCTGCGCCGAACGGCCGAAGTACCGCGCGACGGTATCACGCCCGACCGCGTCCCTCAGGCGGTCGAGAATCTGATCGGCCTCTCCGCGACGATCGCCCGAGTCGCTCCGACTCACCCGACGACGATCTGCTGTGCGTCCATCCGAGCCGGGGCGCTCTCTCCCCGCTGCCCCACCGCTTGCTCTCGCTCTGAACCGCTGCTCCATGAGACATCCTGTCTGCTCGACGGCGACGCGGCATTCCCAACACCTCGGAGTCGAGGCACGAGGATCGCCCGGGACGCCCTGCGTCCTTCCGTCGCACGAAACCGTCGTAAGGCTGAGTTCCCCGCGTAGCTCCGGAGGGCACGACTCTCCAACAGAGAGTGGTCACGCCCGAACCACGCACCCCGCGATCACATCACAAACCCGCTCGAAGCACGAAGCCGCCCGCATGAACAACGCCGACCGACCCGCGCATACCACCGACAAGTGAACGGCTTTCACAGAGCCCCGGATCATTTCGGATAGCGCGGTGTCGCCCACTTCTCGTTGCAAAGCGTGTCAGGTCCATGCGTCGACCTCCGGTAAACGCAGCGAAAACACCGAGAATTCCAGCTGTTTTCGCGTCCCACGAATGCCCGCCCGAACTCCCACAGGCGGTCCGACAACACTAGCCGATCGACCGGGGCGTCGCGACCTCAAAGCGCTTCGCACATGCGGGAACAAGCGCGTTTGCCCTCGGAATTGCAGGACTTAGCGACACAAAAAAGAAGTTCTTCACGCCACCGATCTGGTGACGAAAACCTGTGGAAAACTCGGCGTTCACGCCCCCGGATTCGACGCGGATGCGCGCACGAACGCCACGCGCCGCGCGAATTCCGTGAAACCCAGACGAGCGTAAACGGCACGCGCCGGCTCATTGATCAGATCTACGGCGCACGAGATGTCGTCGAGGCCCAGCCGCTGCGCACGAGCGATGGCAAACCGCAGCGCACGGCTCGCGAGCCCCTTGCCCCGCAGCGCCGGTCCGAGCCCCATGTACACCAACTCCAGGCTCCGGGTCTCGAATGAAGGCGAGAGCAGCACGCATCCCTCGGGCTCACCGTCCGCTTCGAGCAGCCACCAATGGGCATGCTCGAAACTCCCCGCGGACTTGTGCGACTCAATGACATCGTCGACCGAACGCAGCGCGCACAGACCGGGACAATCGAGGGTACCCTCATATGTACGCACGAGCGCCCGCGCCAAGGCCGCGTGCTCATCGGGATTCCCCAGGTTCCCGATCCGGCGCACCGTGATCCCCCGGGGCCAATCGGTCGTTCCCTCCTCCGAGCGGAGGGCAAACGGCCGCTTGAGGTAGGCGAGATCCCCCAGACGGGTCATCCCCGAGGCTTGAAAAGCTTCGATCGCCCAGTTCTCCTCGGGCGAGGGCAACGCTTGGAAGAGTTGGACAGCCTCACCGAGATCCTGCTCGACGCCTTCGAACGCCGCACGGAGGACCGCGACGCGGTCCGTCAACTGGCGCTGGGCATCCCCGCAGACCCGCGATGGGCCCGCCCCGGAAAGGAAGATCATCGCCGTTCGCCCGACCTGGGGGACAATCAACGCGGCTTGCGATGCGATGCCGGGCGCCGGAAACGATGCCCAGAAGTGCCGAAGATCGATCCCGTGCGCACGGGCCCGGTCGATGAACGCCTTCCCGGCGCGAGCCGGATTCGGAGTCATTCCTCCGGTGAGCCGGCCCGCTGCGGCGACCAGGTCCTTCCCGGAGACCCTCCGGACCGGCGAGCCCTCGGCGCGGCCGGAGTCGGCTTGGGTCGGGGTGTCGTGCATCGCGGTCATGGTTGCTCCGGCGGGACCCAAAATCACCGCAATCCGACGGCGTGAGACTGCCGGATACACTACCGTACCGTTCCCGATGCCGGGTCGCCTTGTGC
Source organism: Phycisphaerales bacterium UBA7812 (assembly GCA_002480345.1). GTDB lineage: Bacteria > Planctomycetota > Phycisphaerae > Phycisphaerales > UBA1924 > UBA1926. The sequence continues at coordinate 66,129 of DLBY01000179.1, read as the reverse complement.
GCACCGACATCAGCATGACCCGACCGCACGGCCGCAGTGCGGTTCTCGGCACACGAACGCTCGACGCAGGAGCCGCCCGCGATGGCTGATCGCCCCATGTCCCGGATCATGAAACTCGTTTGTGCGCTCGGCGCCGTGCTCGCGTCGCTGGCTGTTTCTCCGACGGCCAGTGCGGTCCCGGAACCCGACCCCGTCCCGACGCGGTGGGAGTTCGAATTCAAGCCCGAACCGCTCCGGCTCGCCCGTCTGACCGACGACGATGGGAACGCGCATTGGTACGCGTTCCTGACCTACCGGGTGACGAACAACTCGGGTCAAGACCGGATGCTCGCCCCGCTCTTCGAACTCGCGACAGACAAGGGGCACCTTGTGCGATCGGGCCGAGGTGTCCCGGCGGAGGTCACCCGCGAGATCATGGACATGCTCGACGATCCCCTGCTCCGTGACCAGCTGTCGATCGTGAGCACCCTGCTCCAGGGTGTCGAGAACACCCGCCGAGGCCTTGTTGTCTGGCGTCTCCCGGATGTCACGGTCGATGAGCTGAAGGTCTTCGCGGCGGGATTCAGCGGCGAGAGCGAGCCCTTCTTCGTTTCTGACCCCGAGACCGGGGAGCGGATTCGGAAGGTCCTGCGGAAGAGCCGGATGCTCCGGTACGCGATGCCGGGCGTGCTGGGCGATCTCAACAGCCCGACGCCCGAACTCGACGAGGCCCGGTGGATTCTCCGCTGAGCCGACGAGAAGTCCGAGAACCGATGAGGGTGCGGGAGACTCGTGCCCGCTCGACCCGCTGCAGCGCGGGGCCTATCGTTGCCGCCCGGGCAATCGAGCCCGGACCCTGATTGAGGAATCTGTCATGGCGCACAAAAAGGGACAGGGCTCGAGCAAGAACGGGCGCGACTCCAACCCCCAGTACCGCGGGGTGAAGCTCTACGGCGGGCAGACCGCCCAGCCTGGCTCGATCATCATCCGCCAGTGCGGGACGAAGTTCCTGCCCGGCTTCAATGTTCGGCGCGGTAACGACGACACGCTGTACAGCACGGGCGCCGGCATCGTGACCTTCCAGGGTCGCAAAGTGCATGTCGATCCGATCGACGACAACGCCGCCCGCCCGGTCGCGTTGAGCCGGATGCGGGCCGCCAAGGCCGCGGCGAACTAACCGCCGATCCGAGCGAATCAATCAAAGAAGCCGCGTCCCGGGTCGGGACGCGGCTTTCGTTTTGCGTGATGTTCCCTCGGGTTCACGCTGATCAGGCCTTGAACGAAACTCGCGCCGGCAGCCTTGTGATCAATCCTCGCTGCCGGATGCGATGTCGGCTGGGACGAGTTCGACGGCGCCCCCGTAGGTCTCGGTCATGCTCTCTCCGTACTCCTCGAGCGTTGGGAGCCCAACCGCCGCGCGGCGGGCTTCGACATTTTCCCAATCCACCGTTGCTCTGGGACGCATGACTTTCCCATCGGGGCTGGTCTCGAACTGTGTCGCGTAGACCTGCTTCTCGCCCTTCGCAAGTAGCACCCGGTCCGTCAGCAGCGCGAAGTGCGCCCCCTTGGCCTCCCCCGCTTCCACGAGCGGCTCCAGGAGTTCCAGCACCTGCTCCTGAAAGGCGGGGTCCGCGTCCGCGTGCTGCACCAGCAGCCATGCCGCGCCGGCGGCGTCCTCGCCGATCTCGGAGATCGTCGGCCACCCACGCTCGGCGACCATGCTCTTCAGGAACGCGGTGGATTCGGCATCGATCTCCTGCACGGCCTGCATGATCTTGTAGTCCTCGGTCGAGATTTGGAATCCGCCTCCTTCGTTGGGCGTGGCACGCTGCATGAGTTCGATCATCGCGGCGCGAGCTGCCTGATCGCGTTGCTTGAGATCGAGCAGGGCCGCGCGGAGCGCCTCGTTCTCGGGAGAAAGCGTCGGCTCCGTCTCGGGCACCGCGGCTCGTTCTTCGCGGGGTGCGGATTGGCATCCTGAAACGGCTGCGATACCGCCCGCCGTGAAAACCAGAACCGCAACTCGATACATCTTCATCATCATCGCTCACCTCGGCTCGAAACCCGCCCATCGGGTTCCGGGATGAGCGTTGATGCCCACGGAACGCGTGCCTGTCACAGATTCTGCCGGTTTCCCGGAGCATCAACTTCATGGTGCTCGCCTTGAGGCGCGGCACGCTCGAGCGCCTCGGCAACCGTGTGCGCGAGTTCGACGGCATGAATCAATGGCTCCGCCTTCGGCCGCCCACGCTCCGCGTACGCGAGCCACCCGCGCGCGAACGCCCACTGCTCGTGCTTGCCCGGGTCCTCCGCGAGCGTCAGCGGATGTGCCCTTGCTTTTGGAACGAAGAACAGATCGCCGAGTGACTCCAAGGTAAGTCCGAGCTTTTCTCGATCGGGCGAATCCTCCAGCGCGAACACGCACCGCTTTTTCGAATACGCCTCGTGCGTGAGTTCGAGCGGGGTGATCCCGTGCTTCGCGAGAGCTTTGCGGCGCTGACGGACCTCGCGACCCAGCGAAAACGCCGGAAGATCGCACTCCGACTTCGTCAGAACGAATACGAACGACTGCTCCGACTTTCCTGCCGAGACATGGGCAACGCCGACAAAGGTGCGACGCGCGGCGTCGACGAGTTCACCCCATCGCTCGATCACGCTGGGCCCGAGCCCTTCTGGTTCCATTCCCCCGAGCACTCCGAGCATGACGAGATCGTCTTCGTCGTCGATGTCTTCGATCTCAAAGCGCTTCATTTCAAAGCCGAACTCACGGAGCCGCTTCGCTTTCTTGTCGAGATACAGCTTCTTATCCAGTGCCGTCAGGGCTGCGAACGCAAGACCAACACCGATCAGCAGCCCCCAACCCGCGAGCGAGCCACCGCCCCCACTGCGCTTCGAAGGCATGCCGACACCAAAGTGAATCGCCCCCCAGAACACGCCCACAAAGAGCAACAACCCGAGATAGGTTGGCCAGCCCGGCATGCGGAAATCTGAGAACCGTGGTCGCTCGATCGTGTTCATGCGATCGCCTCCCGGATCTTCGCTACCCGCTCCAGCACCCCCGCTACTTCGTCCAAGCGCAGCTGTGTCGCGCCGTCGCTCATCGCGGTGGCCGGATCGGGATGGGCCTCGATAAACAGCGCGTGCACGCCCGCGGCGGTCGCGGCATTGGCGAGCAGGGGCGAACGCTCGCGCCGTCCGCCCGTCTGCTCGCCCGAGCCTGGGAGTTGAGTGGAATGCGTGACATCGAAGCAGACGGGGGGGCTCCCTTTGTCGCTGAATGCGGAACAGTCGAGTTCCAGCAGGTCGCCCAGTCCCGTGAAGTCGTTGACGAGGCGGTGGTAGCCGAAGAAAGTGCCCCGCTCGATGAGCAGGACATTCTCGCAGCCGACCTCGGCGAGCTTGCGGACGGGGCCCGCCATCTCGCGGGGGGAGAGGAACTGGCCCTTCTTGACCGAGACCGCCCGACCGTGCTCCGCGGCGGCCTCACCGGCGGCGGCGAGCAGGTCGGTCTGCCGGCACAGGAACGCGGGGATCTGGAGCATGTCCACGACCCGCGCAACGAGCCCGGCCTGGGCGGGCTCGTGGATATCCGTCGTGACGGGGACGCTCAGTTCATCGCGCGCCGCGGAGAGCCACTCGAGACCCTGTTCGATGCCCGGCCCCCGGGCGGAGGCGACGCTGGAGCGGTTGGCCTTGTCGAAGCTCGCTTTGAAGATGTAGGCGAGTCCCAGTGCGTCGCAGGCTTGCTTGAAGACGCGGCCGACCTCGAGGCCCAAATCAAGCGACTCAAACATGCAGGGGCCGGCGATGATCGTGAGGGGACACCCCCGGGCGATGGTGATGTCGCGGACGGTGCATGGGCGTGGGGTAGGGCTTGTCATGGTGCGAGGATAGAGCCTTCCTGCAGCGTCAGGCTGGGGCGAGCCCGGTCGGGATGCCGGTTCCGGCGCGGCAGAACGCGGGCGGATCCGGTAAGGTCTCGCGGGTGCGCCCCCCCTCGTGGGGAACCGACACGATCCGGAGCAGCCATGGCATCGAAGACCACCGATACGGGCACGGGGGAACCAGCCGTCGCGGATGCGCTGGACGAGGAGCAGATCTACTTCCCGCAGTCCGGCGAGGCGCAACTGACGCTCCGCGCTGTGCTGACCGGGTGCGCGATCGGGGGCGTCGTCGGGGCGATGAACATCTCGCTGGGCCTGAAGATCGGATGGTCGTTCGGCGGCTCGATCATCGCGGCGATTCTCAGCTTCGCGGTTTGGGCGTTCCTGCACCAGGCCCTCAAGACCCGCTCGTTCGGCGTGCTGGAGACGAACATCGCGCAGACCTCGGGCTCCGCCGCGGGTGCGATGGCGTCGGCGGGCGGCCTGCTCGCCCCGATCCCGGCGCTCGCGATGCTGGACGGGGACAACGCCAAGCACCTCTCCTACCTCGAGCTCACGCTGTGGATGATCGCGGTCGGGTTCCTGGGTGTGTTCTACGCGGTGCCGCTGCGCAGACAGATGGTGGTGGTCGAGAAGCTCCGCTTCCCGACGGGGACGGCCACTGCGGAGACGCTGGTCTCGATCTTCGCGGAGGGCAAGGAGGCGGTGCGCAAGGCGCGCGTGCTGCTGATCTGGGCGGTCATTGCCGCGATCATCGTCGTCCTCACAACGGACTGGTTCGAGGCGTACGCACCCATCGCGGGGTACTTCAGCAACCCGCTTTCGCTGGTGACGGGCGGGCAGGGGTACGACGCGCTCGCCGCGGAGGCGACGACACCCGCGTTCGTGCTCGCGTGCGCCGTGCTGATCAAGTGGGGCTTCTATCCGCTGGCGACGCCCGCGATGACGGGGGCGGGGCTGGTGGTCGGCCCGCGGATCGGCATCTCGATCTTCGCGGGCGCGATCGTGGGCTGGGGCCTGCTGGGCCCTTGGGTGATGAACGGGGGCGGGCTGCTCGGGTCGATCGTGGGCGGGCACGAGCCGTGGACGGCGCAGCCGGTGGTCTTCAACTCCAGGACGGGTGTGCAGGGCTGGCTTCTCTGACCGGGCGTGGCGATCATGGTCGCCGACGCGCTCACCTCGCTGGGGCTGTCGTGGCGGACGATCCTGAACACATTCAAACGCCGGCCCGCGGGTGAAGCAGTGGACGCGGGCGACCTGGAGCCCGAAGAGATGCGGGTGCCCAACTCGTGGTGGATCGGCGGGCTCGGGCTCGGCACGATCGCGGCGGTGACGGTGATGGAGCTGGTGTTCGGGATCCCCTTCTGGATGACGCTGATCGCGGTCGCGATGTCGGCGGTGCTCGCTGCGATCGCGGTGCGCTCGACGGGCGAGACGGACATCAACCCGGTGGGCGGGATGGGCAAGGTGACCCAGCTCGTGTTCGCGGGCATCGCGCCGGGGCAATTGGCGACCAACCTGATGTCCGCCGCGGTGACGGGCTCGGGGGCCTCGCAGGCGGGCGACATGATGCACGACCTGAAAACGGGGCGGATGCTGGGTGCCTCGCCCCGCAAGCAGATCATCGCCCAGTGCGTGGGCATCCTCGCGGGCATCGTCGTCGTCGTGCCCGTCTATTGGTTGTTCGACCAGGCGTACGACATTGGCAACGATCCCGAGTACCCGGCTCCCGCGGCCCACGCGTGGCGCGGCGTCGCGGAGGTCCTGAGTAACGGGTTCGACTCGCTCCCGCCGCACGCGCCGGTCGCGATCCTGTGCGGCCTGCTGTTCGGCGCGGCGATGCCGATCATCCGCAAACTGTCGCCTAAAGCGGCGCCGTGGACGCCCAGCGCGCTGGCAATCGGCATCGCGTTCATCGTGCCACCCGCCTACCCGATCGCGATGTTCGCGGGCTCGATGGCGTTGGTCCTTTGGCGCAAGCTCAAGCCCAAGCAGTGCGCGGCGCTGGTCTTCGCGGTTGCGTCCGGGCTCATCGCGGGCGAGGGCGTGATGAATGTCATCGTCGCGGCGTACAAGCTCGTGGTGCAGATGATGGGCTGAGCCAACCGATGGACGCCCAGAATCGCGCCGGCATCCGCGGGCGAGCCGCCGATCACGCCGGCCGGATGGTGCCGAAACAGTGTCGAGTGACTGAGCCTCGATGGATGATCAGCCCTCGCGCACCGTCCGCTGCTCGATCCTCTTCTCGCTGACCGTCTTCACGACCCGATCCACATAGTTGCCGGGCGTGTGCACGATGTCGGGGTCGATCGGCTCGTCCACGAGTTCGTCCACCTCCGCGATCGTGAAACGGGCGGCCTGGGCCATCATCGGGTTGAAGTTCCGCGCGGTGCGCCGATAGGTCAGATTGCCGAACGGGTCGGCGGTGTGGGCCTTGACGAGCGCGAGGTCGGCGAACAAGGCAGTCTCAAGCACATAGGGCCGGGGCTTGGCGCTCGCGCCGACACGGACCGACTCGTCCATGTCCTTGCCCGGATGGGTGGACATCCGCTGGGGGCGATTGAAGTGCTTGGTGTCGTCGCTGGGGCGGAGCCAGTCGCGGACGGTCTTGCCCTCGGCGACGAGCGTGCCCACGCCGGTCGCGGTGTAGAACGCGGGGATGCCGGCGCCCCCCGCCCGGATGCGCTCCGCGAGCGTGCCCTGGGGGTTGAACTCGACCTCGAGATCGCCGTCGAGATACTGCTTTTCAAAGGTCGCGTTCTCGCCCACATACGACGAGATCATGCGGCTGATCTGACGCGTCTGGAGAAGCAAGCCCAGCCCCCAGTCGTCCACGCCGGCGTTGTTGGAGATGCAGGTGAGCCCCTTCACGCCGGTGTCGCGCAGGGCGATGATGAGTTGCTCGGGGATTCCGCAGAGGCCGAACCCGCCGACCATGATCGTCGCGCCGTCGTGCAGGATGCCCCGCTCGACGAGATCGGCGAAGGTGTCGGCGGCGGTGTCGTGGATCTTGTTCCGCATGGAATGAGGATAGCGGCGGGCCCAGCGTTTGTGCGACCCGCCGGGCGGTGCGGTTCATGCGGGGTCAGAACAGGTCCTGCTGATCGCGGACCTCGCCCGGGCGTTGGATGAGGTCGCCCAGTTCGCGCTGGATCTCCCCCAGCGTCGCCAGTTCGAGGTGCTCGGTCACGAAGCGGATGTACGCGACCGGGTGCAGGGCGCGGAGGCGGGCCATCACCCGCTCGCCGATCACCCGGCTGGAGACCTCGCGCTCGAACTCCTGGTGCAGTTCCTCCTCGACCTCCGCGACGAGCGCGGCCTTGTCCGCCTCCGGGATCGGGAGCTTGCCGACCGCGGCGGCGAGGCCCTTGGCGACATTGTCGGGGTTGAAGGGGACGCGGGAGCCGTCCTTTTTGATGACCATGAGGCGGTTGGCCTGCTCGACGCGCTCGTAGGTGGTGAACCGCTTCTCGCAGGCGAGGCACTGGCGGCGGCGGCGGATGACCCTGCCCGCTTCGGTGGAGCGGGAGTCGATGACTTTGTCGTCGTTTGAGCCGCAGTATGGGCAGATCATCGCGTGGGGACCCGATCGGTTGGGGAGGGGCTGGATCGGGGCACATGATGACGGGGTTTGGCGGCGGTGTCAAAGGGGGGGAGGGTGTGGTCAGTTGTTCACCCTGTTGGAGATGGAGCGGAGGCGGTCACCCTGTTCTTTGAGTTGCTGCTGGATCGCCTCGAGCGTGGTGCCCTCGCTGGGCTGGACGCCGTACTTCAGCAGGATCAGTTGATCGCGGATGGACTCCCGGATCACCGTGAGATCCGAGACGCGGGAACCGCGGATGAAAGCCTCCCGGGCGTTCTCCTCGATCTCCCTGATCTCCTCTTCCGTCCTCTCTGAATTCGGTGAATAGAACGACGCGGGACGGGAGAACATCGAGACCTGCTGACTGGCGTTCAATTCCGCGAGTTCGGCGGTCACGCGTTCGAGTTCCGCTTCGAGATGCGCGATCTCGTCCATTTTCCGCCGCTCGGCCTCTTCCCGCATTTGCCGACTCTGTTCTTCCATAAGACGGGCCTGCTCGAGATGGGCCTGTCGACGCCGTTCGTCGCGTTCCGCCTGGAGCCGGCGAGTTTCCTCGAGTCGCTCGTCAGCGGACTCCATGATTCGGGCGTCCTCGCGGCGGACGAGTTCGAGGAAGGCCTCGATCTGCGCGTGGTACCGGGCGGGCGACTTGATCAGGAGGCTGCCGCCGACGAGGTTGAGGGTGCTGAGATCGCCGCCGAGGTCGGCCCATGTCTCTCGTGCGACCATCTCCATGAGCGGCCCGGTGATGGACACCGCGGCATCGGAGAAGCTCCCGCCGGCGCCGTATCCGTCGAACCCGATTTCCTCGGCGTCCGGTCGCGTGCGGTGACGGAGTAGGTCGGCGATGTCGTAGGTCCGGACCTCGACGGTTCGCCGGTCCACCTCCTCCGTCGAGGAGATCTCGATCATGCCGGGGGACTCGAGGACGGCGATGCCCCCGAAATCACGGGTCTCGGTCTTGCGGATGGCGAGCGCGAGCGCGTCGCGGAGCGGGACCGGGTCGGCGTCCATCGCGATGGAGGTGTCCTCCTGGATGCCGATGTCTTCGAGGTGGTTCCAGTGGATGACCAGCGGGCGATCGGTCGCTTCCCGGATCGCGTCGAACAGCGAGCCGAGCGTCGCGGTCTCTGAGAACTCGAACGGAGCGGTGCCGGCAAAGGCGTACCGGGCATCGGACGACGCGCCGGAGAGCGGAGACGGCGTCGCGGTGGCGCCGACGATCGCGGCCGTGCGTGCCGGGGGCGTACCGGGCTGATTGGCGGCGGAGAAGATGCCGAGCGTGAGGGCAGATCCGGCGATGGCGATGAGAGCGGCGTGCATGAGTGTTCTTCCCTTCGGCTTGAGTGCGGTGCGGAATTGGCGGGCGAGATGCGCGGTCTCGCCGAGTTCGTTGACGGCTTTCTGGACGGCCTCGGGTTCGGAGAGGCCTGTGATCATGAGGTCGTCGACGCGGGCCCGGAGGTGGTCTTCGAGTTCGGCCCGGATGTCTGCCTGGCGGGCCTTGGGGAGGCCCGTCATGGGCATGAAGATGTCGAGCCAGCGTTGGATGGGGTCCTGGGTGGAGGGCTTGATATCGCCCTTGGACCGCTTGGCTTTGGTCGTCGTGCCTGTTGAGGTGCTGGTCGGATTGGTCACGCCGTGGCCCCCCTGCTGCTGTTGTTCGAGTTGGCGTTGGATACGGGGAGGAAGGCGTCGACGAGGGCGGTGAAGCGGCGATGGGCCTGGATGTGCTGGTCGAGGCGTTTGGCGCCTTTGGTGGAGATCGTGTACCACTTGCGGCGGCGGCCTTTGGACTCGTCGTCGTTGTCTGTTCCGTTGTTTGCTGCTTTGACCTCTTCCCAGGAGGTGGTGACGAGGCCCTGTTTTTCGAGTTTGGCGAGAAGCGGGTAGAGCTTGGCAGGGCCCAGGGCGAAATCGCCCTCGGACTTCGACGCGATCCCGCGCGAAATCGCGTAGCCGTAGGACGGAGCCTCCGCGAGTGTCGCGAGAACGAGCAGTTCGGCGTGCGTGGGCGAGAGCTTGGGCGTGGCCGGATGGGGGGCGGAATAGGTCATGGATAGAATATATCGAACTTCGATATATCCGTGCAAGAGCAATCCTCGAGAATCCGAGGTCTTTTTCCGGACTCAAACTGGCGAAGGAATGCCTCGGTGCCAGGAGGCGTGGTCAGTCGGCCTGATCGATCGGATGATCCCCTGCGCCCGGCGCGGGGTAGCGGCCCCCGGATCGGGCTCGGAGGCCGGCCCGCAGATCGAGCCGCATCGCGTCGATCTCACGCTCCAGGCGACGCAAAGCCGCGTCGGGGCCGTCCTCCATCAGTTCCTCATGCGGGATGGGCTCCGCGTACCGCATCGCGATCCGCTTGCCGAACAGAAAGGGGCGTGCACGGTCTCGCGGCCAAGCGTCATGGACGCCCTCGATCGCGACCGGAACGACAGGGCAGTTCGCTTTTTTGACCAGCAACGCGATCCCACGCTTGAAGGGGCGCATCGCGCCGTCGGGCGTCCGGCTGCCCTCCGGAAAGAGAATGACTGCACGCCCCATCTCGAGACGCCGCAACGCCTCCTTGATCGCGACCGTTTCGCTCGCCCCCTCACCGACGGGGATCGAATTCAGCGCGGCGATGAGCCACCCGAAGGGTTTGAACTTGAACAGTCCGCCCCTGGCAATGAAATCCGTGTGCCGGAACCCGATGAAACTCCCGACCAGCGGGGGATCGAGAAACGATTGGTGATTGGCGATGATGAGGATCGGTCCCCGCTCGGGAACCCGACGGGGATGCTCCGGACGAACCCGATAGAAGACGAGCAGAAAGACCTTGCACGCAAGACGGCACGCGTCGAAGAGCAGCATGTGCCGCAGAGACGAGCCCGGATGACGCTGGCGATATCGGCGGAACATCGGGAATCCGGGAATTCAATCAGCCGTTCCGGGCCTCGAGCCTCGCGAGGATGTCGGCAGCGTGCGCCGCGAGCGTCTCGACGACGCCGTCAATATCGAGATCACTGGTATCAACGATGATCGCGTCTTCCGGGCAGGTCAGCGGACCGTCCGCGCGGGTCGAGTCGATCCTGTCCCGCTCGATGATCGATTCGAGCAACTCGGCGTCGTCCACCTCGTGGCCCGCCTCGCGAAGCTGAGCGGCGCGACGAGCGGCCCTGACCTTCGGATCCGCGTCCAGGTAAAACTTCACCGGCGCGTTCGGGAACGCGACGGACCCTTGGTCACGCCCCTCAGTCACCAGGCGTGGATGCTGGTGTCCGATGATGCGTTGCTTCTGGACCATGTGCTTGCGCAGCGTGCCGATCGTCGCGACCCGGGACACGAGCTTCGTGACATCGGGCTCGCGGATTCGGTCGTTCAACGGCGCCATCCACGCGAGGATCGCGGGGGGGTCCGTCTTCCAATCGAAGTGGAGGTCCGCGTCGACGACGCGTTCAAGGATGCGCCCGTACACCGCTTCGTCGAGGTCAGCGGTGAGACCGTGATCGATCACGATCGCGGTCGCGGCGCGATACATCGCGCCCGTATCCAGAAAATCCAGGCCGATCCTCGCGGCGAGTCGGCGCGCGACGGTCGACTTGCCCGTGCCGGCGGGCCCGTCGATGGTGATGATGATCGGGAGGTCTGGGTTCACGATCGCGGAGACGATATGCGCGGCTCGGGCAACAGCGGAATCGAGGGCCTGGGTGCCGACGGCGTTCACGCGATCATCCTTTCGCGCGGGTCAATCGTGATGAGCCGAGCCAGCAGGATTCTACTGCTCGGCGAGCGATTCCAGGCCGGCCTCGATCGCGTCCCGGCCCTTCAGCACTCCCAGTGTACCGTCTTCGGAGCCCTTGTAGTCAATCGCGAGGGTGCCCTCGAATCCGACCGATTTGATCGCACCGAGCATCGGCACGATGTCGAAAGTCGTGTGCGTCGGCGCTTCCGCGCTCATCAGCATGTCCGCGAGGTCCTCCAGCGACCCGGGCGCGTCGTCGTCCAGCCCCTCCTCTTGGTCCGCATCCTCGAACTCGTGAAGCGACGCGTTGATGACAGAGGCGTACGGCGCAAGCCGCCGCAGGTAAAGAGCCGGATCCTCCGACGCTGCGGCGGCATCGAAATCCGGGAGGGTGCCGACCCGGAAGCCCCCGATCTTTTTGATGAGTTCAGTGAGATCGTCGGGCTCCGCGGTCAATCCCTCCATCGGGTTGATCAGCAGGTTGAGCTCGAGCTTCTCTGCGGTTTCCATCACCGCGCGCATGGCGTCGATCACCAGCTCCCGGTCGTTCTCGTTGTTCTTCGCTTGGATCGACATCGCCGCGGAGTTGCAGCCCAGCGCGTGCGCCGCGGCGAGCACGCGGCGGAGCCGATCGACCGCGTCGTCCGCCTTCGCGGAATCCGCGAGGGGCTGGGGCTCGGGCTCGTGGAGCATCAGGCAGGCGCAGCCGGCCTTGTCCGCCCGGTCACGGAGCCGCTCGAGGCGTCGCCGGTCCGCGCCCGCGAGCAGGTCGGTTGACAGATTCATGCCATGGAGGCCCAGCTCCTGGCGGATGTACTGGGGGGTATCGTCAAGCGCGAGCTTGGGCTTGGCACGCCCCCTGGGCTTGACGAGATCGGCGAGAGAACTGACAGCGCAGGTGATCAACATCGGAGGCCACTGTACCCCGCCTGACGGGGATCGGACAGGGCGCGGGGGCGATTGCACGCTCGGCACCCTCCTGACACGGGGCGGTGTGCCCGGGTAGGATCGGATCGAACGCTCGCGACGGGTCACGCAGACGCCTGCGTGCCCGGGCGGGGTGAATGACGCAGACCAGGAGCGACCCTTGACGACCCCTCCCAGCGACCGCAAGTACTCCGACTCGCACGAGTGGCACAAGCTGGACGGCGATGTGCTCACGCTCGGGATCACCTCCTTCGCGGTGGACCAACTCACGGATCTGACCTTCGTGGAGATGAAGCCGAGCGGCACCGAGATCGGCGCCGGAGACGCGGTCGGCGAGGTTGAAAGCGTCAAGACCACGAGTGATATCTACTGCGCTGTCGCGGGTGAGGTCCTCGAATCCAACGAGGCGCTGAACGACAACCCGGGCCTGGTCAACGAAGACCCCTACGGCGCGGGATGGCTCGTCAAGATCAGAGTGACCGACGCCTCCGGTCTCGATTCCTTGATGGACGCCGACACCTACGCGAGCGAGCACGCCGGCTGACGCGTCCCGAAACGGCTCTTGGTGCATCCGGTTCCGCGTCGGGCACGATCGATGGGATGACCGTCAGGGGGCCGAAGAACACCCGGGCGGCGTGTCCGGACGCGGGATCGCCGGCACCGTCGGCTTGCCTTCAAGGATGCACCATGATCCGCTGCGCGGAAGTCGAGAAGACCTACACGCTCGGGAGCGAGCGGGTGCACGCCCTGCGGGGCGTGGACCTTTCGATCGAACGCCCGGGGTTTTATGGGATCATGGGGCAGTCCGGGAGCGGGAAGAGCACGCTGCTCCATCTGCTCGCCGCCCTCGACCGTCCCGACGCCGGCGAGATCGAGATCGCGGGCAAGGCGATCCACACGCTGAGCGAAAGGGAAGCCACCGCGTTTCGGCGCAAGGGCCTCGGGATCGTCTTCCAGTCCTTCAATCTCATCCCGACGCTGAGCGCGAGCGAGAATATCGAGTTGCCCGGCTTGCTCGCGGGTGAAGATCGGCAATGGCTCCGCAAAAGGAGCGCCGAACTGCTCGACCTGCTGGGCCTGGGTGAGCGCGGAAGGCACCGACCCGAGGCAATGAGCGGGGGCGAACAGCAGCGCGTCGCGATCGCCCGCGCGCTGCTCTATTCGCCCCCGGTGCTTCTCGCGGACGAACCAACGGGCAACCTGGACTCGGCCAACAGCGACCGGCTCTGGAGGCTCCTCGGAAAAGTCGCAGAGGAACAGGACATCACCGTCGTCATGGTGACGCACGAGCCCGCCGCCGCATCCCATTGCGAGCGGGTGTTTGTCATCCGCGACGGGACGGTGCACGGAACGATCGAGACGGAGGGGCTGGATGCAGGCGGCGTGGCGGCTCGCTACCAGCAATTTATCGGCGCGGCGTAGCCGGACGGCGCTGCTCGTCGCCGCGGTGACGCTCTCGGCGGCGCTCATCGCGGCGGTCGCGTGCGCGCTGGAGTCCGCGAACGGCGCGATCCGCCAGCAGCTCGAGGGGCAGATCGGCTCCGCGGAGCTCCGCATCCGCCCGGCGAACGCTGGCGGCGTGTTCCCGATCGGCGTGATGGAGATCGCCGAATCCTGGCCCGAGACGGATTTCGCGGTGCCGCGCGCCCGCGACGCGATCAGCGTGCGCGTGCCGCTCACGGTGCTCGAGCCCGACGGGGACAACGGGTTCGTCCGCCGGGAGCGCACGCTGACCACCGACGCGATGGCCAACGGGGTCGATCTGCGGACCGAGTTCAAAATCCGCCCCCCGACCATGATCGCGGGACGACTGCCCCGGAAGCGGGGCGAGATCGCGGTGGACGCGAAACTCGCGGAGCGCCTGAGCTGGGTCTACGCGAACGCGAACCAGACCGAGGAGGCTCTGAACCAACTCGGGGTGAACACCGACCACCTTGCCCGGCGCGCGCCCGAGATCCCGGAACGCGTCACGAACGAGGCGGAGGCGGTCGCGACCAACCGCGATGTCGGCTTGCGGGTCGGGGCTCGGGTGTCCGTGCTGCGTCTGTTCCGCTCCCCGGTGTCGTTCGAGCAACTCGAGAACAAATTCGGGATCAGCCGCGAAGGGCTGACGGATTTCATGCGCCTGTTCCGCTCGAGCGTGACACTGGAGGTGGTGGGCATCACCGAGCCCCCGCCCCTGGGCGGAGCCCCGCAGGTGGTGATGGGCCTCGAGACCTTCTACACCATCACCGGGCGGGCGGGTGTGGTTGACGAGGTCGAGGTCCATCTCAAGGAGGGTGAGTACGACCCCGAGGCCGTCGCCGAGAGGCACCGGGGCGATCTCGACGATTCACTCAGCCTGACCACAACCGAGAAGGTCACCAGCGGGCTGGAGAAGAACCTCGCGTCGAGCAACATCGGGTTCATCCTCGCCTCGGTGCTCGCGACGATGTCCGCCGCGTTCATCATCATGACGGGTCTGACCACCGGGATCGCCGAGCAGCAGCGGGGCCTGGCGATCATCCGGTGCATCGGAGGGACCAAGGCCCAGCTCGCGCAGGCGCAGCTCCTCACGGGCCTCTTCGTCGGCGGGACCGGGGCCCTGCTCGGCGTGCCGCTGGGCGTGCTCTTCGCCAAAGTCATGGTCACCGTGTACAAGGACAACCTCCCCACCGGGCTGCGGATCCCACTCGGCATGCTCGTGCTCGCGGGGATCGGCTCGGTCGCGTCGGGACTGATCGGCGCGGCCTATCCCGCGTGGCGGGTCAGCCGGATGAGCCCGCTGCGGGCGCTCTCCAATCGGGCGGAGGGCGTGAAAGCACACCACCTGGGCGTCGTCTTGCTGATCGCGCTGGCATGCCTGGGGATCCAAGCGGCGACGATCGGGCTGCCGAACGACGGGGACACGCTGTTCTGGGCGTACACCACGCTGGGCCTGCCCGCGATGTTCGTGGGCTATTTCCTGCTCTGCGTGCCGCTGACTGTGCTCATCGTCCGCGTGATCAGCGAGCCGCTGAGCGTCATCCTCCGCCTTCCCCCGCGTCTGCTGGGGCGGACGGTGAGCGCAACGCCCTACCGGCACGGATTCACCGCGGGCGCGATGATGGCCGGGCTCGCCCTGATGATCTCCATCTGGATCAACGGAGGCAGCGTGCTCCGCGACTGGCTCGCAAAGATCGAGTTCCCGGATGCGTTCGTCAACGGCTTCCGCCTCGCGGTCGAGGCCCAGGATGCGCTCGACGCGCTCCCCTTCATCGATGAGACCTGCGCGATCACGATCCACCCGGTCCAGACCGACGCGTTCGGCATCAGCGGGCTGACCACCTACACCACCTCGTTCATCGCCTTCGAGCCCAGCGAGTTCTTCGGGATGACCCACCTCGAGTTCATCGAGGGCGACGAGGCGACCGCGCTGGAGCGGCTCGAATCTGGGGGCGCGGTGATCGTCGGCCGCGAGTTCCAGGTGGCGCAGGGATTGGGAGTGGGCGACACCTTCGCCTGCTCCTCGGGCGACGAGGAATTCGCCTTCGAGATCGTGGGCGTCGTGACAAGCCCGGGCCTCGAACTCGCCAGCAAGTTCTTCAACATCGGCGAGGAATACATCGACCAGTCGATCCACGCGGTGTTCGGAAGCCGACAGGACATGATCGAGAAGTTCGGCAACGACAACATCCAGCTCATCCAGATCAAGTTCAACGAGGGCACCGACGACGCGAACGCGATGCGCGAGATCCGCCAGGCCCTCTTCGGCTACGGCATGCTCGACGCCGGCAGCGGCGGGCGGATCAAGCAGGAGATCGAGATCTTCATCCGCGGATCGCTCGTCGTCTTCAGCGCCGTCGCGGTCGCCTCGATGATCGTCGCCTGCTTCGGCGTCGCGAACCTGATCGTCGCGAGCATCGAGACCCGTCGTTTCGAGTTCGGCGTGCTCCGCGCCGTCGGCGCCCAGCGGGGCCTGCTCACGCGCCTCGTGCTCGCGGAGGCGGTCGTCATCGGCCTGACCGCGTCGATCGCGGGCACGCTCATGGGCGTCCAGGGCGCGTGGGCGGGCAAGCGGATCTACGAGTTGCTCATCGGACTGCTCATGGAACTGCGCATGCCGCTCGGGCCGACCCTCGCGGGCTGGGGCGCGGTGTTCTTCTTCACCATCGGGGCCGCCGTGCCCGCGGTCATCCGTCTGAACCGGCAGCGGACCCGAGAATTGCTCGCCTCAACCAAGGGCTGACGCGAACCGCGGCTTTCATCAGGATCACCGCTCGGCGCGGGCGGACTCTGGCTCGGGTTCCACGCCGTGTCCCGCGCGACGAAGGGCGCCCAGCACCCGACGCCCCTCATCGGTGATGGCATCGAAATCATCGACCTGGCTGTACCGCACGATCCCCCGCCCGCGGAGCGTCCGGACGATGACCGTCCATTCGTCCCCGTAGGCGAGCCAGAGAATGTTCTCGAATTCCGAGGGCCTTTTGTTCGCGAGCGCGAACAACGCTCTGGACAGGATCTCTCGCTGCGTCAAGCCTGCGACCATCTCTCTCTCCTGTGGCACGGGCGAGCCCTGCGTTTCCTCCCAGCGATCACCCGCTTCGCGGGCAACCAGACCGACCGATCCCAGCACCGATCACGAAAAGAAACGGCGGGCATCGGTCGCGTTCAGGACGCGACTTGGGGCGGCGTGAGGGGGGGTGAACGCCGACCCGGCGGCTGCCCGCCGCCTCCCAAGGGGGTCTCAGGAGGGCCGTTTGGCCCCCACCCCTTTCAATACGCAAGTCCGGGTGTCCGGTCGCATTGAACTGAAAATTTCGTGTTAACCGCTTCCTGTCCGCCAGGCGACGAATCAACCACCCCGCGTCGGCACAGCGCGCACGCCCCGTTACAAGCGAGCGGAACGCCGACTGCCTAGCGATCAGAGCCCTCTACCATCGCCCATGAACGAGCGATCTGACACGGCCTTCTCGGTCGTGAGTGACTACGAACCCAAAGGGGACCAGCCCGAGGCGATTCGGGAACTCGTCCGCCGGATCGAGGCGGGCGAGCGGCACGCCTGCCTCCTCGGCGCGACCGGTACGGGGAAGACCTTCACGATGGCGAATGTGATCCAGCGGCTCAACAAGCCCACGCTGATCATCAGCCACAACAAGACCCTCGCGGCGCAGCTCTACGAGGAACTGCGCGAGTTCTTCCCCGGAAACTCCGTCAACTATTTCGTTTCCTACTACGACTACTACCAG
>DLBY01000179.1:45915-48499 GCA_002480345.1 Phycisphaerales bacterium UBA7812 | reverse complement strand
TACCAGCCCGAGGCGTACATCCCGGCCCGGGACATCTTCATCGAGAAGGACGCGAGCCGGAACGACGATCTCGATCAGTTGCGGCTGGCGAGCACCAGCAACCTGCTGAGCCGACGGGACACGGTGGTCGTTGCAAGCGTGTCGTGCATCTTCGGGCTCGGGTCACCCAGCGCGTACTCGGAGAAGGTGCTGACGATCACGAAGGGCTCGCCGATCAGCCGACGGGACTTCTTCCTCGCGCTCAACGCGATGCAGTACCAGCGGAGCGACATCGAGTTCAAGCGGGGGCAGTACCGGGCTCGAGGCGATGCGATCGAGGTCTGGCCCGCGTACGAGAAGTTCGCGGTGCGGATCGAACTGTTCGGCGACGAGATCGACCGCGTCGACCTGGTGAACCCGACCAGCGGCGAGCTGCTGGCGGAGGAGAAGCAGTTCTTCCTGTTCCCCGCGGTCCATTATGTGATGCCCGAGGACCAGCTCACCGCAGCGGTCACCGGCATCCGCAGCGAACTCGACGCGCGCGTGATGGAACTGCGGAGCGAGGGCAAACTGCTCGAAGCGCAGAGGCTCCTGGCGCGGACCAAGTACGACCTCGAGATGATCGAGGAGGTCGGCTTCTGCAACGGGATCGAGAACTACAGCCGCTACATGGACGGCCGGGCGCCCGGGGAACGGCCCTTCACGCTGCTCGATTACTTCGACTATGCCCCGCCCTCCGACGACCCCGAGAGCCGGGCGGAGACGCTCCGCGCCGCGAGCGAGGGCATCGGGCGTGATGTCCAAGAAGACGAGCGACGCTACGGCATCACCCGCGAGAACGCGGGGGACTGGCTGCTCATCATCGACGAGAGTCATGTCACGATTCCGCAGGTCCGCGCGATGTTCAACGGGGACAAAGCCCGCAAGACCGTGCTCGTTGAGCACGGCTTCCGCCTCCCGAGCGCACTCGATAACCGCCCCCTGACCTTCGAAGAGTTCGAGGCGATGGTGCCCCATGTCGTCTATGTCTCCGCGACCCCCGGAGCCTACGAACTCGAGAAGTGCGGCGGCGACATCGTCGAGCAGGTCATCCGTCCCACGGGCTTGATCGACCCCGAAGTCGAGATCCGCCCCGCGAAGGGACAGGTGCCCGACCTGCTCGAACGCTGCCGCGAGCGGATCGAGATGGGCGACCGCGTGCTCGTCACGGCCCTCACCAAGCGACTCTGCGAGGACCTGACCAAGTACCTTTCCGATCAGGGCATCAGGGTCCGCTACCTGCACAGCGAGGTCGAGACGCTCGAGCGAGTCGAGATCATCACCGACCTGCGCGCCGGTGAGTTCGATGTCCTGGTGGGCGTCAACCTGCTCCGCGAGGGCCTCGACATGCCCGAGGTCAGCATGGTGTGCGTGCTGGACGCGGACAAGGAAGGATTCCTCCGGAACGCGACCAGCCTGATCCAGACCATGGGCCGTGCCGCCCGCAACGAGAACGGCAAGGTCGTCATGTACGCCGACGAGATGACGCCCTCCATGGCGATCGCGATCGAGGAAACGGAGCGGAGGCGTGCCAAGCAGCTCGCGTACAACGCCGAACACGGCATCGTCCCGAAGACCATCCAGAAGGGGATCCGCCGCGGCATCGAGACCGAGCTCAAGGCACGCCGACAGGCCCGCGAAGCGGCAGAGACCAACGAGGCACCGGTCGACGCACGCGTGCTCGCCAGCGAGCTGGAAGCCGACATGCTCGAGGCCGCGGAGGCGTTCCAGTTCGAGAAGGCCGCCGCCTTGCGCGACCAGATGCTCCGCGTCCGCGAGATCATCGACGCGGAGGTCGCCCTGATGCAGGCGGAGGGCATCGCCGATCCGGAGCATGAGCCGGTGATGGTCAAGCGGAGCGAGATCGAAAAGGCGATCGGCGGCAAGGGCGGGTCCGGCTCTCGGGGAAAGAAGAAGGGACGGAAAAAGTCGAAGACAGGGAAGCCGGGAAGTTGAGTCGTTCGTCCGCCTATCGTCGCTCGATGACAACCCCGCCCCCTCACCTCCACAACACCTCGGGCTCCCGCTTCTCCCAGCGGCTGGGCTACTTCCTCGGTGGGGTGGCGATCGGGCTCATCCTGCTCGGGTTCTTCATGAGTGCCAGGCAGCGTGCCGCCCAGCAGGCGCAGGCGGACCAGGCCACCTCCCAGCGCACCGCCCAGCCGGGACACGGCGCCGACCGCGCTCCCCAACCCTGATCGCAACCATCGGGCTCGAACCGACGAAGTCACCCCGCACCTACCATCGCCCGTTCCGGCACACGGAATCCACGGAGGGAGCGCATGCCCAGCAGCCGCACCCGGAGCGGACCCGCTTCGGCGTCGAAACCCGCAACGAAACCCGCCCGCAAGTCCTCGAAGCGCCGGAGCAGCCAGCACGAGAACCTTGCCGCCGCCAGCGAGGTGGAATCCAAGCCCATGACGATCCAGCGCAGCGCCGAGGCCGAGCGGGTGATCCGCGTCCGCGGCGCCAAAGAGCACAACCTCAAGAACGTCGACCTGACGCTCCCACGCGATCGGCTGATCGTCATGACCGGGCTCTCGGGCTCGGGCAAGTCATCGCTCGC
>DLBY01000179.1:45001-45584 GCA_002480345.1 Phycisphaerales bacterium UBA7812 | reverse complement strand
TCTTCGCCGAGGGGCAGCGGAAGTACATGGAGTCGCTGTCGGCCTACGCCCGCCAGTTCCTCGACCAGCTCAAGAAGCCCGATGTCGAGGAGATCGAGGGCATCCCCCCCACCATCGCGATCGAGCAGCGGTCCGCCGCCCACAACCCGCGATCCACCGTCGCGACGACCACCGAGATCTACGACTACCTCCGCCTGCTCTACGCGAGGTGCGGCGTGCCCCGCTCCTGGGCACCCACCAAGACCAAAAAGGACGGCACCGTCACCGCCCGGTCGGGCCGCCTCATCGAGGCCAGCAGCGCCAGCCAGATCGTCGACCACATCGCGGGCTTCGACGAGGGCACCCGACTCATGGTCCTCGCCCCGGTCATCCGCGGGAAGAAGGGGCACCACAAGGAGGCGGTCGAGGAGTACTTCAAGGACGGCTGGGGCCGGGTCCGCGTCAACGGCGAGATCGTCGATCTCCGCGACGCCCTCAAAGAAGGCGGAGAGAACCCGCTCAACCTCCACCGCTACAAGAAGCACACGATCGAGGTCGTCGTCGACCGCATCGTCGTCCGCGACGACGCGCGGCAGCGGCTGGG
>DLBY01000179.1:44106-44680 GCA_002480345.1 Phycisphaerales bacterium UBA7812 | reverse complement strand
GGAGTCCGTCGAGGCCGCCCTTCGCCTGGGCGAGGGCTCGCTGGTCGTCGCCGTGAACGACGCCGACGACCGCGACAAGTGGACCGACCACACCTTCTCCGAAAAGTTCGCCGATCCCGACAATCCCGAGGTCGCCCTCGACGAACTCTCACCCCGCCTCTTCTCGTTCAACTCCCCCTACGGAGCGTGCCAGACCTGCCACGGCCTGGGCGCCATCCTCGAGTTCTCCGAGGACCTTGTCGTCCCCGACCCCGAGCGCCCGCTGCTCAAGGGCGGCATCGCCCCGTGGAAGAAGAACGGGCCGGGCGGGATGGTCTACCCCCGCTACCTCCGCCGGTTCTGCCGGGTCTTCAAGGTCCACGGCTCAACACCGATGGGCGAGCTCGACGAGCACATCTACCAGATCCTGATGCACGGCACGACCGCTGAGCAGGAAGACGCGTTCGGCGTCTCGTGGGACGGTGTGCTCCCCATGCTCCACGCCTGGTTCGAGAAGACCGAATCGGCGTGGGCGAAGGACCACCTCCACCAGTTCCAACGCGAACAGACCTGCCCCGAGTGCCACGGCGACCGC
>DLBY01000179.1:0-43813 GCA_002480345.1 Phycisphaerales bacterium UBA7812 | reverse complement strand
TGCCCCGAGTGCCACGGCGACCGCCTCCGCATCTCGTCGCTCCATGTCCTGCTCGAATCGAGCCACAAGGCCGAAACCGACCGCGCGTTCAGCGACACCGTCATCGGTCGCCCTCGCAACGACGGCTCGATCCTCAACATCAGCGAATTGAGCAAACTCAACATCAACGACGCGATCGCCTTCGTCGACGGGCTCAAACTCACGAAAGAACAATCGCAGATCGCCGAGCCGATCCTTCGCGAAGTCGGCAACCGCCTGCGGTTCCTCACCAGCGTCGGGCTCGACTACCTCTCGCTCGACCGGCGCACCGCGACGCTGTCCGGCGGCGAGGCCCAGCGGATCCGCCTCGCGACCCAGGTCGGCTCGGGCCTCGTCGGCGCGTGCTATGTGCTCGACGAGCCCACGATCGGCCTGCACGAACGCGACAACGACCGGCTCATCAAGACCCTCCGCCACCTCACCGACATCGGCAACACCGTCCTCGTCGTCGAGCACGACGAGGACATGATCCGCAACGCCGACCATGTGGTCGACATCGGGCCCGGCCCCGGCGTGCACGGCGGGCGCGTCGTCGCCCAAGGCACCGTCGACGAGATCTGCGCCACCGAGGGCAGCATCACGGGCGACTATCTCGCGGGCCGGCGGACGATCGATGTCCCCAAGGAACGCCGCACGCTCAACGAAAAGAACGCCGTCACCATCAAGGGCGCGAAGCACAACAACCTCAAGAAGGTCGACGCCGCGTTCCCCGTCGGCGGATTCGTCTGCGTCACCGGGGTCTCGGGCTCGGGCAAGTCCACCCTCGTCAACGAGATCCTGCTCAAGGCGGTCAAGCAACACCTGCACGGCTCCAAGGACCGCCCCGGCGAGCACACCCGCATCAACGGGCTGCAACGCATCGACCGGATCATCGAGGTCGATCAGTCCCCGATCGGGCGGACGCCGCGTTCCAACCCCGCGACCTACACCGGGATCTTCGACGACATCCGCAAGGTCTTCACGCAGACCAAGGAAGCCAAAATCCGGGGCTACCAGCCCGGCCGGTTCTCGTTCAATGTCCCCGCCAACCGCGGCGGGAAGCGCGGCGCGGGGGGGCGGTGCGAGGCCTGCCAGGGGCAGGGGCTCAAGAAGATCGAGATGCACTTCCTCCCCGATGTCTATGTCGAGTGCGAGGTCTGCGCCGGCAAGCGGTACAACCGCGAGACGCTGGAGGTCACCTACCGCGGAAAGAACATCGCCGATGTGCTCGACATGACCGTTGAGGAATCGTGCGAGTTCTTCGAGAACCACCCCAAGATCCTGCGGTTCACCACCTGCCTGCGGGATGTCGGGCTCGACTACATCAAGCTGGGGCAGCCGAGCACCACACTCTCGGGGGGCGAGGCCCAACGCGTCAAGCTCGCCACCGAGCTCGGCAAGGGCACCCGCTACGACGGAACCCCCTCCGGCGAGCACACGCTCTATGTCCTCGACGAGCCCACCACGGGCCTGCACTTCGAGGACATCCGCAAGCTGCTCGAGGTGCTCAACCGCCTCGCCGACGCGGGCAACACGCTCGTCGTCATCGAGCACAACCTCGATGTGATCAAATCCGCCGACTGGCTCATCGACCTCGGACCCGAGGGAGGCGACGGAGGCGGGACGATCGTCGCGAGCGGCCCGCCCGAAGCGGTCACGAAGGTCAAGGCGAGCCATACCGGGCGGTATCTCGCTAAGATCATTTGAACCGGATGCGTGGGCGTAGCAGTCTATTTCAGAACAGCGGACGCGACCTCGCCGGGACCATCTCGATCGAGGCAAGTGTGATCAAGCACTCATCGATCTCATGCGGTGATTGGCAACTCTCGATCGATGAAATCAGGCTCATCGCCGAAGAAACCGACGAGAGCGGGCCATGGGGCGAAGACTGGCGGATCGTGTTCGCTGCATCGGAAACCGAAATCCATACCGCATCGATCTCTGCGAACGGAATGATGTCCGTGCTTGATGCACTCTCCGAACAGTTCGGGCATGAATTGCAAACGACTCTTGTTCGCTCGACCAGCTTCGCGAGCAGGATCTTGCACCCCGCATCATCCGCAGGCCTCCCACTATTCGACTTTGCAGTCAAGAAGAAGTGGTACGACTTGATCTGGCCGAGCCCCGTCCTGCCTGTGCTCACAGATCAGGCGAGGAGCCTGCTCCGACCCAATCCTCAGTATTAGAGCAAGTAGACACAGGTTCACAGGCGCGTCACTCCGCCAGCACGCTCACCCACGCCTTCTTCGAGAACGCGATCCCGAACACCTTGACCGTTTGACCGCTCTCCTCGGCGACGATGCCGGGCAGGTCCATCTCCCCATCGCTCGCGTCCGTCCCGTTCCCCGGCAACGCCACCCACGCCCGGCGTGTCCGCGAGATCGTCGCGGGGCCGATCTGGAACGAACTTTCGCTGGAGAACACGAACGCCTCGAAATCGCCCGCAGGCGTGCGCACGCCCTGCGTCCCGTGGCCGGTCACCGTGATCGAACCCTCGCCCGTCCCCGTCCCGAAGCGGGGACCGACGGCATCGACGGTGAAGGGACGCTCGACCGACTCGCCAGCCTCAAGCGACGCCGGCAGGAACAGCGATGCCGGATCGAAGGTGCTCTCGATCTTGCTCGCCTGGTTGAAGCGCACGACCACCTCGCCCTCGAGCGTGCGTGCCAGCACGGTGCGGGCCCCAAAATCCGGGGCCGCCTCAGGGTCTTCCGGCGCGCGCACGACCTCGACCGAGCCGTCGTCCTGCACGCGCATCGTCCGCGTGACCATGATCGCGGCGTCGTCTTCGCCGTTGCTCATCAGGAACCGGTCGTCCCGAACCACCTCGGGCCAGAACACGCCCGCGTCGAGCGCCCCCGTCTCCGCGAGCGGGCCGACGAGGATCCCCGAATCGCGCGCGGTATAGACGGTGCCCGGGGCAGGGACCGCGTGCGCCGCGCCGGTGGTCGCGCCCGATGGCCCCTCCGCCGCCAGCGACTGCGCCGGCGTGATGTCGCGGGCGTCATAGTCGATCGTCGCCAGTGTCCGACAGCCGTACACCCCGACCCCAACACCCGCGAGCAGCACGACCAGGCCGATCGGGAGCAGGGCGCGGCGTACGGGGACACTGGTGTTCTGTGCGTTTCCCGGCATGATCCGAGCGTATCCCCTTCCCCCGAGCCGGGCACGCCGGCGCGGAGCGGGCTAGCGTGCCCCCATGAGCACCGACGAACCGACCCTCGACCCGATCTCCAACCGCATCCAGCGCATCAAGGCCGGGAACGATCCCCAGGCGCTCGGACGCATGCGCACCGGCTGGGCGATCCTGTCCAACCAACAGCCCGCGGGCATCGAGGGGTGCTGCATGCTGCTGCCCGATCTCCCGGCGGACCTGCTGGGCGATTCGGGTTGCCCCGCGACCCCCGCCCATCTGAACGATCTGTCCGCCCCAGCGAGGGCCGCCTTCTTGTCGGATATGGCCCTGCTGGGCGACATTGTCACGAAGGCCACCGGGTGCGAACGGTTGAATTACCTGATGCTCTGCAACCAGGTGCCCGTACTCCACGCCCACATCGTCCCGCGCTTCGCCTCGGAAGATGCGAACAAGCGGCTGGGCGATCCCTTCGCGGTCTACGACTTCCCGAATGCCCGCCGCGCCGACGCGCACGGGACGGACGCGGAACTGTTTACGAGGCTCAAGGCCGAGTTCGACCGCACCGTCGGCTGATTCGAGGGCGAGCCCGCCCCACCCGACGCGGCAAATTGCCTATTCTGGGGACGGTCCCCGAAGCAACGCGAGAGACGCACCACGGAGGGTGTATGGCCAAGAAAACGGGCAAGAAGGCCAACGCGGAGTCGATGGCCGCCAAGCAGCGGGACATCTCCGTCTCGGAGTTCTTCGCGAAGAACCGGCACCTGCTGGGGTTCGACAACCCCCGCAAGGCCCTGCTCACCACGGTCAAGGAAGCGGTGGACAACGCCCTCGACGCGTGCGAGGAGGCGGGGATCCTGCCCGACATCGAGGTGAAGATCGAGGAACTCGTCCCCGCGCCCTCCGCCACCAAGCCCACCCGCTACCGCATCACCATCACCGACAACGGGCCCGGCATCGTCCGCAGGCAGGTCGAGAACATCTTCGGACGCCTCCTGTACGGCTCCAAGTTCCACCGCCTCAAGATGTCCCGGGGGCAGCAGGGCATCGGCATCTCCGCCGCGGGCATGTACGGCCTGATGACCACAGGCCGCCCCATGGTCATCACGACGCGTCCGAACGCCAAGAAGCCCGCGCACCATCTCGAACTCGCGATGGACACCTCGAAGAACAAGCCCGAGGTGACAATCGACATCGAAACCGATGACTTCCCGCCCACCAGCAGCGGCACCGGCACACGCGTCGCCATCGAGCTCGAGGGCAAGTATGTCCGGGGCAAGGCGAGCATCGAGGCCTACCTCGAGCAAACCGCCATCGCCAACCCCCACGCGGAGATCACCTTCATCCCGCCCGACAAGGCGGGGGAGGACCCGACGCTGGAGAGCGCCGGCGGCTCAGATGCTGCGGCCGGAAAGAGCCCCAAGCGTGAGCGCGGCGCCGAGGACGGACGGGATACGGACACCGGAGAATCCCAGCCCGGCGCTGACACTTCGGGCTCCCCTCGAGACGATGTCGGCGCACAAGACGGTTCCGCGCCCGTCGAGGTCTCGTTCGAACGCACGACCGAGCTCGCCGACAGGATCGTCTACCCCCGCGCCGTGGACGAGAACCCCCCCGAGACGCAGGAGATCAAGCCCCACCCTTATGGGGTCGAACTCGGCAACTTCCTGCGGATGCTCAAGAACACCGAGGAGAAGCAGCTCGCGGGCTTCTTCAAACGGGAGTTCTGCCGGGTCACGCCCGCGGTCGTCGGCGAGATCACCAAGGCCGCGAGCGAGAAGGGCAAGACCTTCAGCGGACAGACCTGGGTGAAGAATCTCGACCACGCGTCGGCCGAGAAGATCTACCGGGCGCTGCAGGACACCAAGCTCCGCAGCCCCCCCACCGACTGCCTCGCGCCCATCGGTGTGCGCACGATGCTGGCGGGCATGTTGAAAGGCGTGAAGGCGGAGTTCTACGCCGCGAGTACGCGGAGCCCCGCGGTCTATCGGGGCAACCCGTTCCAGATCGAGGCCGCGATCGGTTTCGGCGGGGACCTACCGGGCGATCAGCCCGCCCGCGTGATCCGGTTTGCCAACCGCGTCCCGCTGCTCTACCAGCAGAGCGCTTGCAGCGCGTTCAAGAGCGTTACCGAGACCTCGTGGAAGAACTATGGCATGAGCCAGCCCCGGGGCTCCGCCCCCGTTGGTCCGCTGGTGATCATGATCCACATGGCCAGCGTGTGGGTGCCGTTCACGAGCGAATCGAAGGAAGCGATCGCGGACTACGACGAGATCCGCAAGGAGATGCGCCTCGCGCTCCAGGAATGCGGGCGGAAGCTTGGGACCTACATCCGCCGGCGCCAGCGCATGAAGCGCGAAGGGCAGAAACGGGATGTCTTCGAGCGGTACATCGGCGAGATCAGCAAGGCGTGCGAGGCGATCACCGGCGCGGACGCTGCGGAGCTGTACGAATCGCTGATGAAGCAGGCAAAGCGTCGGACCGAGATCGCGGACGCCGTGCTGGATGAGGACGGCAAGATCGTCGGGTTCGGGGACGGCAACGGGCGCCTGGACAACGACGACGGCGTGATCATCGTCGGGGACGACGGACCGAACGGGTCGCCGAACGGCGGGCCCACTGGCAAAGAGCCCCCCGCGCAAGCGGGGGGAGGGGCCAATGCTAAGGGCACCAAGGCAACGAAGTCCCCTCGCTCGCGCGAGGGGCTCGCTGAGTCGGGCGTCGTGGAGTCCAAGCCCGGCAAGCGGGTCGTCAAGAAGAAGGTGAAGAAGAAAGTGCGCAAGAAGCGGTCGCCGGAGGCGGCGGGCGTCGGGCTCTTTGACGGCGGAGAGAAATGATGGCAAAGAAAACCACCAAGAAACCCGCCAGTAAGAAGACCGCGAAGAAACCCACCAGCAAGGCCGCCGCGGGCTCCGGGCGGGCGACGGCCGTGATGCGCGAACGGCACTCGTCCTGGGACAAGCGCGACGAGAAGACCGCGGAGTCCATCCGCGGCCTGACCGACTCGATCGTCAAGTCCGCCCTCGCGGGACGCGAGCCCAAGGTCGAAGTCCCGACGCGATCCAGCGCCAACACCAAGTGGAATAAGAGCCGCGGCATCCTGCAAATGGGCAGCGCGACCAACACCCGCCAGCTGTTCAACCTGGGGCAGGCCCGCAAGTTCATGCAGACCCTGCTGCACGGCCAGGGCATCAACGAGCTGATCGAGGCGAAGAAGACGCTGAGCCTCCGCGGTATGTACTACAAGGGCTTGCACACGATCCAGGGCACCGGGGGCAAGGGCAAGGCTGGCGAGAAGACCTTCGACGACCAGACCGAGAGCGACGCGATCCTCGAGGACCTCGAGGTCACGCTCGGCGCGCTCCGCGAGGAACTCCATGTCTTCGCCAAGAAGCGCGGCACGATGGTCGGCAACATCACCGTCATCGACAACGGGGACGAGATCAACTGCCGGCGGATGGGCACCGGGGGATACGCCGTGCCGAGCATCTGCGAGCCCGAGGTGATCCAGTTCAAGGATGTCGAGGCGGACTTCGTCCTGCATGTCGAGAAGGACACCGTCTGGCAGCGGTTCAACGAGGACCGCTTCTGGGAGCAGCACAACTGCATCCTGACCGAGGGCTCGGGCCAGCCCCCCAGGGGGGTACGGCGCCTGCTGCACCGCCTGAACAAGGAGCACGGCCTGCCCATCATCTGCCTGCTCGATTGCGACCCCTGGGGGCACTACATCTACAGCGTTATCAAGCAGGGGTCGATCAGCCTCGCGTTCGAGAGCAAACGCCTCGCGATCCCCGACGCGAAGTTCCTGGGCATCCGTGCCAAGGACTACAAGGAGTGCGACCTCTCCGACGATGTCCAGATCGATCTGAACGACCGCGACATCACCCGCGCCAAGCAGATCATGAACTACCCGTGGTTCAAGGACCGCCAGCAGTGGCAGCGCGAGATCAAGAAGATGCTCGACAACGGCTTCAAGATGGAAGTCGAATCGCTTATCACCAAGGACATCTCGTATGTCACCGAGGTTTATGTCCCCGAGCGTTTGAAGGCCCAGGACTGGCTCTCCTGATCCCCCGATCCGCGAACGCCCACTCTGGCAGCCGGGCCCGCCAGGAGATCGGAACGACGACCCGCCTGCCCGGGTGATCGGGTCCGATCATGTCCGTCCGAAGTCGGGTGGCACCCCTCAAGCGAACCAGCGAACCCGAACAGCCGATCAACACCACGCGCCGGGCCCGAACGGCAAGCCACGAGCCCGTCCGATTTTCAGCGTAACCCTTTCCGTTTCAATGGCCTACGCCTACCATCGAGGCCACCGAACACGAGCATCGTCCACCATTGGACCAGAGAGAGATCGGCATCGGGAAGCCGACGCCGCGCCCCGGAGATCACGATGAAGACCCTGCCCCCCGTTCTCGCCCTATCTCTGACCGCCGGCGCCGCCCTCGCCGCCGACGGCCTGCGCATCGCGTCCTGGAACATCACCAACTACGGCGGGGGCAGCGCCTCGACCATCCAGAATGTCGTCTACGGCGAGTTCAACGGCCGGAAGATGGATCCGGATCTCTTCCTGCTCCAGGAGTTCGCGTCGCAATCGGCACTGAACGCGTTCGTGAGCGCCCTCAACAGCGCCGCGGGCTCTCCCGGCGATTGGGCGGGCGCGACCTTCGTGGGTGGAGGCGGCGGGGGCATCAACACCTGCCTCGCCTACCGCACGAGCAAACTCGACCTGCTTGACACCACCATTGTCTCCCTGGGAAGCTCGAGCGCGAACCCCCGCAACATCATCCGCTACGACCTCCGTCTCGACGGCTACCAGGCGGAGGAAACCGTCCTTGCGGTCTATTCACTCCACATGAAGGCGGGATCCGGGAGCAGCGATCAGAGCCGCCGACTGATCGAGGCCGACAAGGTCCGGACCGACGCCGAACAGTTGCCCGAGGGCCGGAACATCATCGTGGGCGGCGATTTCAACATCCAGTCCGCGTTCCAGGCCGCGTACATCGAACTCACCGGCGGACAGCAGAACGATCGGGGACGCGTGCTCGATCCGATCGCCGCGCCCGGCGTCTGGAACAACTCGTTCGTCTACCGAAACATCCACACCCAGGACCCCGTGGGCGGGGGCGGCATGGACGACCGCCTCGACCAGATCCTGCTGTCCCCGAGCCTGGGCGACGGGATCGGGCTGGACTACGCGGGCCTCTTCGGGGTCCCGTGGAACCTCAACACACCCGAGGATCCCAACCACTCCTACCGCTGCTGGGGAAACGACGGAACATCGTTCAACCAGCGGATGACCACGACCGGCAACACGATGGTCGGGCCCTCCATCGCCCAGTCCATCATCACCATGGGGGGGCCGACCGGCCACTGCCCCGTTTATCTCGATCTCGTTGTCCCCGCCAAGATCGAGGCCTCCACAGGTGTCATCGACTTCGGATCGGTCACCCAGGGCGACGCCGCGATCGCGAGCATCGAGGTCACCAACGCCGCGGACCCCGCAGTCTGGGGCACCGCCGGCATCCAGGATCTTCAGTACGAGTTCATCACCACCGGGGGGATCTCGGCCGCGACCGGCGTCTTCTTCGACGAGCCCGGCGGCACGGGCATCCCGCACAATATCCTCGCGGATACATCGGTCGTTGGCCCCATCTCGGGCACACTCGTCATCGCGTCGAACGACCCCGATGTCCCGAACCTCGAGTTCGTCATCTCGGGTGAGGTCGTCGCGCCCGCGGACTGCGTCGCCGACATCGCCCCACCCTTCGGTATCCTCGATCTGGCGGACATCAACGCGTTCACCACAGGCTTCATCGCGGGCGATCCGATCGCGGATCTCGCCGCACCCGCGGGCGTGTTCGATCTCTCCGACATCAACGCCTTCGTTGATTCCTTCGCCGCCGGCTGCCCCTGAGCCGGCGAGACCTGCCGAACGCGAACCCACCACGAACGGTCCGAAAATCCGAGACGAATCCGCCGGATCCGCCGGTAGAACCGCATCTTCCGGGCACGATCAGCGGTAGAGAAAGCGGACCGTTCTGGACCGGACCGCCTTCCGCGGTCGATCTTTTGTGTGCGTCGACCGGATGTCTGCGGCGACACTACACTCAGTGCAGAGTGACCGACGGCGCGAACGCCACCGCGGGACCCGCCGTATCCCAGCATCCGGCTGCCGCGCCCCTTGCCGGCGGCAGCCATCGAGAGTGAATCGGATCACAGGAGGATGAAAGTGCGTTCAGCAACGCTCAGCCGACTGACCTCGATCGTGACCTTCGTGCTGGTGGGCGTCACCTCCGCGGTGGCGCAACTCCCACCGCCGCCCTCCGAACCGGTCGTCGTCCCCAGGGGACAGGGCGCGATCACCTTCGACAACACCCTCCACGACTTCGGCGCCATCTGGGACCACGAGAAGGCGACCCACAAGTTCCGGTTCTCCAACACCGGAAGCGAGACCCTCGTCATCACCGATGTCCGATCGACCTGCGGGTGCACCGTGCCCGAACTCGACAAGAAGTCCTACGAACCCGGCGAGTCCGGCGAGATCACCGTGATCTTCAACCCGGAAAACCGCGCGGGCAACCAGCGCAAGACGATCAATGTCACCACCGACAGCCGCTCAACGCCGCGTGTCGGCCTCACGATCACCGCGCAGGTCACCAAGGTGCTCGACATCCAGCCCCGTCTTGCCAACCTCGGTCGCGTCTTCAAGGGCGAGGAGAAAGGCGTCAAGATCACCGTCCTCGGGTCGATCCCCGGCTTCGAAGCCGTCCCGGCTGAGAAGCAGCCCGAAGAAACCCAGAAGCTGTTCAGGGCCGAACTGGTGGAGCACGACACCGCCGATCTCGAGGGCGAGCCCAAGCCGCGGTCGACCATCCGGATTTCGATCCCTGAGGACCTGCCCGTCGGTCGTCACTCCGCCGACATCGTCATCAAGACCAATGATGACCGCCGACCCGAAGTGACACTCCGCGCCACCGTCACGATCGTGGGCGATCTCCAGGCCCGCCCGCCCCGCTTCGCGCTGGGCCGTCTCGAGCCCGGCAAGCCCTTCGAGGCGACCGTCACCCTCATCAACCGCGTCGCCGATCCGTTCGAGATCACGAGCATCGAGCCCGGGCCCGGCCTTGAGAACCTTGAGATCACCCACAAACCCGCGGTCGAAGGGCAGGCCGACGCCTACGAGATCACCGTCCGAGGCGTCGCCCCGGATACCGAGCAGACCCGCATCCTCGGGCAACTGGTCATCCACACGAACCTGAAGGGCGAAGAGACGATGGAGATGCCGGTGTACGGCTTCGTCGCCAACACCACCGCCGCCGCCCGCCCCACACCCGGTCGCGTCGACGCGGCGACCCGCGAGGCGCTCCGCCAGGGCAACTCGGGTGGGTAAGCAGGCGATCCCCGTCCAAGTCCTCGCGATCATCGGCCTCGCCACCGCGTGCGGCGCCGTCCACTCGCTGTTCGAGCCCATCCGCGTCGACCGCCAGTCGCGCGGCTTCACGCTCCCGGGTGATCCGGGCGACCAAACCGACGCCGATCCCGCGGATCCCTCGGCGCCTGAGCCCTCCCCAGAGCAGGCGAGCACCGAGGCAGACACGGTCGAAGACGCGGCCGATCCTGTTGACCCGCAGGTCGCGGATCAGGCAGGAGACGGGAAGATCCCGCTCGAAATCGCCGCTCAGCTTCACGAGCGGGCGATGATGGGCGAGCCGATCTGGTTCCTCGACGCGCGCCTCCGCGACGACTTCGACGAGGGGCACATCGCCGGTGCGCTCTTCATGGCCCACACCCATGTCAGCAGCGGTGAGGGCCTCGACGAACTCATGTCCTTCTCGCCCCCGGAGGCGAACGACCTCATCGTCATCTATTGCACAGGCGGGGACTGTCAGGCGAGCGAGGACACAGCGATCTTGCTTGAGGCCGCCGGCTATGCCAACATCGCGATCATGGCCGCCGGTTTCGACGAGTGGGCCGCCGCGGGTCTCCCCACGGAGGGCCCCTGACATGCCAGGCGAGATCCCCTCCAGGGGCCCGGGGTGGGCCGAGTCGATCTTGGTGCTCCTCCCCCTCCGCCTCGGGCTCGCAGCCCTTTTCGGCTATGCGGCGGTCCTGAAGATCATGGATCCTCAGTCGTTCGCGTTCGCGATCAAGGCCTTCCAGATCCTCGACCCCGCGGAACACGCCCACCTGCTCACCGGGTTCGCCTTCGGCATCCCCTGGGCGGAACTCATCATCGCGGTTCTGCTCGTTCTCGGATTCTGGACCCGCGGCGCCGCGACGCTGCTTGCGCTCATGCTCGCCGCATTCACCGCGGGCCTCGCGAGCCTGATCGTGCGCAAAATCGAGACCGAGTGTGCCTGTTTCGGGGAGCAGGAGTTCCTCTGCTCGGGCGCTGTCGGCCTCTGCCACCTCGGCCGCAATGCCGGCCTCCTTCTCCTCACGCTGCTGCTCGCCTGGAGGGGGGGCGGACGCCTCTCCATCGACCGGGCACGAAACCCGGCCTGCTTCGCGTCCGACGAAGTGGAATCCAGCGAGAAAGACGCCTAGAAAACCCGCTGTCCTCGACGGGCAACATGCCCGCACAAAGACCAACCCGTCGCCCGGGAATCACCCCGGGCCGATCAGCCCACGACGGAGACCACGATGAGCCGATTCAACCGATTCGCGTCCAGCGGCAAGCCCCAGATCATCAAGACCGCCGAAAACGGCATCGAGTATGTCGATTGGAAGGATGTCGAGGAGCTCCGCCGGATGATGACCCCCAACGGCAAGATCTACGGCCGCAAGCGCCTCAACACCACCGCCCGCCAGCAGAAGCTGATCGCCCAGGCGGTCAAGCGTGCCCGCTACATGGGTCTGCTCCCCTTCACCTCCGCGACGCTCTGATCTCAAAGCCATGAACTGGCAACCAGGCGACAGCCCCGACGAGATCTTCGCGGGGCTCGTCTCATGCGCACAGAACACGACAGGCTCACGGGCCGACCGCATGCGCACGATCGCGGACGCCCTCTGGGACGCCCTCTCCCCCCGTGGCGTCTCGTGGATCGGGTTCTACGAAATCGCACGCGAGGGCAACGACCACGCCGTCGAGCCCGGCTCGGCCATGCTGCTGGGCCCCCACCGCGATAAGCCGGCGTGCAGCCCCATCGGGATGCACGGCGCGTGCGGCCAGGCGTTCACCGAGAAGACCACGCTCGTCGTCACCGATGTCGCGCAACTCGGCGAGGGATATGTCGCCTGCGACCCGCGCGACCTCTCGGAACTGGTGATCCCGTGCCTCGACGAGAACGGCGACGCCTGGAGTGTGCTCGATGCCGACAGCTTCGAGCGCGGCTGCTTCGATGAGCTCGACGCCGCCCAGATTGGGCAGATTCTCGTGGTTGCCGAACTCTCGACCGAGCAGGCGCCGCCAATCCGGACGGTCTAGAGCTAGGAGTAGCAACACATTCTTGACGGTCCGGTGCGAGAATCACTGAGAGTCCCCATTCCCGATCGCGTCAATGGTGCGATCCGAACCGAGAGACACATGGACCCGATTCGCATCTATGACTATCTCATCCGCTCAAGAAGCTATGTCCTGCGTTGGACAGGCGAACTCTCTGACGAGGGATACCGGACAGAACATCCGATCGGCTTGGGGAGCCCAGCCAGAACGCTGCATCACATGATGGCCGCGGAGTGGCTCTACATGCAGCGGATCCGCGGCCGGACAGCTCCCCTAGGCGACTTGCCGCATGAGCACGACCCGGAAGTATCGACGGCCTCTTCGCTCGGATTCGCCGATCTCCATGCACGCTGGATGTCGCAACAAAGAGAAACGCGTGAGGACATCTCGCGTTCCTGGGCAGGAGGCGATGACGGTTGGAACACACCCCTACTCGTGTCGACCGTTTTCGACGGGAACCTGCATGAATACCGTGCCTCACCGGCCGACATCTTTGTGCAGCTCATCATGCATGAAATCCATCATCGTGCCCAGGTGCTCCACATGCTGAAGCGTTCCGGGATTTCTACCGGCGAGATCGACTTTAACACGCTGATGTACATGCCGCGAGTTGCGGACTAATCCCCGATCTACCTTACGCTAGAACGGCGCAGGATCCTCGAACTTCATCCACTCCCCGTTGAACGGGTGCCAGAAACCGAGACGCTCCGCGTGGAGCAACAGCCGCGGTGCGAGCGTTTCGTCGCCGTAGAGGCGGTCCCCGATGATCGGGAGGCCGAGCCCGCCCGGCTCTCCGGCGTGCCCCTCGTCGGAGCGGACGCGGTCGTGGGCGCAGTGGATGCGGAGCTGATGCGTCCGCCCGGTGACCGGGCGCAGCTCGAATCGGCTCGCCTCGATCGTGCGCCCGTCGGGCGTCGTCCAGTCTTCCTCCCCGCTGAGGATCCAGGTCGTCTTCCCGGGCTTGCCGTTCACCGCATCCACCTTCTGCAGCGGACGGTTCGGCCAGTCCACGCACTGAGGCAACTCGACCACGCCCCGCCGCTCGTCGCCCTCGGTCTCTCCCGGCAGAGGCTCGGCGGGCAGGCGGCCCGCGCACAAGGCGGTGTACCACTTCCGGACCCGGCGCTTTTCGAACTGTCCCGAGAGCTTGCGGTGGGCCTCCTTGTCGAGGCCCATGACGAGCAATCCCGAGGTGTCCATGTCGAGGCGGTGGCAGGTCATCGACCCCGTCGCGTCGGGGAAGCGTTCTTTCACGCGGACGCGGGCGCAGTCCTGCTTGTCCTCGCCGCGGCCCGGGACGCTCAGCATCCCCGCGGGCTTGGAGACGACGACGAACCGCTCGTCTTCATGGACGACGGTGATGTCCAGACCGGGCGTCGGGGGCGTGTGCGCACGCACCGGCACGCCGCCCTCGCTGTTCTCGGAAAGCTCCGCCACGCATCACCCCTTCGCGGGCTGGATGATCCCGCGGCACTCGCCAAACCCGATGCGCCGGAAGCCCTCGCGCTCGCAATAGCCCTTGAGGATGATCTCGTCGCCGTCCTCGAGGAACTTGCGCTGCTCGCCGCTCGGCAGGTCGATCGGCGTGCGGTCGGCCCCCGTCGCCTTGACGGGCGGGTTGGCAAACGGGTCGCCGTCCCAGGTAAGCTCGAGCAGACAGCCGCGGGCATCGCGCGTCGGGCCGGAGACGGTCCCCGATCCGAGCAGGTCGCCCGGCTGCATGTTGCACCCGTTCGAAGAGTGGTGCGTGAGCATCTGGGCGACGGTCCAGTACATGTCCTTGAAGTTGCCCTTGCTCAGGCGGTGTGGGGCGATCCCCTTGTCGCGCATCTGCTTGGTGGCGATGAAGACCTCGAGCGTGATGTCGAGGGCCCCGGCGTCACGGTCGTGGTCGCTGTCGAGGTGGGGCAGCGGGGCGGGGTCGCCGTCTGGCCGTTCGTATCGCGGGCTGCGGAACGGCGCGAGCGCCTCCATCGTCACGATGTAGGGGCTGACGGTCGTCGCGAAGTTCTTCGCAAGGAACGGCCCGAGCGGGACATACTCCCACTTCTGCATGTCGCGGGCCGACCAGTCGTTGAGCAGGCAGAGCCCGAGGATGTGGTCCTCGGCGTCGGCGATGGAGATGGGCTCGCCCAGGTCGTTACCGCGCCCGACGACGACGCCCATCTCAAGCTCATAATCGAGCAGTTTGCAGGGGCCGAACCCGGGGGCGCCGCCGTCTTCTGCCGGGGCGGTCTGGCCCTTGGGGCGGACGATCGGCGTGCCGCTGGGGACGACCGACGACGCCCGGCCGTGGTAGCCGACGGGGATCCATTTGTAGTTGGGGAGCAGCGGGTTGTCGGGGCGGAACATGGAGCCGACATTGGTGGCGTGGTGGACGGAGGCGTAGAAGTCGGTGTAGTCGCCGATGCTGTGGGTCTCCGGCATCGCGTCTTCGTGGACATCATCTCCATCCAACAGGCACTCTTCTCTCGCCTCGGGGTTATCTCGAAGCGAGGGATCTTTGCCTGTGAGCAGATCGGAAATCCGTTCACGAAGCCGGCGTCGAGTCTCGGGCGAAGATCGCATGACGGCAGCGAGCGACTTGGAGGCATCATCGAAGTCGTCGTAGTGAAATGTTGGATAGAGCGACCGATCGAGCAGGTCGTGTTCAACGAGCTCATCGAGGTCGAGGAACGAATCCCCGATCGGGACGAGAATGTGAGTGCCCTGTGATGACAGGTTCGTCATCTCCCAGAGGGAGAGCGGCAGATTCTGAATCGGAAAATCCGTCTCCGGGTCGTTCGCGCTCTCGACCCAGGACTCGAGGCTCGGGTCGTGCGTCTCGTCGATTTCGTAGGGCATGGTCGTCCTTCCCATTCGGGCATTCGGGACGGACAGTCTACGGCGGTGCCGCCACTACAGCGAAGTCCCGGGCGGATCGGGCTCATCGGTGATCCAGTCCCGCGTCAGATCCCTCTCACGCGGGGGCGCAGGCCTGCGCAGCATCGCCGCAGAGATCCCCAGCGGGATCGCGAGACACGCGAACACCAGCATGACGGGCCCGAAGTCTCTCCCAGCAGAGGCGTACCCGCGGGCGAAGAGCCAGGGCCCGCCCGCGGTCCCCATCACGACCGCCGTCGAGATCACCCCGCGGATCGCGCCGTGGTGGGTGCGCCCGAAGTAGCGGGCGATGGTCGGGTTCGACACCCCGACGACCGTCGCCTGGCTCACGCCGTACACGCCCATCCCGATCGCCATCAACGGGAGGACCGCGTCCTGCCCGACCATCCCGCGTGTCGCCGCGAGACAGACCAGGATCGCGCCCGCCTGGAAGACGAGCGCGACGGGCAAGATCCGCGCGGGGCTGAACCGGTCCGCGAGCCATCCAACCACGAGCATCGCGCCGCCGAACGCGAGCGGCCAGGGCTGGATCGCGAACGCGGCCTGCTTCTCGGTCCCCTCGAGCCCGGCCTGCTGGAGCATCGTCTGCATATGGAAAAGCAGGGCCGTGCCCACGAGCCCGCTCATCAGCATGTTGATCGAGAGGATCCAGAAGGCCCGGGTGCGCATCGCCTGCTTCACGCCGAACGCGGGATCACCGGGTGGGGGTTGGCCCCCGTGGAGCACATCGTGCGACTCGTGCTCGACGGGGTCGCCGTCGAGGTGCTGCCCGATGTCCTCGGGCTTGTTGCGGAAGACGAAGAGCAGGGCGGGGATCGTGAGCACCCCCACCGCGACCGCCCAGACCCCGAGCGTCGCCTGCCAGCCCCTTGATTCGATGAGCGCCGCGGTCGGGATCGGTGTGATCGCGGTCGCCGCGGCGAACCCGCCAACCGCGAGAACAGAGTGGGCGGTCCCCAGTTTCCGCTCGAACCACATCGCGATCGTGTGCCCCGCGAGCATGCCCAGCGAGCCCTGCCCCAGGAAGCGCACCAGGAAGAAGCAACCGCCCAACGCGACGATGCCGCTCGCCTCCCGCAGCAGCAGCAGCGCCCCGATGAACCCCACGACCACGCCCCCGATCGTCCGGCGCAGCCCCAGCCGGTCCGCGATCCGCCCGACAAGGGGAAGCGGAAGCGAGGCGATGATCGTCCCGATCGTGTACGCACCGCTGATCTGCTCGATCGACAATCCGAGCGACTCGCGGATCGAGGCGTTGAACAGCGCCATGAGCACCGTCTGCCCGGGCATGGTCGCGGCGGCCATGAGGACGGCCACGCCCAGCATCACCCAGCCGTAAAAGAACCCTCCCTGACGCGGCGATTGCGGCATCGGGGAGGGTAGGGATGGTCGGGTTGGCGATCGCCCTCCGGCGCCCTGCGATCAGAGGTTGCCGCACCCCGCTTCGAAGGAAGCGATGAATCCCAGGACATCCGCGAGGTCGAAGACGCCGAACGGCTCCCCGATGTCCGAGGCCGGACTCCGATCGACAAAGCCGTTGGTGAACGCGTTGATATCCGCGAGGTCGAGCACGCCGAAGGGCGGTGCGAGGTCCGCGGCGCACGACCCGGGTCGGGCGGTCTGCAGCAGGTAATACCAGACCGATTCGTAAACATTCTCTCCGCCCGCGTCGCGCGGCAAACGGAAATCCACGACCGGCGCCCCGTGCGCATCTTGCAATGGCACCGGACGGGCGGAGGTCAGCATGTGGCTCGTCATCGCCGCGGGCGGCCGGGCGTCCGCGAGATCGACCGGGCCGAACGCATCAAGCCCCAGCAACCGCTGACGATCAAGAGAACCCGGCGTGATCGGATCATCGAGGTGGATGAACGCCGCGGTGCGCCGATTGGGCGTCACCGGCGGACGGGAGAGCCACGGCGCGGGCCCGAACCCCGGGATGTTGTCCCCCGGGCCCGCAAAGAGGACAGCACCCGCGAGACGGATGTCCCGCGTCAGATACGCCGCGTGCCCCGCACCCTGCGAATGCCCCGCGACGACGATGCGTGACCAGTCCGGACGCTCGTTGCCGGCATCGATGAAGGCCTCCCATCCCTCGCTTGGGTGCTCGGCCGCGAGCCAGACAAGAAGCGCGAACAGACGATTCTCGATCGAATCCGCACGGGTCACCTCGACGCGTTCGGAGAGCGGCTCACCGAACAGCCGCTCGCGCCGGATCCGTTCCGATTCCTGCGGCTCGACCGGCGCCGAGAGCAACTCCTGCACCGAAGGTGTGCTCTGGTAGGCGATGCCGACACTCGCGAAGCCGATCTCGGCCGCGAAGCGGACGACCTCCGTGTAGTCGCTGGGAAGCCCGCCCGACCCGGGCAGAAAGACGAGGAGCCGGGATGGGAGGCCCCTCGATGGGTCGATGCACGCGGTGTGATCGAAGTCGCGGATCGCCGGCAGGTCGAACCCCACGAGTTCGCTGATCTCGGGGTCCGTGACCAGCGGATCGATCGTCCGACAGATCGGCTCCCCGAACGCCAGTGGTCCGGACAGCAGCGTCGTCAAGCAAGCGAGTGCGCAGGACATCGTCGATGCGTGGCCCATCGTCAGATCCTCCTCGTTGTCAGCAGATGTGAACCCCGACCGTCCCGGTGAAGGCGGGCAGGGGGACAACGCGGGCGCACGCGATTTCTTGCCTGAAACGCGAAAAAACCGGGCACGCCCGATCTAGAGATGGCCGAGCACGCGGAGATCCTGCAGCGGTTCGGTGAACGAGCACGACCCGTACCCCACGCAGAACGACTCTCGGCAGCGCGCGAACTGGGTCCGATCAATGGCGACATCGCGCCACGCGACCCGGTCTTCTTCGAGCGTAAACGCATCAGGATCGGTCTCGTTGAGAATCTCCTCAAGCGCCGAATGATCGAGACGCTTCACACGCGCGAGCGATGCACCGATGAACAGATTCAGATACCCGTGCATGACGGCCCGGGGCGCGTCGTTCTCGTAGGTCAGATCCTGCTCGGCCCGAACGGGATGGTGCAGCCCCGCGGTCGCCTTGAAGGGCACATCCGCCGCGGCGCACGCGGCGATAAACGCCGCGACCCGCTCGCTCGTCGGAATCATCTCGGGTTTCACCCCTCCGCAGCGGACCTTCCCACCGATCCCGGGGTTCCCCGCGAGCGTCGCGACGAGGCCCCTGAAATCGACATCGAGCGGCAATTCAAAGAACGCCGGCAGATCCTCGGGGATCGCCTCGATCATCGCGTCGATGGTCTGGGCATCGTTCCCGCGGATCTCGAGCGCCCGAACCTTCGCGAGGCCCTTCTCCTCGGTGTCGTGCCGCGAGTTGAACGCGTCGATCGCGTCGAGCGTTTGGTCCAAGGGCAGATCACCCACGACCGAGATCGACCACGGGTCGGTCTGCAGCGCCATCTCCCGGTAGCCGCTGGTCGCGTAGGTGCCTGGCAGCAGCACGCGCGCCGACTCGCTCAGTTCGTCCAGCCTGCTCGCGGGGCAGATGAACTTGCTCAGCGCGAACGCGTCGGTCCCACCGAGATCGCGCGCATAGTTCGCGACCGCCTCGTTCATGCCGAGACCCGCGGGCGGGAAGAGCCCCGCGTAGTCAATCAGCCCGGTCATCAATGTCTGGACGGTTCCGATCATGCGCACATGCTAGCCCCGCTCGCCGAGACCCCCCCGACACGCCGATCATCGCGGGCGGGCTTACTTCGCGAGCTTCGCGATCAGTCTCCACACATCGTGCGCGCTCAAGGCCCGCCCGGTCTGGGCGCAGAACCGCTCCAGGATCGAGTCGAACGCGTCCGAGTAAGGGAGCCGATCCCGCTGCCCCAGCGATCCCAGCGACTCGGTCACGAGCGCCGCGAGGAGGGCCTCCTCGCCCGCGTCGATCGCGGGAGGGGACCCCGGCGCGCGCCCGAGCCTGGGCATCTTGCCAGCCTTCCGCATGTTGTGCAGCTTGCGGAAGAGCTCCTTGCGCCCCATGTTCGTCGCTTTCGCGAGCGAAGACCAGAGCTGCTCATAGTCCGCCGTGTACGGCAGATCATCGAGCGTCCGGCCCGTGCGCGCATATCGCTCCACGATCAGTGACTCGAGCTCGTCCGTCGATTCCGCATCGTCTCCGAAAAGCGAGCCCGTCTCGGCATCGGGCGCTGGCGGCGCGCTCTCGGCCTCGACATGCAGGCGGTCCGCCCAGCTCCGCATCGCGGCTTCAGGCGTGCGCGTAGGATCGAGAAAGTCGGTCATACAGCGCTCGAACTCAAGGTGCCGTCGGGCGTTCGCGAGTCCCGCCTCCGCGTGCCCGCACGGGACGACGAAGCGCCATTTCATCCCGGGGTCCACGCGGAGGGCGTTGAAGACCGCCGCGGCGCTCGGCGCCGGGACAATCTCGTCCCGTTCCGCGAGCTTGCAGAGCACGGGACAGCGGATCCGCCCCGCATGGACAACGCTGTCGAAAAGGCGGAGCCGCAGACGGATGAGATCCGCACGCTCCGGACGGCGTTCGATCAGCCTCGCGATCTCCGCCCCGCTCCCGTCCTGGATCGGATGATCGTGGCGCCAGGGCCAATCCCCCATCGTCGGGAGGGCGATCACGAGGCGGGCGATGCGCGCACGCTCGGCGCCGCGCCCCTCCAGCTTCGCCGCCGCGGGAACCGCGAGCCCACCGCCGAAACTCTCGCCGTGGAGATCGAGCGGAAGGGGTGCACCGTTGGCATGTTCGCCGAGCCAGGCGCGCATGGCGCGGCAGGCCTGGAAGACATCCGCGACCCCCTGGGCATACGACCAGCGCATGGTCCCCTCGCTCGCGGGGTCCGGATTGTCGAGACCCCGCGTGATCCACCCGAGGCCCGGTTCGGTCGGAGTCTGCCAGTCCCCCGTGTCGAGTCGGCTGCCGGCGAAGCCGCGGACACGGATGTTGAGCACCGCGATCCCCCGGGCCGCGACCGGCGCAAAGAGCGCGTCCCGATCCGCGATCGGCTTGCTGACTCCGTACCCGTGCGTGCTGACGATCCCGCCACGGATGGGCGCCCCGTCGGGGGGCAGCTGTAGCCGTGCGCCGATCCGAACCCCTCCATACCCGACAAAGGCGTGGGTGCAGGTTTCATCGCTCGGGTCGGGCTCCGCCGCGGCGGTGCCACCCGGTGTGCGCGCGACGAGTGCCGGCGGGGCCTCGCCCATCTCCTGCAGCCAGTGTCCCCAGAAGACGGAATGCTCCCGCGCGGGCGCGGGATCGGCAACGCGCGCCAGCGTGCGCACCGCGCTCATCCCGAAGTCGTCCGGCCTGGGCATGCGGGGATCCTGCGGGTGTGCTCAGCCGCCCTCTGCGAAGCGAGATGCCGCTTCGGGGTCGAATTCCGCGATCCAGACCTGGCTCGTGGGACGGGCATCGCCCTCGCGCAGCGGGCCGCGCTGACTGGTCCACATCATCAGCCGCCCGTCCGGGCTGAACACGCTGAGCCCGTCGAAGCCGGTCGCACTGGTGACGCGTTGCGGCACCCCATCGACGACCGGCTCGCCCGACGCGTCGAGCGCGGGGATCGCGAAGACCTCGTAATTCCCGTGGCTCACCTCGCTGGTCGAGTAGATCAGGAACCGGCCCGACGGGTGCCAGAACGGGGCCCAGTTCACATGCTGGTTGTCGGTGAGCTGGACCTCGCGTTTGACCCCCGTGATTCGACCCGAGTCGTCCCGATCGAGCTCCGCGATGAAGAGTTGGAGCAGGTTGTCGCCTCTGCGGTCGCTGCGATAGGTGATCCAGTTCCCGTCGGGGCTGAAGAAGGGTCCGCCGTCATAGCCGTCCGCCTCGACGAGCAGCGTGTGCAGTCCGGTCTTGGTGTCAAAGACCCAGAGGTCGGCATCGGGCCGCCCGAGCACCGCGGATTTCTCCATGTCGACATTCGCGTAGAGCACATGACGCCCGTCGGGCGACCACGACCCTTCCGCGTCGTACCCGTCGCGCGAGAAGATGACCTTCGGATCGGTCACCACCAGCCCGTCCTCGGTCTGCTGAATCGTCTGCGTCACGATCTCCATCTCGACGGGGAACGCCCACTTGTAGCGGCCCGTGCCCCGCTGGTAGCCGGGCTGGTTCGTCGCTTCGGGCGCAACGAGGGTCGAGCCGTACAGCACGAGGCCCGGCTCGCTCGGGTGCCACCAACCGCAGGTGGTCGCTGCGCCGGGGCCGGAGAGTTGGACGGTCTCGCCCAGCCCCGTCACCCGACCGTCCTCATTTCGAACGAGCGGCGCCGCGAACATGCTGTAATCCGTTTGGGCGGGTTCACCCTCGGAAGGGTTGAGGACCGCCTGGAAGATCACCCACGAGGCGTCGTGGTTGAAATAGGCCTCTCCCGCCT
The DNA here is from genome assembly GCA_002480345.1 of Phycisphaerales bacterium UBA7812. Classification (GTDB taxonomy): domain Bacteria; phylum Planctomycetota; class Phycisphaerae; order Phycisphaerales; family UBA1924; genus UBA1926. The sequence goes on along the minus strand of DLBY01000179.1, from coordinate 21,972 downwards.
TGATGTACTCGTCTCGCGGCGTGAGTTGCAGGTGATGGGACAGGATGCCCACCTCCTCGGATCGCCAGTCGATCGGCTCCTCGGGCGTGCTGGAATGCCCGGGCTGGGAAGCCGAAACGGATCCAGCGGACAGGGCGATGGCGGCAAGCAGCGTTCGGCGAATAGTCATCATGCCGAACGATAGGAGCCACAACCCCGGAGGCGGCGACGACACGCCCGCTGACTCGACGCGAAAGGGCGATCCGAAGCCAGATGCTCGATTCCCGAGGGGAGGCGGATCCGCAACGAAGAGGCCACGATCAGGAAACAAAACCGGCCCGCGTCTTCTCAGCGCGGGCCGGCGAGTCGGTCGCCGGGTCTCAGGACGACACGAATAAGGGCGGTCTGTTGCGATCAGCGGCGGCGACGCGTCGCGAGCGCCCCCGCGAACGCGAGCGGCGCAAGGACTCCGGGCGCCGGGACGATCGACTCGGCGTAGGCGATCGCGGCCTCGTGCTCCGCTTCGCTCAGCCCGAAATTGAACACGACGAAGACGCTCTCGCTGTCGCCGTACGCGTTGCCCGCGCCGTCGGTGGCGCTGAAGGTGATGTTCCAAAGGTAGATCCCCGCCTCGGCACCGTTCTCCATCGCGTAGTCGGGGTGCTCGTCGAATTCACCGCCCGCGTAGGTGTACTCGAATCCGTCGACGGTCGACCCATCGGACGGCGTCAGGATCTCGAGCACATTCGGGACCACGATCTGACGCAGACGGTTGGTCGTCGCGACGAACTCGGCGCCGTTCCACGCCTGCAACGCCCCGTTGGTGCGATAGGTGATCGTGGAACCGGGCGTGAACGACGAGAAGCCCGCCGGGACGGTCGGACCGTCGGTCGTGAAGAACCCGGGCTCGTCGCCCAGGTTGGTCACGAAATCGATATCGGCGCCGAAGACACGCTCGCCGAGCTCTTCGAACGCCCCGTTCTCGTCGTCCGCGACCGCGGTCACGATCCGGCCGTCTTGCACGAGCAGCCCGATGTCGCTCCCTCCCGCGAGCGCGGCAGCAGGGACGGACGCGACCGCAAGCAGGCTGACGATGGCATGGTTCATGGGATGTTCCCTCCTGCGGCGGGGCGGATGCCGCCGCGATCTCTCTGGTCTCTGCGTGATCCCCGTCTCTCCAGCGGGACGCCGACAACGCGTCGGCAGGGTCGATACATCGATGTCAGGGGCAGCCCCCGACGAATGAACTCACGAAGGTCGTGATGTCGGACAGATCGAGCAATCCGAACGGCTCGGCGAGATCCGCGGCCGGATCCCCGCCCGTGAACGCGCCGACGAAGGCGGTGATGTCCGCGAGGTCGAGCGTGCCGAAGGGCTCCGCGAGATCCGCGGGCGTGCACCCACCGGTGCCGATCAGGTTGTCCTGCACCCACGCGATCGCGGCATCCCGATCGCTGTCGGCCGAGGCGCCGCTGCCGAACACGACATAAACCGGCTCACTGGGCAGGACGACGGGGTTGGTGCTCCAGAGCCCGAGGGTCAGCATCCAGAGCCCGTCTTCGGGCGTGAACGGATCGAGCGGGTCGAGGAAGTAGCGGACATGGTGGTGAAAACGCCCCCCGCTGTCCGCGGCGCCGAACTGAAAACCGGGGACCGTCGCGTCGCTCGGGGGAGTCGTCACAACATCGTTCCCCTTCGTCACGCTCATCGCGTAATCCGGCTCGACGGTCGAGAAATCGGCGCCGTTCCAGACACGAACCGCCGCGAGCAAATCGAACCCGATGCCGGTGCCCGCGGGGAACGACCCGCTGGTGCTGTCGAACCCCGGGTTGTCCGAGAGGTTGACGAACTGCCCGGTGTCCAGGCGGGCGAAGGCGACGCGCTCGCCCCACGCGATGCCGCCCTGCTGATCGGGGAGCCCGGTCTCGATCGACCCATCCCCGCCCATGCGGATCACCATGTCGGTCTCGTGGAGGACCTGTCCCGAGGCGACGACGGCGGGGACGATGGTCGCCGCGATTCCCCAAAGATGCGTCCGGCGATCTGCGCCGAACCGATGAGCACAGCGTCTTTGTTGATGCATTCCCATTCTCAATAACTCCGATCGTGACCGCATCCCGGGACGATTGTCCTCACCCCGGGTCAATTGCTGTGTTCAGGGGGAATCCGCCTCCGGGTGGAAGCGGTTGTGAGCCGCGTCGCGGTAGACCTCGCGGAAGCGCCGCGTCTCGGCGTGACCATCAACAAAGGCGTAGTTGGACCGGGCGTCCGCGGTGCCCGCCTCGCCGCCGTGCGCCGCGGTGTCGACTTGCTCCGCGGCCTTCGCGGGGCTGAACTGATCCGCCGGGATCGGCAGAATGCCGGGCGACCAATCCTCCACATGCACATGGTCGGACTTCGCGTATCCCGCGTCGGGCCAGGCGATGGGGTCGTCCTGCGTCATCATCAGCCACTGAACAGTCTGCGTCGGACGCGGGATCCGGTCCAGATCCGCGTAGGGGGTTTCGACGCCCATGAACCGTCGTCCGGTGACGGGGTCGTTGTACCCGCCCCGCAACGGGCTAAGCGTGGCGCTGAGCATGTTGTTCAGGCCGTACGAGTTCCAGCGGGCCCGCTCGAAGTCCGGGTCGTTGCCCGCCTCGCCGTCGGTGAATAGGTCGCGGTGGCGGTTGAAAAAGCCCATGAACTCCGGGAGGGTCATCCCGGTGTCTTCCCCCCCACCCTCGATGGACCAGAACACGCTGCTGTCCACCGGGCTCCGGATGACCTCCGGGTCGTTGTAGTACTCCGCAAGCGTTGTGATCCAGAGGCTGTCGATCGACCCGAGATCGAGCCCGCCGTGCGGCATCCCGGCGTCGACGAGCGCCCCGTCGTTGTCGTTGGCATACATGAACTGCGCCATCGCGAGCTGCCGCAGGTTGCTCAGGCAGGCGACGGTCTGCGCCGAGGAGCGGGCGGCCGACAACGCGGGGAGCAGGATGCCGATGAGCAGCGCGATGATCGCGATCACGACGAGCAGTTCGATCAGCGTGAAGGCGTGGGCTGTGCGGGAGATTCGGCGCGTCACGGCGGGTGTGTCCTGATCGGAGTCAGCAAGCGGATTCCTGCTAATGATAACCCGTTCGCGACTGCTGGCAAGTGAGTTGCCCGGTGGACGAAAAAAAACGCCCCGCTGGGTTCGGGGCGTCGTTGGGAAGTCTTGTACGAATCGGTCAGTCGATGGTTTGGACCAGCTGGGTGTAGTCCGGCTGATTCGGCGGCAGCGGGTTCCGCTGCGTCGCGCGGATCCCGATGTTCCGCTGCGTGGCGCTCAGGTCGGTCGGGTTGAACCCGAAGATCTGATCGTGGACACTCGCGGCGCTCTCCGCACGGATGAAATCGGCATGACCATCCGTGTAGACGAAGTTGGCGCCCTCGCTGCCGTGGTTGTCGATGTCCGCATAACGGCTCGTCGGGTCATAGCCGACACGCACGACCCGCTCTTCATTGACGCCGCGAACGCCGATCTTCGCCTGCAGGCGACCTCCCCCGCGATCGACGCGGGGCGGAACGAGTCACTTCAGGACAACAACATCGAGCTTGACCGAGAGGGGAAAGATCGGTTTTTCGATGTGGTGACTGTCACCGACCTCGGTGTCGGCACCGCCCCGATCGTGGACAAGGGCGCATACGAGCGCGACGCCGGGATCTCGCCCTGCAACGAGGCCGACCTCGCGTCGCCGTTCGGTGTATTGGATCTCTCGGACATCACGACATTCGCCGCCGCGTTCTCGGCTCAGGACCCCATCGCGGACATCAATGAAGACTCGGTCTTCGATCTTGAGGACATCACCGCCTTCAACAAGGCCTTCCTCCTCGGCTGCCCCTGAGCCCCGGTTCGCTTGCTGATAACTCACAATAAAAACGGCCCCGCTCGTCGAGCGGGGCCGTTTCTCTTTCCGTTCTTCGGCGAGGCGCGTCAGTCGATCGTCTCGACGAGGTTTGTGAAATTCGGCGTGTTGAACGGGAGCGGGTTAGGCTGCGCTGCTCGGATGCCGATGTTCCGCTCGCCTGGAGCGAGGTTGTCGTATCCGAAAATCTGATCGTGCACCGATCCGTCTTGCTCCCCTCGGATAAAGTCGGCGTGACCATCGGTGTAGACGAAGTTGGCACCCTCTGATCCGTGGTTGTCCACATCCGCGTACCAAGTGGAATTGTTGAAACCGACGCGGCGCCGCGTCTCCTCGTCCGAATCTCGCCACCATCCAAGGGTGCTGAGATCTCGACCGTCTGTTTCATCGCCCCAGAGCGGGATCGGAAGTGGGATCTTGGGGTCGCTGAAGCGGAGACCCGCGACATAGAGGTAACTGACATTGTAGTGAACGACATCAAGATCACCACCCGGCTCCTCTGGGACCTTCGCGTTGCCGTCTGCGATTGCGTCCGGGTACCGCGGCGTGTTGTTAGGGTTGGCGTAAGCGCTGCCGCGCCCGTAATACACATCGCTCTGGTCAGCCTGACAGGTCAGCATTCCGAAGCCATCGGCATAACCGGAAAGAAGTGGCTCAGTGTTCCCGTCCCAATAGGCGCCGAATCGCGGACCAGCGGCCCCACCGACGCCACCGTGACCGATGTACCCGCGATCCCCCTCAGGGATGGCGTCGTACCCCATGAACTCCCCATCTCCCACCTGAAAAAGACTAAACAAGCCCGCGGGCCCTCCATACAGAGCTTGTCCTCCGAGGCCGCGGTTTGCTGGATCAGGGCTGGACGGGTCCTGTGACCCGAAGAGATATCTATTGCGATCGACCGGCTGCATTGGCATCAACGGGAACCAATCATTCTCGTCGAGAGCGTACGAGTTCATCATCTGCCCGATCGAGCGAATGTTGGACATGCACGCGACCCTTTGGGCGGATTCGCGCGCCTTGCCGAGCGCCGGCAGCAGGATGCCGATCAGCAGCGCGATGATCGCGATCACCACGAGCAGCTCGATCAGCGTGAAGCCGCGGCGAGAGGGAAACAAACGGTCCATACAGCCTCCCGGAACATGTCTGCGCGGGCGGCCCAGAGCCCCGAGCACCGCCGCCTCGCTCACCGGCGGCGCGATGAGCGCTGCCGCATACACATCTTATCCGACGAAGACATCGGTTTGGATCTTCGCCGAGCGTGACTGTAGCCGAAACGGGCGTGAAACAGACGCGCAAACTGATCCAACCCAGTCGTTTTCGGGCACTTTCTGGTGCAACACAGTTTGCGTTAAGCGGATAACTCCGGGCTCTTCTCGACCTCATCATCCTTCGCCTTATCGGCGGCCCGGGCTCCCCCACCCCGTCGCAGACCCTCCGCGTCCGTAGACATCAGCCTTGAATCAGAAAGCCCCCATTCAGCATTGTCTGCACGGTTCCGATGCCGCGGATCGGCGTCCGCCCTGGATTCCACGGTCGCCGCGCAGTGCACGGATCGCCGAGGCGGGTCTGCGGGGAGGCTCGGCGCAAGCCCCGCTGTGCTGTGACAGATGGGGGTTCTGGGACCCGGAATCTGCGTGATTTTGTATCGCTCAGCGTCCCCGGCTCCGCTATGCTCAGGTGTTCCCCTCCCGGGCCCAACCGCCCGGTTCCGGGGTCGTTTCGGGGTCGGGTTGAGAGGCCCGCGACAGTTCACATCCACAGGGAGATCAACACAATGAATCGTAAGAACGCAATCGGTGCCGCCCTGCTCGCGAGCCTCGCGGGCCTCGCGTGCGCCCAGCCCACCATCGACGGCATCTACGACGACGCGACCGAGTCGGACTTCTACGGTCCCATCCGCTGGGTCAACAGCGTCCCGACCGGCTTCGGCGACAACATGGCCGGGATGTTCAACGGCGGCGAGTTCGGCGATCCCGAGAATGTCACGACGGGCGTCGAGATCCAGATCCCGATCAGCGCGCTGGGCGGCGCGACCTCGTTCCGCCTCGCGGGCTGGGTCACCTCGGGTGATCGCACCTTCATGAGCAACCAGATCATCGGCAGCCTGCCGCTGGACACGCCCAACATCGGCAACTCGCCCGACTTCTCCGACGAGGCCGCGTTCCCGGGCGATCAGTTCATCGACATCGCGTCGATCCCGAGCGCGACAATCACCGTCGACGGCTCCGCGGACGCGGGCTACGGCGCCGCGGTCTTCACCCAGGGCAACTACACGGGCTTCGGCAACAGCACCGACGGCACCCCCATCGGCGGGGGCGGCTCGGAGATCGACCAGGTCTTCGTCGCCCGTGACGCGAACAGCATCTACCTCATGATTGCCGGCAACCTCGAGGCGAACGGGAACGGCCTGGACCTCTACATCGACACCGACGGCGCGGGCAGCGGTGCCCAGACCCTCTCGGCGGGCCTCGGCAACGGCGGCTTCATCGGCAACGCGGCGGTCACCTTCGACGGCGGCGTCGGCGACGCGTTCCGCCCCGACTATGTCGTCTCGATCGACGCGACCGACGACGACATGGACGGCATGACACCCAATGTCCCCCGCGCGCTCTTCGGTGCGTTCGACGCGATCAGCGAGACCTGGATCGTCGACATCGCCGGCACCCTCGCGGGCTATGGCGCCGCGAACGCCGGGCTCGTCGCGGGCGGCGACGCGGGCGCGCCCGCGATCGGTCTCGCGGTCGACAACTCCAACATCGCGGGCGTCACGGGCGACCCCTCGCAGGCGACCCCCGTCTCCCCCGACGACAACTGGGCGTACGGCTCCGAACTCGACAACCTGCGGGCGCAGGTCGTCACCACCGAGCTGGGCGACAACTTCCTCTATGTCTTCGTGGGCGGCAACATGGAGGTCAACTACAACAAGCTCAACATCTTCTTCGATGTCCAGCCCGGCGGGCAGAACCAGGTCGGCTTCGACGCCGCGGGCGACCCCATCACCAACATCGACATCTCCTTCGGCGCTCTGCAGACGATGGCGGGCCTGAAGTTCGACGAAGGGTTCGAGGCGGATTACTGGCTCAACACCAACAACGGCGTCGACGGCGGCAGCGGCAACCTGCTCTTCTTCGCGGACTGCGCGGTCCTCCGCACCGACGGCGCCCTCGTCGATCCGATCTCCGAGTTCCAGCTCGATTACGGCAGCTTCTTCGGGGGCGGCATCGAGGACGGCGTGGGCAACCCGCTGCCCGACGCGAACGAGATCCTCGACTTCTCGGGTCCCCGCGTCGACCTGCCCGGCGCCCCGGCGCTCTTCGCGGAGTATGCCCCGCGCCAGACCCAGATCGACCCGTTCAACCCGGTCCCGGGCCTCGTTCAGGTCGCGCTGGACAACTCCAATGTCGCGGGCGTGACCGCCGACACCGCGGTGTCGTCGATCGTGCGCCAGGTCTCCACGGGTGTCGAGATGTGCTTCGACCTCGACGAACTCGGCTGGGACGGCTCGTCGGATATCAAGATCGCTGGCTTCATCAGCAACAGCGGTTTCAGCTTCATGTCCAACCAGGTCCTGGGCGATTCCGCGGGGACCGACAACCTGGGCGACACCTTCAATGTCGACTTCTCCGCGATCGCGGGCAACCAGTTCATCAACCTCAGCGACCCGGTGCAGGACGGCTGCAACGCCGCGGACCTCGCCGAGCCCTTCGGCGTCCTGGACCTCGCGGACATCACCGCGTTCGTGTCCGCCTTCACCACCGCGGACCCGGCGGCGGATATCGCCGAGCCGTTCGGGGTCTTCGACCTCGCGGACATCACCGCGTTCGTCGGCGCCTTCACCGGCGGCTGCCCGTAATCAGCATCTGACCAACTGATCTCTCAAGGGCCCCGCTCCGGCGGGGCCCTTTTTCGTGCGCCGGTCAGGGTCGGAGCAACCGTGGCACGGGGCGACCGCACGCCGCCCCTCCGACTTGACACCGGGGGCCCTGCGCGTCTGGTCGATGGCGGGACCTCACTCGCGGCTTTCGATTCGAGCCCCATACGCGGCTGCGGACTCAGGCCCCCCCTGATCTTGTAGCGCGATCAGCATCCACATGATCGCCAAGGTAAGGATGGCATGACCCGCGAGGATCGAAAGACGCTCCCGCAGAACGAATGACCCCACCCCGATCATCGCGACGCTCGTGATACCGAGGACCATCGGCATGGACCATCGCCCCGCGAGCCTTGAGAGGTGCCCGAGCATCCCCAAGTAGAAGAACACCGGACCGATCGTGATGAACGGCACGCGGATCGATGGTTCCGCCATCAACTGAACGACAAAGTCGTTCAGGCCCTTCAGATCATTGCCGTAGCTCCACCAGCACAGATCGATGACGGCCTGCCCCACAAGCGCGACCGATCCGACCCAGAGCATGCCCGTCGCAACGCTGCCGACCCGCCGGCCCGAGGGAAGCCGATTCAGCGGCAGACACAGGAGCACGCCGAAGAGAAGCGACCAGTGCGCAAAGTCCACCGGCCGCTGCGATTGAACGAACTCGTCTCCGGGCAGGATCAAGCATTGGTTCACCAGCAGCAACACCACTCCAGCAGCGATGGAGACTCGGGGAACCAGTCGTTGTGCCGCAGGCGTGGCGTCTTTCAAGGTCGAGATGATAATTCACAACCGCAGTGCCTTCCAGCGGCCGCACGCAGCGATGCGTCCTTGCGACGGTCCACAGAGTGCCGGATGAAACGCGCCGGTGCTGTCGCACACGGCGACGGACATTCGACTCCGACTCCACATGCACGAGGCCCGCTGAACTTGGACCGGGCGCAAGAAAAACCTCGCATGCGGCGATGCGAGGCTCAACGCAGATGCAAGATCCGCGAGTCTGGTCACCTCTGGTGACACAAATCCAGTTGATCCCTGATCGGGGTCACGGGCAGCCCGCGGCGAACGCGTTGACAAACGCGTTGATGTCCGCGAGGTCGAAGACCCCGAACGGCTCGGCGAGGTCCGCGTCGCTGTCCTGAGTGACAAAACCCGTGACGAACGCGTTGATGTCCGCGAGGTCCAGGACGCCGAAGGGCTCGGCGAGGTCCGCCGGGCAATCCGATCCGAAGAAGACCGTGTACTCGAGGATCGCCTGCCTCCCGGAGGGCTCGACCGCGACGATGGTCACGGTGTTCTCCCCCGGCTGGAGGGTCTCGTCAAAGGTGTTGCGCCACTCGGCGCGGTCGTACCGTCGGGCCGCGTTCGGTGCGGTGAGCATCGAGAGCGGATCCTCGCCGGGCTCGAGATTCAGGAACGCGTAGATGACCTCTGGGGTCCGGTCGTTGAGCAGGAACCGGAAGGTCGGGCGATCGAGGTCGAAAGTCTGCCCCTCCCCCTCGAGATCGATATCGGGCGGCTTGCGATCGATGTAGACCACCGCACGCTCCTCGTCGGCGAGCGGTCCCGTCCCCGCGGGCCGCTGGCGGAACGACACCGTTCGGATGTAATGGAACCCCTCGCTCAGGCGCGTCGCGTCGATCACCTGCTCGTAGAGCCCCTCGCGGTCCGGGTTGGACATGCCCGGGCTCTTGAGGTCGGTGAACTCCTCGAAACCGCTGAAGGACGCGTCCGTGATCGGGACATCGGGGAAGCCGTTCCCGTTCCAGTCCTCCGCGCCGTCATCGATCTTGAACAGCGTGTTGTCGTCGGTGGTGAGGTCGACGCTGTCTCCGGGCACCGTCTCGACACGCAGCGTGAACGCGTCGGCGGTCACGACCGGGATGTCGTTGAGTCGCTGGAGGAAGTCGGGGAACGCGGGCGGGTCGGCGGGCACGACGCCGTTCTGCCCCACGATCGTGATCGTCGCGTCGGGCAGCGCGGGCGAGTAGACCACGAAGCCCTTGTTGTGCTCTCCGGCGCTTGAGCTGTTCCGGGGCACGGTCAGCGTCACGCTGCCGCTCCCCGAAACGGTGAGCACCTCGGGGATCACCCCGCCCGGATCGACCTGAGGATCCGCCGCGTTGCCGGTCTGCTCGACGAGTCGGGTGCCCGGCGCGAAGCTCGTCCCGACGGTCAGCGTGTCGACCCCGGAGTCGTACCGATCGTTGACCGCAACGATGGTGTTGCCGACGAGGCCCCCGCCCGGGTTGTTCGCCCGCTCGAACACCAGAACATCGCTGATGTTGCCGTTGCGCTGGTAGTAGTCGCCCGTTGCGATCCCGTTGTGGAGATCCACGAGCGTGGTCATCACATCCTCGGGAGACTGCGTGATCGGGTCCCACCCCAGCGCGACCGGCGTCCCCTCTCGCGGGAAGAACCCGAAGCTGCGCGGAACCCCCCGCCCGTTGTAATACACGATCGGCAGGCCCGGCCTCATCAGCATGTACGCGTGCGCGAACCAACCCTGCTGCCGGTTGCTGGGAAGAGGCGGGAGCGAACCACCGTCGCCGACCGACCCGTTGTCATGGCTAAACACATGGAACACGCCGGCGGATCCGTTCTGGAATCCGTCGTCGGCCTGATCGAGGTGGCCCGTGTCCGCGTTGCTGAAGAGATCGGCCCACGAACCGAACCCGCCCCCGTTGACGAGATTGCGGAGTTTGCCCGCGCCGCTCAGGTCGAGCGAGCCGCGGTTCGCGAACGCGTCCTTGCGGTAGTAATTCGCGAGGATGTCGAAGTTGCCGGTGGTGTTCTCTCCGAACGAAAACGGGGTCACCTTGTTCCCCGCGGGGTCGGTGCGTCCCCTGAAGACCGCGGAATCGAAGTGGGTATCCCACCACCACGGGAAGACATGCTTGGACGCGTCCAGGCGGAACCCGTCGATGTGCTGGACCTCGAGCATCCACTGCAGCCAGCGACGCAGGTAGCCCGTGGAATCCTCGACGACGGGATCGCCGCCCATCGGGTTGTTCAGATTGAACGGGTACCGTGTCTCGACCTGCGCCCCGCTGTGATTGGACGCGGGGTTCACGAAGATTTCGGGGGAGAGGATCTGGTCGGGGTAGAACCGCCGGTTCTCGGGATCGGGCCCGTTCCGGATGTTCCCCGCCGGGATGTTCGCCGGGTTGCCCGCCTCGATCGGTTGGCGGATGAACTGGTTCGATCGGTCCTGCTGGATATCGACGAGCGCGACGAGGTCTCCGCGCCACAGGTTGTAGTTCGGCGCACCGGGGTTCTCGCTCTGCAGATAGCCCCCCCCGTTGCCGCCGTGGAAATCGCCCCAGTCGTCGGTCGGGAGCTTGTCGCGAGGCGGTGATTCGCGAGGAATCCAGAAGCCGGGCCATCCCCCGTCCGCGAGGAACGCATCGCTGGTCGAACGCCCCGAATTGTGATTCAGGACGGTGTCGATGTAGATGTGCACATCGGCGCGCTGCAATTCCTCGACCATCGCACCGAAGGTCGCCTCCGTGCCGTACGCCGTCCGCGCGCGGCTCCCGCTCGAATCCGCGAGCGGCGGCTTCCCGAGGTCGAACCGATCGAACACATCGAAACCGACGCTGAACGGATCGGACGCCTTCGAAGGGGGCGGGATCCACACCGCGCCGTACCCCGCGAGAAAGATGTCCGCGGCACGACGCTCGATGTCGTCCCACTCAGTCTCGAAAATCTGGAGGATCACCCGTTCAGCGCCGTCAACAGACGCGGCCGAACCAGTCAGTGCTAGGAGCGCACAGATCGCCGTCGCACGCATACGCAATATCTCCTTCGCTCTCAGCGTCCCCCCCGAACACGCCGCAAGACCGCTCGTGCTCGAGATTCCGGAGGCCTCGCGAACCCGACGCCGCGCATCACATCTCTCCATCCAGTCGGACGGGTCCGGTTACAATACCGCTTTCCGCCCTACAATTCGACGATTCTCTGCGTCGGGATGAGGAAACACGCAGACTTCCCGGACGATCGGCGCCGCCGCGTTCGGGAGCCATTCCCGGAAACGAACACCAACCACGGAGCACCCAATATGTTCCTGTCCGCAACTCCCCGCCGCTCGGTTCTCGGACCGGTCTCCGCACTCGTCGTCATGCTCGCGGGCGGATGTGTATCCGCACAGATTGTCAGCGAGAGCATCGGCGATCGGATCGTCCGTTTTCACGCGAGCGAGCAGGCCAAGCTCCACCGCGTCCCCTCGATGGCGCTCGAAACGCCCCGGCCCGCGACCGGCGCGGCGCCCGATGACCTGGGCGTCTCCGTCGCGTTCTCGCGGGGCGCCTCCGTCCTCCACGGGGATGACCGTTTCGTCGCGACGATCGACATCGACGCGGAGACGAGCCTCTACGGGACGGGTGAGGCGGCAGGCCCCCTGCTCCGCAACGGACGCACCACCGAGTGCTGGAACCTCGACGCGTACGGGTACCAGGACAACAGCCCCAACCTCTACACCTCGCACCCGTGGGTGCTCGCGGTGCGCGAGGACGGGACCGCGTTCGGGGTGCTCGCCGACACGACCCATCGCTGCGAGATCGATCTGTCGGAAGACATCGTCTTCCGCACCGACGGGCCAGACCACCCGGTCATCATCATCGACGGCCCCAGCCCCAAGGATGTGCTGACCAAACTGGGTGACCTGACGGGCACGATCGAGATGCCCCCCAAGTGGGCGGTGGGCTATCACCAGTGTCGCTACTCATACAACCCCGACAGCCGCGTGCGCGAAGTCGCCGCGGAATTCCGCGAACGCCGGATCCCCGCGGATGTCATCTGGATGGACATCGACTACATGAACGAGTTCCGGGTCTTCACCTGGGACGAGTCGCAATTCCCGGACCCCGCGGATCTGAACGCGTACCTCGACTCGATCGGGTTCTCCAATGTCTGGATGATCGACCCGGGCGTGAAGAACGAGGACGGCTACTTCGTCGCCGATTCGGGCGACGCGATCGACGCTTGGGTCAAGACCGCGGACGGCGAGACCTACACGGGCTATGTCTGGCCCGGCGAGTGCGTGTTCCCGGATTACACCAACGCGCGTGTTCGTGAATGGTGGGCCGGGCTCTACGAGGACTTCATGGCCCAGGGCATCGACGGCGTCTGGAACGACATGAACGAGCCCGCGGTGTTCAATGTGCCAACCAAGACCATGCCCGAGGACAACTGGCACCGCGCCGATCCGGAGTTCGGCGGGCCCGCGTCGCACGCACGCTTCCACAATGTCTACGGCATGCTCATGGTCCGCGCGACCCGTGAGGGCGTCATGGCGGTCAACCCCGACAAACGCCCGTTCGTGCTCAGCCGCGCGAACTACATCGGCGGACACCGATACGGCGCGACATGGACCGGGGACAACACCGCCAACTGGTACCATGTCGATGTCTCCATCCCGATGATGCTCAACCTCAGCCTGTCCGCCCAACCCTTCTGCGGCCCCGACATCGGAGGCTTCGCGGGTGACGGCGACGGGGAGATGTTCGCGCGGTGGATGGGCTTCGGCGCCCTGATGCCCTTCGCGCGGGGACACACCGCGAAGGGGAACATCGACAAGGAGCCCTGGGCGTTCGGCGAGGACGCTGAAGCGACAAGCCGCCGAGCGATCGAGCGCCGCTACCGATTCATGCCCTTTCTCTACACGCTCTTCGAAGAGAGCCACCGGACAGGGCTACCGATCGCACGCCCGGTGTTCTTCGCGGATCCGACGGATCCCGCGCTGCGCAGCGAGGACGACTCCTTCCTGCTCGGGGACGACCTGCTCATCGCCGCGCATGTCACCCCGAACCGCGAACGCGTCCACATCCTGCCCAAGCCCGTCAAGGGCGTTGCGTGGCGTGCCTTTGACTTCCCCGACTTCGACGGAGAGGGCCGCGACAGCGAAGACCCAGACCAGCCCGCGCTCTATGCCCGCCCGGGCTCGATCATCCCGACCGGACCCGTCCACCAGCACTTTGGCGACCGCCCCGACCAGCGCGACGAGTTGACGCTTCTCGTCACCCTCGACGCTTCCGGCAACGCCTCGGGAACGCTCTACGAAGACGCCGGGGAGGGCTGGGGCTTCCGGGAAGACGAATACCGCCGGACCGACTTCACCGCGACGAGGCGGGGCGACACGGTGCTCGTGCGGAGCACCCAGAGGGAAGGCGGGATGCCGGGCATCGACCGCGCGATGAATGTCCGCGTGCTCCTTCCCGACGGTACGGAACGCACCGCGTCCGGACGGAGCGGGGAGCCCCTCCGCGTGAACCTCAAGGGGTGACCCGGAGCAAGGAGGCCCCAGACCCATGAGTGACTCCAGACCCGTCGCCCTCGTCACCGGCGCGGGATCCGGTATCGGGCGTGCCACCTGCATGGCGCTCGCGGATCCATCCAGAAACGCCCACCGTCTCGTCCTTGTCGGGAGGAGAGAGGACCCGCTCCGGGAAACAGGCGCCATGCTCGGAAACGAGAGCGAGGACTGGTCGGCCCTTCCGACGGACATCGCCGAACCGGATGCCGCGAACGACCTGCCCTCTCGCGCAGCGAGCGTTTTCGGCCGCCTCGACGCGGTGGTCAACAACGCCGGGTGGTCCCCGCTCAAGCCCGCGTGGGAGTTGGAGCAAGCGGAGATCGAAGCAATCCTCGCGGTGAATGCCACCGGACCGATCCTGATCTCCGCCGCGGCGGTCCGCCTGTTCCGGAAGCAAAATGCGGGGCGTCTGGTCCAAGTCTCCAGCATCGCGAGCGACGACCCGTTCCCGGGCCTCGGCGTCTACGGCGCCGCGAAGGCGGCGCTGAACACGCTGACGACCGGTCTCTCGAACGAACTGGGGGAAGACTCGTCCATCAGGGTTTTCTGCGTCGCCCCCGGCGCCGTGGAAACGGACCTGCTCCGCTCCCTCATCACCGCTGACGACCTCCCGACCGAGTCCTGCCTCACGCCCGACAGCGTCGCGGCGGTCATCGCGGACTGCGCAAGCGGTGCCCGCGACGCGGAGTCTGGCAAGACGATCTGGATGCCGAGCCCCTGAACTTTCCGGATCGATCCCGCGCCCGGCGTCGCCCGGACACACTCCGCGTCACGCGTCGCGGGGCGGTGCGAATGCAGCGCGGTGTTCTCGCTACGCGTCCTCTTCGATCCGGAGTTCGCCCTCGAGATAGGTCACCGCGCGCCCGATGAGATGGACGCGTTCGCCCGCGAGTTCGCAGATCATCTCCCCCCCGCGCCTGGAAACCTGATGCGCTGTGAGACGCTTCTTGCCCAGCCGCTGACCCCAGTACGGCGCGAGCGAGCAGTGCGCCGAGCCAGTCACCGGGTCCTCCGGCACCCCCGCCCCCGGCGCAAAGTACCGGCTCACGAAATCGTGCCGCGTCCCGGGCGCAGTCGCGATCACCCCGAGCGCATCGAGCGACTCGATGCCCCCCGCGTCCGGCTCGATCTCCAGCACCTCACGCTTGTTGTCGTACACGCACAAGAGGTTCTTCCCCGATCGGTACACCTCCGCGGGCTGCCGCCCCAAGGCTCGCACGAGCGGGGTCCCCACCTCCATCGACTCGTGCCCGCAGGCAGGAAAATCCAGCCGGACCGACTCGCCGTCCCGCGTCGCGACCAGTTCTCCGCTCCGCGCCGTGCTGAAGCGGATCGTGTCTCGCTCGAAACCCATGTGCTCGAAGAGCACATGCGCACTCGCGAGCGTGGCGTGTCCGCAGAGCGGAACCTCGACCCGGGGCGTGAACCAACGCAAGTGGAAGTCGGCCGCACCATCACCCCCTTCCACGAAGAAGGCGGTCTCCGAGAGGTTGTTCTCCCCCGCGATCGCGAGCAATCGGTCGTCGTCGGGCCACTCCCGCAGCGGCACGACCGCCGCGGGGTTGCCCGCAAACACCCGATCGGTGAACGCGTCAACTTGGTAGATCTTCATGCCCGCAGTTTACCAGAGACCCAGAAGCCCGCAAAAGACAGCAATCACGAGACGAACCGGGTCGAGCGCCGCGCGTGGGCCCACCCATAAACTCCATCCATGAAGGCTCATCGCAAAGCCCCGTCCCGGTTGCTGTATGCCGCCCTGATCAACCTGCTCTTCGCGGCGATACTGAGTGGCGCTGGCCTACCAGAGACGGCACCCGCGCCCGCGGACCGCGCCTCGTATCTCGCCGAGATCCGAGCCGAACTCGAGAGACAATGGCCGCACAACCGAATGGTCACCGTCGTCTGCCACGGGCACAGCGTCCCGACAGGCTACTTCCGCGGTGGTGATGTTCGCCCGTTCGACGCCTACCCGCATCTGACCCACCGCCTGGTTCAGGCCCGGTACACCACCAGCGTCGTGGAGTTCATCCGGACAGGCGTCGGAGGCGAGCACGCCGAGCAGGGCGCCGCACGCTTCGCCGCGGATGTCCTCGCAAAGAAACCCGATGTCATCACGATCGACTATGCGCTCAACGATCGAGCGATCGGGTTGGAACGCGCCCGCGCCGCGTGGACGAGCATGATCGAGCAGGCGAAGGACGCGGGCGTCCGCGTGATCCTCCTCACCCCAACTCCGGACACCAGCGCCGATCTGGAGAGCCCCGAAGACCCGCTGAATCGCCACGCCGAGCAGATCCGACAACTCGCCGCCCGACACCGGGTCGGGCTCGTCGACAGCGCCGCCCTTTTCCGCGACGCGATCGAACGCGGCGCACGACCCGCCTCGCTCATGAGCCAGGCGAACCACCCGAACCGTCGCGGCCATGAACTCGTCGCGCGGGCGCTCGCCGATTGGTTCATCGAAGTCGAGTAACCGGGGCGTTCACGCCTCTTCCGGTTCCCAGGTGCTCGCGATGAACAGCTCGTCGAGTTGCTTGTCGTCCACAGGGCTCGGCGCATCGCACATCAGGTCCGAACCGGTCTGCGTCTTCGGGAACGCGATCACATCGCGGATGCTGTCGGTTCCCGCGAGGTGCATCACCAGCCGATCGAGCCCGAACGCGATCCCGCCGTGCGGCGGCGCGCCGTAGCTGAGCGCCTCGAGCAGGAAGCTGAACTTGGCATCCGCCTCCTCCTTGCTCATCCCGATCAGGTCGAACACTTTCTTCTGGATGTCCTGCCTGTGGATACGGATCGACCCGCCCCCGATCTCCGAGCCGTTGACGACCATGTCGTACCCCGAACTCAGGATCGCTTCCACGGCATCGACATCCGATTTATCGACGCCCATGAACGCATCGACCTGCGCCGGGGTCGGCGCCGTGAACGGGTGGTGCAGCGCGTAGAACCGCTTCGTTTCCTCGTCCCACTCGAACATCGGAAAATCGATCACCCAGCAGAACGCCCAGGCGTTCTCGGGGATGAGGCCGAGGTCCTTCGCGATCTTCTGGCGCAGCTCACCGAGCGCGCGTGTGACGACGCTGTATGAGTCAGCCCCGAAGAACACCTGGTCGCCGGGCTCGAGCCCGAGGCGCTCGACGAGTTCCGCCTTGATGGGCTCGATGAACTTCGCGACGCCGGTCTCCAGGTCGCCCGCATCGTTCACCTTCGCGGTCGGCACGCCTCCCGCGCCGAACTGCTTGACGAACTCGGTATACCCGTCGGTGATCTTGCGGGTGAGCTTCTCCGCCCCCTTCGGCACGCGGATCGCCTTGACGCAGCCCCTCTTCTTCTCGAGCGCCCCGCTGAAGACCTTGAAGTCGGTCTTCGACGCGAGGTCCGAAACATCGACCAGCTCCAGCCCGTACCGTAAATCAGGGCGGTCGCTCCCATAGGTGTCCATCGCGTGCCGGTAGGTCATCCGCTCGAGCGGGGGGATCTCCACGCCCAGCAGGTCCTTCCACAGCGCCCGCGCGAACTCTTCCATGATCTCGAGGACCGCGTCTCGATCGACGAACGACATCTCGAGATCGATCTGCGTGAAGTCGGGCTGCCGGTCCGCCCGCAGGTCCTCGTCCCGGAAGCACCGGGGCAACTGGATGTACCGGTCGAACCCCGCGATCATCAGGATCTGCTTGAACAGCTGGGGGCTCTGAGGCAGGGCGTAGAAGGTGCCGGGCTGCAGGCGGCTCGGCACGATGAAGTCCCGCGCCCCCTCGGGCGTGCTCTTGGTCAGCATGGGCGTCTCGACCTCGAGGAACCCCCGCTCGTCGAAGAACCGACGCGTGAACTGGCTCACCCGGTGCCGCACCGTCAGGATCCGTTGCATCTCGGGTCGGCGCAGGTCCATGTACCGGTACCGCAGGCGACGATCCTCGCTGGGCAGGCTCCCCTTCTCACCCGGAAGGAAAGGCGGGTTCTCGGTCTTCGCGAGAACCTCGAGCTCCGCGACCACGACCTCGATGGTCCCCGTCGCCAGCTTCGGGTTCGGGCCACCGTCCCGGACACGGACCGTGCCCCGGACCGCGATGCAGTCCTCGTTCCGGAGCGTGTCCGCCGCGTCGAGCAGGCTCTGGTCCGCGTCCTCACGATCGAAGACCACCTGCGTCAGCCCGTAACGGTCCCGGATGTCGACAAAGATCAGCCCGGTCCCGTGGTCGCGGTAGGAATTCACCCACCCGTTCAGCGTGACCGACTCACCGACATGACCGTCCCGCAGCTCGCCGCAGGTATGTGTGCGCCTCAGCATCGCTCGCCTCGAATCCCAACTGGATGTCCACCATCGCTCGCCCAACGCCGGGCCCGCGATCGGGCGGGAGTATAGGGGGCACCGCTCCCCGCTTACCGATCGGTCCGAGACGGACCCTCCCTCCCCTCGGCGTGCCGGGATCGGGAAAAAAATGACGGCCCGCCGCGAACGAATCGCGGCGAGCCGCCGTGGGAAGAGGACGGGTTGTCGGACGCTCCGTAATCCGCTGGAAGAAGGACGCCTCTGATGTATTGAACGCAAAGGAATCGGCTCGGATTCCCGTCTGCAACGGTTTCAGGCTCGAAAAAACACGAAGCCGTACAAGTACGCGCCGCGTCTACGATCCTCCCGTCATGACGCCCGTCGTCGAGATCACCCCGGCTGATCACCAGGAAGCAACGGAATTCCTCGTCGAACTCGCGCGCGCGCTCGCGGCCAACGGATCCACCGCGGACCGCATCGAGAGCGCCCTGTCCACGGCCGCGGATCGCATCGGTATCCACGCCGAGTTTTTCGCGACGCCGACCTCCGTCTTCGCCTCGATCGGCACCGGCGCACAGAACACGACCAAACTCGTGCGGGTCGAGTCGGCGGACATCAATCTCGACCGCCTCGTCCGCCTCGACGCGGTCCTGCAAGCCGTCTCCGCCCGCGAGATCTCGATCGCCGACGCGCGGTCCGCGATCGCGCAGATCCTCGCTCGCCCCGCGCCCTGGCCCGTCTCGGTCTTCCTCGCGGCCCACACTTCGACGGGCGCCTGCGCCTGCCTTTTCTTCGGCGGGCACTGGCGCGAGATCGCCGTCGGCGCCACCGCGGGCCTGACGGTCGGCCTGCTCGCACTGCTCGCCGACCGGATCCGCCGCCTCATCCGGGTGTTCGAGTTTCTCTCCGGCGCCGTCGTCGCGATCCTCGCGACTTTCGCGGCGTGGCGCCTCCCGGGTCTCAGCACCGACATCGTCATCGTCGCGGGTCTCATCGCCCTCATCCCGGGGCTCTCGCTCACCATCGCTGTCAGCGAAGTCTCAACGCGCCACCTGCTATCGGGTGCCGCGCGCCTCGTCGGCGCCGCCGCGTCGCTCGCATCGATCGCGTTCGGGGTCGCCGCGGGATCCCATTTCGTGCGCGCGCTGCTGCCGATCGCGATCCAGTCCGAGCCGCGCCCGACGCCCCCGATCGCCCAGTGGACGGCGCTCCTGCTCGCGCCCACCGCGCTCGCCGTGCTCTTCAAGGCGAGCGCCCGCGACATCCCGGCAATCCTGCTGGTCGCCTCCCTCGGGTTCCTCGCCGCACGCGAACTGGGCGATCAACTGGGTCCGGAACTCGCCGCCGGGGCGAGCGCGCTCCTCGTCGGGTTGATCGCCAACGCGCGCGCGATCATTGCCAATCGGCCCGTCGCCGTCGCGGTCATCCCGGGCCTCATCCTGCTCGTTCCAGGCTCGATCGGCTTCCGTTCACTGTCGGCGTTCCTCGATCAAAAGGCGGTCCAAGGGCTCGAAACCGCGGTCCTCGCGGTCATCATCGCGCTCGCGATCGCGACGGGCCTTCTGCTCGCAAATGTGCTGCTGCCCCCCAAACGCCCGCTGTGACGGTCGGCCGTTCGAGACACGGGCTCACACGCGCACGAAGATCTTCTTCACCCACAGCCGCCAGCACACCACCCACCAAAGGGCCAGCCAGGTCAGCACGAAGGCCCAGCCCCCGACCGCCGCCGAGCCGGTCCATTCGGTCCACCAGGCGATGTACCCCCCCGCGAGGTTGCCGCTGTACCCGTTCGGGTGGGTCACCTGCCACTTGCTGAAGATCGTCTTGAAGGTGAATTCCGCGCTGACATACAGGACGATCGCGTTCATCCCGTAGATCCGCAGGAATGTGAGCTTCGTCCAGCCCGCGGCGTCGATGACCCAGAAGAACGCCCCCAGCCACAGGCCGCCCGTCCCCGCCGCGAGCAGGCAGTAGGCCGGGCTGAAGAACCACTTGCTGAACGGCACCGTGAACCGCCCAAGCCAGCCGCCCCCCTCCGCGTCGTAGCCCGCCTGCAGCCCGTACGCGAGCACCAGCAACCCCGCCCCGA
The DNA here is from genome assembly GCA_002480345.1 of Phycisphaerales bacterium UBA7812. Classification (GTDB taxonomy): domain Bacteria; phylum Planctomycetota; class Phycisphaerae; order Phycisphaerales; family UBA1924; genus UBA1926. The sequence continues at coordinate 1,560 of DLBY01000179.1, read as the reverse complement.
ACAGCCCGACCGATCGCAGTTTCCACGCGATCGCCCGGTCCTTCGCCGTCAGCATTTCCGCGAACCAGCCCCCCAGCACCGCGATCGCGGCGCACGGGAGGAACTGCTGGGCCATCCCCAGCCAGCCTCCGAGCCAGCGGGTCCATCCCGGGTCCAGGTGCTCCAGATTGACCACCCGCTTGATCGCGTCGAAGTGCGCCCAGGTGCTCGGCCCCACCGGCGCTCCCTCCGGCGCCCGGCTCGCGACCAGCCCGTCCACGAACTCCCAGGGCATCAGCGTCATCAGCGCCCACTTGCCGACTAGCACCCCGACGACGAACGCGACTTGGGCCCAGCGGGGCAGCAGGAACACCGCGAGCGCCACGAAGTAGCCCACCCCGATCAACTGCAGGATGTTCCAGCTCAGCAACTGCGTCCACTTCAGCGGGTTGTCGTACGCCCCCGACGCGACCGTGAGCAGCACGCCCAGCAGGTATAGCACCACCGCCCTTTTCAGCCCCACCGCGAGCACCGTCCACCACCGCCGGCCCTTGCCACGCCCCGATCGGACCGACAGCGGGATCGCGCACCCCATGATGAACAGGAACCACGGGAAGACCAGGTCGGTGAGGGTCGCCCCCTGCTGTGGATCGTTCCACTCGATGTGGAAGAACTGGGGGTGGAAGACCGCCCGGTCCCAGGTCATGTTCACGAACAGCATCGCCGCGATGTCGAACCCGCGGAAGGCGTCGAGCGAAAGCAACCTCGCTGGTTTCTCGCCCGGAGTTCCCGCAACAGGAGAACGCTCGCTCTGGATCGCGGGAATCGCGGGCGGAGGCGGTGGTGTGACTTCCGGCATGCCAAGAAGATTATAGAATAATCCTGCTGCTAGGCTTACTCCATGCCGCTCACGCCCGAAACCTCCAGCACCCACAAGCATCCGGTGGAAATCTTCCGCCCCCGCTTCCCTCGCTTTCTGAAGACTGTTCTCGAACCCGCGGTGCACGCACAACCGACGCCGCTCCGGGTCGCGGCCTGGCAGTCCGACCGTGCTGTTCCCTATGCGGAAGCCGCGGCGCAGGCCTATTGCGAGATCACGCCGGGGTTTCGCTGGGGTCCCGTCTGGTCCACCTGCTGGTTCAGGCTCACCGGCGCGGTGCCGCACGACCTCGCCGCCGGAGAGCCGCTCGACCTCCGCTTCTCGACGCGGACCGAGGCGACGCTCTGGCTCGAGCAGGGCGGAACGCCGACGCCCGTCCGGGGCCTGGACATCAACCGGGACACCGTCGACCTGAGCCGATACCTCGATCTCTCGCCGGGACAGCTCGTCACCCTGCTCGTCGAAGCGGCGTGCAACCACCCGTTCGGCGTCTCGACCTTCGACTGGGACATCTCCGACACGCACGACCGCTGGCGGAGCGACGATCCCGGACACTTCCTCTACGCCGAACTCGCCCCACGGCACGAGCCGATCCGCCCCCTTGCGGAGACCTACCGCTTCGCCTCGCGCCTGCTCGACGAACTCGATCCCGCATCGTCCGAGGCGGGGGCCCTGTTCGACGCACTGACCGCCGCGACACA
>DLBY01000034.1 GCA_002480345.1 Phycisphaerales bacterium UBA7812 | reverse complement strand
GCCTCCGCCGCGCGATCGCCGACGAGGAGTAGCGCGAGGAGTAGCGTGGTTCGGTTCGCTTCCGCTGCGCCGAGCCGTCGCACCCAAGCCGGCCCGCCGACATCACATCACGACGCGTCCGATCAGGATCGCCGGGTTCACCCGGCGCGGCCGTGAACGAGCGAGTGTGCGCCCGCAGGGCGCGACGGAGCGCTCAGAACAAGTTGTGCTGCAGGATGCACCGGAGCGCCTCGACGCCATCGCGCCAGCCGATCTTCTTGCCCTCCGCGTAGGTCCGCCCCGCGTAGCTGATCGGCACCTCGAAGATCCGTGCTGCACGCAACGAACCGTCGTCGTCGGGCAACCTCAACTTCGCGAGCCTCGCGACCAGCTCGGGCTCGATCCCGAACCGATCTTCCCGCAGTTTCGGGAGCAGCAGCCGGAGCGTCTCCGCGCTGAACGCCTTCGTCCCGCACTCGATGTCGGTCAGGTTCAGGTTGCTCAGCATGTTGCTGAGCATCGTGATCCCCCTGTTCACGACCGAATGCCAGTAATACAGCACGCGGTGCGTCTCACCCAAAAACCGCGTCCCGATCACCGCGTCCGCCCGCCCGTCGAGGATCGGCGCGAGGGCCTTCGCCTGGTCCGCGGGGTCGTATTCCAAGTCCGCGTCCTGCACGATCACCGCATCGCAGCCCATCTCGAGCGCTGCTGTGAATCCTCGCCGGAGCGCGCTCCCCTTCCCACGGTTCCGCTCCGCGTACAGGCAGGTGATGTCCTCCCGCCGGTCCAGGTCCGCGAGGAGGTCCACCGTTCCGTCCGTCGAACCGTCATCCACCAGGAAGACATGCCGCGTCACCACGAGCCCGTCCGCACCGCGAGGCCGCTCCGTCGCGTCCAACCGCGCAAGCAGCCTCGGCAGCAACGCGCGCTCGTTGTAGACCGGGATGACAACGCCCAGCAGCATGACGCGTCAAGGCTAGCGGCCCGCCGCTCCACCCGCCGCTTCGTCCGCCGCCCTCTCCGCCCGCCGGGGCACTTCGGTCTCCAACAGAATCCGACGCTGCGGGTTGCCCAGCGCCAGCGACCCGATCGCCGAAGGAGACACCCAGCGCCGCCCCCGCCCCGCCCGCGCCCCCGCCGCGAGCACCACCCGGAACCGGACATCCCGGTGCGTCGTCTGGTGCGCGAACGCGTCGATCTCGCTCGACGCACGGAGACCGAGCTCCGCGCGGACCTCATCATCGGTCGCGAACCGGTCCGCCCGCTCCACACTGGGAGGCTGGTGCATCCCCGCCCAGAGCCCGGTCTCCGCCCGCTGCTCGATGAGCCGCCGCCCCCGCGCGTCGATCGCGAGCACCGCCGTGATGAACAGGGTGGTCCGCGCCGCCGCCCTCTTGGGCCGCGGGATCGCGTCCTGCCGCCCCGAAGCGAACGCGCCGCAACACTCCCGCACAGGACAGAACATGCACCGCGGATTGCGCGGCGCGCAAACCGTCGCGCCCAGTTCCATCAAGCCCTCGTTGAATCCCCCGGGCTCGTCCGACTTCTCCACCAACGAGCGCGCACGCGCCCAGGTCCGCTTCTGCCCCGCTCGGTCGTCCGCCGCCTCCTCCCGCCCCTCCAGCCGCAGGATCACCCGCGACACATTCCCGTCCACGATCGGCGCCGCCTGCCCGAACGCGATCGACGCGATCGCACCCGCGGTGTACCGCCCGATCCCCGGGATCGTCATCAGCGTCGCGTGGTCATCGGGGATCCGCCCGCCGTGCTCGTCCACCACGGCGCGAGCCGCCTTGTGCAGCAGACGCGCCCGCCGGTAATACCCCAGCCCCGACCACGCCGCGAGCACCTCGGCCTCCTCCGCGCGCGCGAGATCATCCACAGTGGGGAACCGCTCGAGGAACGACCCGAACTTCTCGACGACCCGCGCCACCTGCGTCTGCTGGAGCATGATCTCGCTGACCAGCACCCGGTACGGATCCCGCGCTCCCGCCGGCGCATCGCGCCAGGGCAGGTCCCGCGCGTGCGCACCGTGCCACGCCGTCACCGCCGAAGCGACCGCCCGATCATTCATCAGCGTGGTCCCCGTGCCGCTGCAACACGGCCCGCACCGAGCGCCGGATCGGCGCCCACTTCGCATCCGGCGCTTTGCCCACCGTCACGAACGCCGTATGGACCAGCACATTCGTCACCCCCGGGATCGCGAACAGCGCGCACGCGAGCCCGTCGCCCGCCTCCTGAGCCTGCGCCGCGTTGAAGTACGAGCGCACGGGCGACGCCGGGTCCGTTCCCTCGATGACGCACTTCATCGCATTGGGGTTGGGTGTTGTCTCGAATCCGACCAGCCGCATCGGGCCTCCATCGCGCACAAATCCTGCCGGGCACGCCCGTTCCCGGGGGCTCATCTGGGGTGCGGGGCGTATTCTGACCGATGGTGACCCTATCACTCTCTTGATCGCGAGGCCCGACCGGTGATTCTGGACCGACTCCGAGACCTGATCGAGCGACTCGGCTCGTACCCGTTGTGGGAGATCGGGCTCGAACTGGTCCTCATCTGGATCGTCGTCTTCGCCCTCGTCCGCTTCATCCAGGGCACCCGCGCCGCGGGCGTCCTCAAGGGCCTGCTGTTCGTCCTCGTCATCGGCACGCTCGTCGTCCGCCTCATGAGCGCGGGCGACTCCTTCCAGCGGCTCGCCTTCCTCTTCGACCGCCTCCTTGCGCTGTTCGCGATCGTGATGGTCGTCGTCTTCGCGCCGGAATTGCGCCGGGCGTTCAGCAGGCTGGGCGAGGCGCAGATCGTGCGCTCGGGCGAGACCGCCAAACTCGGGGGGGTCGTCGAGGACATCGTCGCCGCCTGCATCTACTTGGGGCGACAGCGGTTCGGCGCCCTGATCGTGCTCGAACGCCGGGTCGGGCTCCGGGGTCTGATCCAGGGAGGCACCAACCTCGACGCCGTCGTCTCCACCCAACTCCTCCAGACCATCTTTTTCCCGGGGTCGGCGCTGCACGACCTCGCGGTCATCGTGCGCGGCCAGCGGGTCGTCGCCGCGGGGGTTCAGCTCCCGCTCGCCGAGCCCGCGGACATGCCCGACCCCTCGCTGGGCAGCCGGCACCGCGCCGCGGTGGGCCTGAGCAAGGAAACCGACGCGCTGGTGCTCGTGGTGTCCGAAGAGACGGGCAAGATGCGGATCAGCGAGCGGGGGCGGCTCAGCCGCGCGTACGCCGAGGACGAACTCGCCGATGAACTGCGCCGGCGCCTCGGAGCGCCCGCCGAGTCGGAGCCCGAGCCTTCAGACAACGAGGGCGTCACCGATCCGCTCGCGGCCGACGACGCCGACGACGAGCAGCCCAAGGGGTCCGCGGCATGATCGGCGAACGCGTGCGCACATTCCTGGTCGTCACCCTCGTCGCGGTCCTCGTCTGGCTCTTCGCCGAATCGCGGACGCTGCGTGCCGAGACGCTGACCGTCCCGATCGAGGTCTCCGCGGGAGGCTCGAACAGCGCGTTCCGCCTGACCGACGCGGACACCTGGTCGGGCTCGATCGAGATCGAGCTCGCGGGCCCGACGGGCCTGATCGACGCGGTGCGCGCGCGAGCGATCGAGGGCGTCGTGCTCGAGATCGGGGACGAACTCCCGGGCGAGCCCGGGTCCCGCTCGGTCGAACTCATCGACGCGATCCGGCGCGCCGAGCTCTTCGCGGACTCGGGCCTGACCATCCGACGCGTCACCCCCCGCACACTCGGCCTCCAGATCGACCGCCTCGAGTCGTTGACCGTTCCGATCGAGGCTGACCTCGAGGGGCTGCAGACCGCGGGCCCTGTGCGGATCGAGCCCGCCGAGGCGACGGTCCGCCTGCCCGCCTCCCTCGCCGCGTCTCTCGACCTCCACGCGATCGCGAGGATTCCGCCTGCGCGGCTCGCGGCGCTCACCCCGGGGCGGCGCACCGAGATCAGCCAGGTCCCGATCGAACTGTCCGGGCTCCCGGAGGACACCTGGGGGCTCCGCCTCGCCGATCCGCGCGTGGTTGTCACCCTCGCCCTCCGCGTTCGGACCGAGAGCCTCACGCTCCGGGAGGTGCCGGTCCGGCTGAGCGTGCTCCCCGCCGACCTCGCGGGATGGAATCTCGAGGTGCCCCCCGAGGACCGGGTGCTCGAGGATCTCGTGCTGACGGGCCCCGTCTCCGCGATCGAGCAGATCCGGCGCGGCGAGGTCGCGCCCGGCGCCATCGCGGAGGTCGATCTCGCGGGGCTCGCGGATCTCCCGGCCGACGAGACCGGGGCGATCGCCCGCGAGGCGCCGCTCCGCCTGATCGGGCTCCCCTCGGGGGTCGTCGCGGATCTCGAAGACCGTGTCGTTCGGGTGCTGCTGCGGAAGCGCGGCGCCGAGGCCGAGCCGCCCGGCTGATCACCCCCGGCGGGGGGACGGTCAAAAGTGAAACCGGGCCGGGTTGAGGCTGCTGCCGAACAGGATTTTTTGCCGCGGCGGCGCTACGGTTGTCGCCCACGCGGAGCGCGGCGGGGCCATGTCCCAGGGAAGGGGCGGGCGCCGGGGCCCTGGGGCCCGGAAGATCCCTCAAGCCAAGCGATCGGGCACGCCACCCGACCAAGAGGAACGACCCGTGAAGATCAAGACCGACGAGATCGCGAGCGTCATCAAGCAGGAGATCGAGCAGTACACCCAGGAGCTCGAGGTCTCCGAGGTCGGACGCGTGGTGGAAGTCGGCGACGGCATCGCCCGCATCTACGGCCTGTCCACCGCGATGGCGGGTGAACTGGTCGAGTTCCAGACCACGGATGGCGCGGTCATGGGCCAGGTGATGAACCTGGAAGAGGACACCGTGGGCTGCGTCGTCTACGGCGATTACCTCTCCGTGAAGGAGGGCGACCTCGTCAAGAGCACCGGGCGTCTGCTCGAGGTCCCGGTCGGCGAGGGCCTGCTGGGCCGCGTCGTGGACCCGCTGGGCCGCCCGCTCGACGACGGCCCCGCGATCCAGGCGGAGGGCAGCGCAAAGGTCGACATCATCGCGCCGGGCATCGCGGACCGCCAGCCCGTGCACGAGCCTCTCCAGACGGGCATCAAGGCGATCGACTCGATGATCCCGGTTGGGCGGGGGCAGCGCGAGCTGATCATCGGCGACCGCAAGACCGGCAAGACCGCGGTCGCGCTCGACGCGATCATCAACCAGAAGCAATACTGGGGCACCAAGGACGCGGTGGTCTGCATCTATGTCGCGGTCGGGCAGAAGGAATCGACCGTCGCGGGCGTCGTCCAGACGCTCAAGGACGCGGGCGCGATGGAGTACACCACCGTCGTCCTCGCGGGCAGCTCGGACCCCGCCCCGATGCAGTACATCGCGCCCTACTCGGGCTGCACGATGGGCGAGCACTTCATGTGGAGCGGCAAGGAAGAGGGACGCACCCTCGCCAGCGGCGCGCCCTACCCCAAGCATGTCCTCTGCGTCTACGACGACCTCAGCAAGCAGGCGGTCGCGTACCGCCAGCTCTCGCTGCTGCTCCGCCGCCCGCCCGGCCGCGAGGCGTTCCCGGGCGATGTGTTCTACCTGCACAGCCGCCTCCTGGAGCGTGCGACCAAGCTCAGCGACGAGAACGGCGCGGGCTCGCTGACGGCGCTGCCGGTCATCGAGACGCAGGAAGGCGATGTGTCGGCGTATATCCCGACCAATGTGATCTCGATCACCGACGGGCAGATCTACCTCGAGCCCGACCTGTTCTACAAGGGCGTCCGCCCCGCGATCAATGTGGGCATCTCGGTGTCCCGCGTGGGCGGTGCGGCCCAGGTGAAGGCGATGAAGAAGATCGCCGGCTCGCTGCGTCTCGATCTCGCGGCGTTCCGCGAACTCGAGGCGTTCGCCCAGCTCGGCACGGAACTCGACAAGGCGACGCAGGCCCAGCTCGATCGCGGGCTCCGCATGGTCGAACTGCTCAAGCAGCCGCAGTACGACCCCTACGAGACGGTCGACCAGATCCTGTCGATCTTCGCGGGCACCAAGGGCTTCCTCGACGACATCGACCCGAGCAAGGTGCTCGAGTTCGAGAAGGGCATGCTCGATCACTTCAAGAGCGCCGCGAAGGGCGTCCGCGATGAACTCTCCGAGAAGCTCGCCCTCGACGACGCGCTGACCGGCAAGATCGAGGAAGCGATGAAGACCTTCAAGGCCGGCTGGAACGGCTGACGCCGTCCGCAACGCAGGACAACGAAAAGCCCGCGGCTCGAGCCGCGGGCTTTTTTCATCGCACCCCGTCTCGCTGCAGTCTATAAATAGAAAAAATCAATACTTTTCATTGGATCAAAGTATGTACACTGCGAGCGGCTCGCGCTCTGCGGGCCGGCCCCGCGCCGGTATCGACGCGGCGGGGTTCCACCCCTGCGTGCAACCCGAAGGAGCAGCGATGGCGGTTCGGCTGAACAACGGCGCAGCGGTGTGTCTCGTCTCCGCGATGGTCCTGAACGCCGCGGCGGAGCCCCCGCGGTACACCGCGGTCGACATCACCGACTGGTCTCCTGCACAACTCGCAACGCTCCCGTTCTTCAAGCACTGGGCACCGATCCCTCCGAGCGGGCCCGGCGTGCCGGCACAGTTCGAGATGGTCGATCACGCGGCGTCGGGCTTCTGCGCCGGCACGGTTCCCCAGGGCATCCCGTACGCAGGGAGCGAGGCGGTCCTACTGACGCCGGACGGATCAGGAGGCTTCACGGCCTCCATGGTCGATCCCTTCGGGACTTACTCGTGGGGCTATTGGAGTTGGGACGGGCACGATTCCCACTATTACTTCGGGTATGTCCGCGACAGCGTGCCGAGCGATGTGAACTTCGCGGGTGTGATGGTCGGAACCGCGACCATCGCGGGCAGCGGGGATTATGCCAGCGGCGCCGTGCGCCACGCGTTCCGATTCGATACGGGAGACGGCGCCGCCGATCTCTTCCCGAGCGGCGGAGCGTCGTCGGCCCAGGCGATCAACAATCGGGGCGAGATCACGGGCTATCGCTCGGGCGTGGGCGCCTTCCGCATGGCGCCGGACGGGACGATGACGACGCTCGACCCCGTCGAGAACGCCAACCCCAGCCCGCGGTGGATCAACGCGAACGGCGTCATCATCGGCGCGCGCTATCCCTCCCGTTCCTTCGTCGCGCCGGGCGGCGCCGCGACACAGGATCTCGACACGATCAACGATTTCCCCGTCGTCAGCGCGGCGGATCTCAACGACACCTCGTGGATCGTGGGGCACGCCGGTAACTTCGGAGACGCGGAGACTTTCGCGCTGATCTGGGAGCCGCTGACAAACGGGACATGGGCCGCGTGGGATCTGGTCGAGCAACTCGACACACCAGATGTCTTGCTCGAGCGCGCGATCGCGATCAACAACGCGGGTCACATCATCGCATCGGGGCACGAGGACGGGACCGACCTGTTCAATTCGAGGCTCTACTGGCTCACCCCCGACGCGTCGCCCGCGGGGTGGTGCACACCCGACATCGGGATCCATCCAGCGGACGCGACCCCCGAGGGCGGGATCGCCTCGTTCTCCGTCACGGTGGTCAACACCGACGAGGTGACGGGTTACGCGTGGCGAGCCGACGGGATCGCGATCGACCCGGGGCTCAACCCATCAGCCGCAACCGGCACGCTCATGCTCTCGGGCGTCGATGCCCAGGCCGCGGGGTCCCTGTTCGATTGCGTCGTGACCAGCGCATGCGGGACCTCCACGAGCGAGCCCGCGACGCTGCTCGCCGAGCCGTCTTCCTGCCCCGCGGACATCGCCGAACCGTTCGGCGTGCTGGATCTCAGCGACATCAACGCGTTCATCAACGGCTTTGTCGCCCGAGACCCGATCGCGGACCTCGCGGCGCCCGAGGGTGTCTTCGATCTCGCGGATGTCAACGCGTTCATCGTGTCGTTCGTTGCCGGATGTCCCTGAGGCGACTGATCGAACGCCTGCCGTTGCCAGTGCGTCCGAGGGTGCTGGGTTCCGGGCACCGAATCGAGGTCCGGTAACCATACGGCTGCCGCCCGCTTGCCCTCCTGCGTGAGCGCCGGATCGGGAAGACGCTTCGAAAATCAGGGATCGGCCTGTAGGATGGCGCGCTCCGCGGGGGAGAGGGGCCGGGCCCGCGGGACACCGCGGGCCTTCTGCGTCCTTGCACATCGGTGTCGGAAGCCGGGCCCCGAGGATGCGGCATGTTTCGTTTCCGAGTTTCGACGCTTGTGTCCGCGGTTGGTCTTGTGTGTGCGCCCCTCGCGGCACAGCCCGTTGAATGGCTCGCCCCAGCCGACGGGTTCTGGAGCGACCCGGTGAGATGGGCCGGCGGCGTAGCGCCCAGTCTCGCGACCGATGAGCCCGTGCTCGGGCTGGCCGGCGCGTACCTGGTCGTCTCGACGGTCCCGACGACGCACGGGCGGATCACGATCAGCAATCCCGCGGCGGTCCTGAGGTTGCTGAGCACCTCGCACACCGTGCACGGCGACCTGCTGAACGCCGGCACCGTCACGCTCAGGGGCGCCCTGGGCGCATCGATGTCGTTCACCGATGCCGATCGGCGGATCGAGGGGCCGGGCGTCATCACGCTCGAAGCGGCAACCGATCCGGCGGACAGCGCCATCGTCGCCGACGGCGTGATCGTGACGCACGCGGCGGGGCACACCATCAACGGAAACGGGCAACTGACCAACGAGTCGGACCTGGCCACCGCAACAGGCGCGTTCCGCAACCGCGGGCTGATCGTCGCAGACGATCCCGCGGGGCCGGGCCTGGAACTCCGCAGCGTCGCGCTGGAACAGGCCGGGGCCGGGCGGATCGGCGCCGACGGCGGGACGCTGATTCTCTCCAGCAACTCGGATTCCCTGGTTTTCGAGACCTCGATCACGGGGGGCGAGGTGTTCGTCGCCAACGGGGGATCGCTGCGCCTCGGCAACACGCGGCCCGTCTCGCTCGGCGACATGACCATCTCCGGACAAATCGACATCGATGAGCCGGACCGTGAATTGAGACTCAGCGGTGCCATCGATCTGCAGGGGCGGATCTCGCTCAACCCGAGCGGGGCGTCGGACGAGATCACGCTCCGGAACCGCAACGAGGCGACCATCGACGGGAACGGCGAGATCGCGCTGCGGACCAGCGGCACGAACGCGAGCGAACTGATTTCCGATGCCCTGCTCACGATCGGGCCCGGCGTTGCCGTGCGGGGCTCGGGAAACATCATCGTCATCGGAAGCAGCGCCGAGATCGTCAACGGGGGCGCCATCGTCGCGGACGACCCCGCAGAAGACCTGGTGCTCCAGGGAGACTTCTCGGGGCCCGGGCTGTTCGGCGCCAACGGGTCCAGGCTTGTCCTCGGGCAATCTGTCGATCTCAACGGCTGCACACTCAACACGCTCAACGGCGGGGTCGTCGAGGTGAGCGACAACTTCGTCGACCTCTTCGACGGGGGGAACGAGGGCGATGTCGAACTGGCACCCGGCGCGAATCTCCTGATCCACGGCGTCTACACGAACAACGGCACGATCTCACAGCCCGTCACGAGCGTTGACACGGCCTTGGTGCTCCTCCGTGATGGCGCGACGATCGCCGGCAGCGGCCGGTTCGAGTTCTTCGATGAGTTCCGGAGCGGCATCAGGGAAAGCGGGGCGAAGACTGCGACCATCGGCCCCGATCAGACCATCTTCGGTGCGTTCACCCTCGACGGCGACATCCTTCTCGAGGGCACGATCGAGCCCGAGGGCACGGTCGAGATCGACGGAGATGTGGTGATGGCGCCCAGCGCGGCCCTGCGGATGGAACTCGGCGATTCGTTCCTGGGCGACGAGATCGAACTCCGATTCAACAACGGATCCCTCACGCTGGGCGGGACGCTCGTGCTCGAGTTGGAGGACAGCTTCGTCCCGTTCGACGGGCAGTCGTGGTTCCTCATCCGCGGCGAGCCCGACAACGAACTGTTCGGGTCCTTCGACAGCGTCGTCCCGCCCGACGGGCCGCCCGGATTCACCTATGCCACCGAGCTCGTGTTTGGCGGTCTCCGCGTGACCGCAAACGCGGCGCCGTGCCCCGCGGACATCGCCGAGCCTTTCGGCGTGCTCGATCTGGGCGACATCAACGCGTTCATCAACGGCTTCGTCACACAGGACCCGATCGCCGACCTCGCGTCCCCAACAGGCGTGTGGGATCTCTCGGATGTCAACGCGTTCCTCGCTTCGTTCGTCGCCGGGTGTCCCTGACCATCGGCGCGGGCCGCGGTCTTTCCCTCGACTCTGCACCGCTCTTCCGATACGCTGACCAGATCAGCGGGGCGATCCGAACGCCCCCGAGAGGGAGACCCCATGAACCGCTTCACCACCGCCGCGCTGTCCGTCCCGACCGTCCTCACGCTCCTCGCCGGGAGCGCCGTGGGCCAGTCTGTGGTCGAAATCTCAGAGGACGGCCGCCGCGCCGCCTTCCCCGCGCTCGAGCCCATCGAACACGCCCAACCCGCTGAGGGTGCGGGGGGGCTGCCCTTCGGGACCGAGCCCGACTTCCAGATCGACCTGCGCCGGCAGGTGGGGGGCCTCGCGATCGCGGACATGAACAACGACGGGTTCAACGACATCGTCGTCGTCTGCTACATCTCCAACTCCTTCCCGCCCTACGACGACTGGCGGGAGATGATCTTCTACGGCTCCGCGAGCGGGCCCAGCGCCACGCCCGGCTGGGTCAGCGACAACGAGACCCACGCGGGCGATGTCCAGATCGGCGACATCAACGGGGACACCCACCCCGACATGGTCGTCGTGCGCGGGGGAAGCGTGCGCACCGATCCGGTCCAGATCTACTTCGGGTCCGCGTCGGGGCCCGCAACGAGCCCGGGCTTCTTCGCGAGCTTCGCGCGCCGCCAGTGGGGCACCGCCGCGGACCTCGTCGACATCGACGACGACAACGATCTCGATGTCGTGACAACCGGGCAGGGCCTTTCCCCCGATCCGTTCCGCCCCATCCTGCTGTTCCGCAACGAGTCCGGGACGCTCAACCCCGTCCCCGCGTGGCAGTCCGCCGAAGAAGAAATCTCCAACGGCGTCGCGCACTCCGTCTTCACGGGCCTCGACCCCAACCCGGATCTCGTCGTCGCCAAGTGGGTGAACTTCAGGAGCGGCATCTACGGCAACCTGACCGGCACGCCCGACACCACCCCGTTCTTCGAGGTCGCAACCGATGACACCGACCGCGGCGCAGCGGTGGGGGATGTCACCGGCAACGGGATCCCCGAAGTACTGTTCGGAGGCGATCCCGCCCGACTCTACGAAGTCGGGCTCAGCGGGTTGACCGAGATCTGGGCCGCCAGCCCGCCCAACGGCGGCACGCAGGATATCCGCCTGCACGACATCGACGGCGACGGCGACCTCGATGTCGCGGATGTCGTCTTCAGCAGCGGCCGTGCGTATCTCTACCAGAACAACGGGGGCACGCTCGACTCCACCCCCACCTGGACCTACGACGCGCCCGAGGTCGGCACCGCGATTACCTTCGGGGACCTCAACAACGACGGCCGCGACGATCTCGTCGTGGGCTATTCGGGCAACACCTGCGTCCGCGTCTTTTACGCCCAGGTGCCGGACTGCCCCGCGGATCTCGCGCCCCCTGCGGGGGTGCTCGATCTCGCGGATGTGCAGGCCTTCGTCGGCGGGTTCGTCGCCCAGGACCCGATCGCGGACCTCGCCGCTCCGTTCGGCGTGTTCGATCTCGCGGATGTGCAGGCGTTCGTCACCTCCTTCAACGCGGGCTGCCCCTGATCGCGGGGATCGCGTCCCCCGGTCATGACGGGACCGCACGACTCGTCTTGATCGGACTCGTCAGATCGGGTTGACGAGGCCCGATCCGCGCGGACAATGAAACAGGGCGGCGCATCGACAGCCCGCCCCGAAAGGTGTCTGTGCACATGCCGAAGATCCGTTCGACCGCCAAGCCGCGTCAAGCCGCGATGTTCTCGGTCCTCGTGGGCGCGCTGGCTGCCCCGGCACTCGCCCAGCCCGAAGGCGGGCCGCTCGCGGTCCCGCTCCCGCCGATCTTCGTCCCGCCCGAGAACCCGATCACCGAGGAGAAGGCGGTCCTGGGCAAGATCCTCTTCTGGGATGAGCAACTCTCCAGCGACAACACCCGCTCGTGCGGCTCCTGCCACTTCCCCGCCCAGGGCGGAACCGATCCCGAGAACTTCCCCAACCCCGGGCCCGACGAGCAGTACGGCACCCCCGACGACCGCTTCACCTCGCGCGGGCTCATCCACGCGCTCAGGAACGGGGCGTACGACCCCGACCCCGCCTTCGGGCTCGATCCGCAGGCGACCCCCCGCTCCGCGCCCTCGTCGCTGACCGCGGGCTTCTTCGGAGACCTCTTCTGGGACGGGCGCGCCACGGGCGAGTTCATCGACCCCGAGACGGGTGAGCCCGTGATCGCGATCGGCGGGGCGCTCGAGTCGCAGGCCGCCGACCCAATCCTCTCCGATGTCGAGATGGCCCACAAGGACCGGGACTGGGCCGAGGTCACCCAGAAACTCGAGCGTTCCGTACCCCTGGCGCTCGCCCGCGATCTCCCGCCCGATGTCCAGAGCGCGATCGACGCGAACCCGGACTACCCCGCGCTCTTCGACGCCGCGTTCGGAGACCCGGCCGTCAGTGCCCGCCGCATCGCGATGGCGATCGCGACCTACGAGCGCACCCTCGTGCCCGACCAGACCCCGTGGGACCGCTATGTCGCGGGCGAGAAGGGCGCGATGACGCCGGACCAGATCCTGGGCTGGCAGACCTTCATCGGCAACGCCTGCGTCGTCTGCCACGCGCCCCCGGAGTTCACCGACTTCAACTTCCACTCCGTCGGCGTCCGCCCCGACGACGAAGACCCGGGGCTCGCGGGCATCACCGGGCTCGAGTTCGACACCGGGCTGTTCAAGACCCCCAGCCTGCGCAATGTGGGTCTCAAGACCAGCTTCTTCCACACCGGGGGCGTGCGCACGATGGGCGCCGTGTTCACCGTGTACGCCGCCGAGACCGACCCACAGGCGAACCCGAACCGAAGCCTGTTCCTGCCGATCGTGCTGACGACGCGCGACCAGAGCCGCATCCGGAACTTCATCGAGACCGCCCTCACCGATCCCCGCGCCGCCAACGAGGAGTTCCCCTTCGACCGACCGACACTCTACGAGGAATGGGCGCCGACCGACTGGCCCGAGGGCAACCCCGCGGTCCTCGCAGGCGGAACATCGGGAAGCGGGGGCGTCATCCCCCGCGTCATCGCCAACATCCCGCCCAACATCGGCAACGCCGAGTTCCGCATCGGCCTCGATCGAGCCCTCCCCGGCGCCGCCACGATGGTCGCGATCTCGGGCTCCCCCCCGGTGAACGGCGTCGTCGCGCCCGATGAACTCGCCGGTCCGTTCATCACCCAGGGCGACGCGCCGGGAGAGGGGTACGCGACCTTCCTCTACCCCCTGCCAGCCGACCCCGCTCGCGAAG
The DNA here is from genome assembly GCA_002480345.1 of Phycisphaerales bacterium UBA7812. Classification (GTDB taxonomy): domain Bacteria; phylum Planctomycetota; class Phycisphaerae; order Phycisphaerales; family UBA1924; genus UBA1926. The sequence goes on along the minus strand of DLBY01000034.1, from coordinate 12,559 downwards.
GGGAGTCGATCTACCTTCAGTGGCGCGTCGAAGACCCCGCCGCCGCGAACGGAACCGCTCTCTCGCCCCCGGTCCGCGTCGAGTTGTTCTGCAACGGGCCCTGCCCCGACGCCGACGCCTGCCTCGCGGACATCGCCCCCCCGGCGGGCGTGCTCGATCTCGCCGACCTGCAAGCGTTCGTCGGCGCCTTCCTCGCCGCCCAGCCCGCCGCGGATGTCGCCCCCCCGCTGGGCGTGTTCGATCTCGCGGATGTGCAGGCCTTCGTGACCTCGTTCAACGCGGGCTGTCCCTAACACAGATCGTCCAAAATGGGTGAGGCGAGCTCTGTATCGCGTCACATTCCATTTAGGAAATAAATTCATTGAAAATTGAGAGGCAATATTCGGAGTTTTCTATAGTATTTATGGGACGCCTTTCAAGGGAGGCCCCATGGAACCACGCTCAGAAACGCTTGCCGAACGCGGGGATTCGCCCGTTCGCCTCCCCTCAGCTTGGTCTTCAGGACACGAACAACGGTCCGGGTGGACGCGTCTCAAACAGGCCGCGCCGTCGCTGGTCTCCGTCGGCGTCCTTGCGAGCATCGTCCCGGCGGTGCTCGGGCTCGGCGCATGGTCGGCCACTTCGGTGCCGCGCGAACTGGGCGAGTATGTCGTCTTCGCCCAGAACGATCTGGGCATGCACTGCATGCAGCGGGACTACAGCCGTTTTCTGATCCTTCCTCCCTATAACAGCGTGAACGCCTGGGTCTACCGACGAGGCGAATCACCCCAGCCCGTCACGGAATTGCAGGGCGGGCGATCCCTCACGATCCATGTGCCGGGGAACACCCGCTCGAGCGACAAGACCAATTGGTGGCGGCACGCGGAATCACTGCTCGGGCAGGCGTTCGAGCCCGAGATCGGCTTGACCGGCAACGGCATGTCAGGCGAGTTTGAACTCGCGGCCCGGGGGCTTTTCGAGTATGTCGGAATGCCGATCACGCCGCTCGACGACGCCGATCGTGTCAACCCCTATCAACTTGCAACCGTGGAATTCAGGCAGGGTGACGACATCCTCGCCAGCACACAAGCGGTCCTGCCCGTCTCGTGGGAGCTCCGCTGCGACCTCTGCCACGGGGACCCCGCGCCGGGCCTGAACGCGGAACTCGACATCCTTCGGGATCACGACCGACTGCACGGAACGACACTCGAGGCGAGCCAGCCCGTCTTCTGCGCCGGGTGCCACGCCGATCCTGCACTGGGAGCCGCCGGCCAACCCGGTGTCTCCGCTTTCTCGCACGCGATGCACGGGGCGCACGCCGACCGCCTCGTCGATCTGCCAATGACGCTTGCCAACGAGTGCTACGCGTGCCATCCCGGCGAGCGGGCCCAGTGCCAGCGCGATGTGCACCAGATGAATCAGGTCAATTGCAACGACTGCCACGGCGGCATGGCCGATGTCGGCGACGAGGCTCGCACGCCCTGGATCGACGAACCCCGCTGCGCCGACTGTCACGAACGCCAAGGGTTCGAGTTCGAGCCAGCGGGCGTGCTGTTCCGAAACGCACGCGGACACGGCGGTGTCGCGTGCGTGGTATGCCACGGGAGCCCGCACGCGATCACACCAACCGTGACGGAGGCCGACAACCTCCAGCACCTCTCGATTCAGGGACACGCCGGGACGCTCGACACCTGCACGGTGTGCCATATCCAGCAGCCGACCGATCCGTTCCCCCACAGGCGCGACGACTGAACCGCCCGATCGCCCGATGATCGCTTTGCCGAGGAGTGACGCGATGAATTCCCGGTTCCCCGCACTTCTGCTCGCCATCGTCGCCGGGTCCGCTGCGGCGGTTCCGTCCTACACCGTCCGGGACCTTGGCGCGATCGGTATCGAATCAGAAGCGCACGCGATCAACGGCACAGGCATCGTCGTCGGATTGAGCTACGACACAATCGCGGCGCACCTCGCCGTCCGCTTCGATGAACCGGTCCCCGTGCCGCTGCTCCAGCCGAGCGGCGCGCAGCAACAGCAGGCGGTGGGCATCAGCGACCCGGGCGATATCGCCTCGATGGCGTTCTCCCTCAACAGCGTCGGCGCCGAGGCGTTCATCACGATGGATGGGCTGCCTCCGATCCAGATCCCGGATTTCATCCCGCGTGCGATCGACACGGATGGGCATCTCGTGGGCGCACGCCCGGTGCTGACAAACGACAACATCTACAGCGAAACCGCCGCGGTCTGGGACGGTTTGACCGTCACCGATCTCGCGCCATTCAGCGGGTCGTCGTGGTCGATCGCGCACGACATCTCCCCGGACGGAACAGTGGTCGGTGCCGCGATCCCAGCGGGCGCGCTTCGCCCCCGTGCCGTCCTGTGGGGCCAGGCTCCTGTCGACCTGGGAACGCTTGGCGGAGAATCCGCCCAGGCGATCGCGATCAACGCCGCCGGCACCATCGTCGGGGTCGCGGACACCCCAACAGGTCATCCCCATGCCTTCATGTTCCGGCTCAGCGGCACCTCCGTTGCAGAGAGGATCGATCTCGGCGCCCTCGGCGGCGACGCGAGCGCTGCCCGTGATATCAATGATCACGAGCAGGTCGTCGGGGCATCGTTCGGCCACGCGTTCCTGTGGCACAAAGGCGTAATACACGATCTCAATCAACTCGTCGCGGATCTCGACGGCTGGGACCTCCAGTCCGCGCGGGCGATCAACAACGCGGGTGTCATCGTCGGACACGGGCTTCACACACCCTTCGGACGCCGTGCCTTCATGCTCGTCCCCGTGATTGACTGTACCGCCGACCTTTCCGGAGACGGAATCCTCGATCTCCAGGACATCCAGGCGTTTATCGCAGCCTTCCTGAATGCGCAGCCCGCCGCCGATCTCGCAGAGCCGTTCGGCATCTTCGATCTCGCTGATATCACGGCGTTCGTGACCGCGTTCCTCGCGGGTTGTCCCTGAGGCCCTTGCACAGCGCGCCCGAAATCTCGAGGGTGTCCGCCGCCCGCTCTTCTCGCCCGCAACCAAGCCGAATTTTGTGTTCTGATCGGGTTGGGTGCCCCCGTTCGATCCGCGAGAGGTCTTGTGCCGGTCTGCCGGTTCCGCTACTTTGGGGCCCTCGAGGGGATGTTCTTGTCCGTTTCGGACCGAAAGGCTTCGTGTGAAAAGAGTGCTGTGTGCATCGGCGGCGATGCTCGCGATCATCGCGGGATCGACCGGGACCGCTTCGGACATCGCGTGGAAGAACGCGGACGCGTTCCACGCCGCCGAACATCTTGAAACTCCCCAGACGCTCTTCGCCCGCGCCGCGGGACAGACGAGGCGTGTGATCGCGCACTTCGAGGCCGTCCCGACACCGGCGCAGCGCGACGCACTCCGCGCCGCGGGTGTCGAACTCCTCGCGCCGCTGGGCGGGTCGGCCTACTTCGTCCGCCTCGACGCGGACGCCCAGCCCGGCGCCGCGCTCGCCGCCGCGAACATCGCCTCGATGAGCGAGATCGCGCGGGCCCACAAGGTCGACAGCAAACTGCAGAACGAGGACGCGCCCTTCTGGGCGATCGCCGACGAGGCGGCCCGCGACGCGATGGAGCAGGGCGAGCCCGCCCCCGCCAATCCGTTGATCGGGATCTATGTCCAGATGCACCGCGATGTCGCGCTCGCCGACGCGACCGTCGCGCAGCTCGTCGAGCGGCACGGCGGCGTTGTCCGCGACAAGATCGAGTCGATCAACGCGCTGGTTGTGGAACTCCCCTTTCTCGCCGTCGCGGGCCTCGCCGATGAGGACCGCGTCCAGTGGGTCGAGCCCGCGCTCCCGCGCATGGGCACCTACAACGCTCAGAACCGTGTCCGCGTGCAGGCCGACACCGCGCACGCCGCGCCGTACAACCTCGACGGGTCGGGCGTCACCGTCCTCGTCTACGACGGCGGCACCGTCCGCGCGTCTCACCTCGATTACTCGGGGCGCGCCACCCTGATCGACGGGGATTCACAGAGCTACCACGCGACCCATGTCGCCGGCACCGTCGGGGGCGACGGCACCGCGAACGCCACCCACCGCGGGATGGCACCGGGCGTTTCCATCCTCAGCGCCGGGTTCGAGTACGACGGGTCGGGAACATTCCTCTACACCAACCCGGGCGACATCGAATTCGACTACGCCAACGGCCTCGCCCAGGGCGCCGTCATCTCCAACAACTCCATCGGGTCCAACATCGCCCCCAACGGATTCCCCTGCTCCTACGAGGGCGACTACGGCCTCACCGCCGCGACCATCGACGCCATCGTGGGCGGTTCGCTGGGCGATCCGATCGTCATCTTCTGGGCCGCCGGCAACGAGCGCAGCGGGTTCGGCGGGTGCGGCTCGTCATACAACACCTCCCCGCCCCCCGGCAACAACAAGAACGCGATCACCGTCGGCGCGCTCAACTCCAACGACGATTCCGTCACCTCGTTCACCAGCTTCGGCCCCTCCGACGACGGGCGCATCCGCCCCGTCATCGCCGCGCCAGGCTGCCAGAGCGGGGGCGACGGGGGCGTCACCAGCCTCGACAACGACAGCGACACCGATTACACATCGCTCTGCGGCACTTCGATGGCATCGCCCACCGCCGCGGGTGTCGGCGCCCTCATCTTCGAAGACTTCCGCGCCACTTTCCCCGCGATGGGTGACCCGAGCAACCAGCTCATGAAGGTCTTCCTCGTCCACACAGCCGTCGACCTGTTCAACCCCGGGCCCGACAACCAGACCGGGTACGGCTCCATCCGCGCCATCGATGCGATCGAGTTCATGCGCACCGGCAACTGGGAGGAAGGCGTCGTCCTCGACGGCGGCGTCACGACCTACTCGGTCGATGTCCAGCCGGGCGACCCCGAACTCAAGATCACGCTCGCGTGGGACGACGCGCCGGGCACGCCCAATGTCAGCCCCGCGCTGGTCAACGATCTCGACCTCGTCGTGATCGATCCGTCCGGGAACCGGCACTACCCGTGGACCATCCCGCTGGGCAGCCCGGGCTCGCCCGCCGTCAAGACCGCCGAGGACCACCTCAACAACATCGAGCAGGTCCAGGTCGACAACCCCGAGGCGGGGCGCTGGTCGATCGAGATCACTGGCACGAATGTCCCCGAAGGCCCGCAGGGCTTCGCCGTGGGCGGCTCGCCCGACCTGGGCGAGGGCCTCCTCGCCGTCGCGCTGGTCAGCGATGTCCCCGAACTGCTCGCGCCCGCGACTCCCCTCGAGGTTCGCGCCGCGATCACGCCCGGCATCGACAGCCTCGTCCCGGGCACCGTCACCATGCACTACCGTCTCGACGGCAGCGACTTCCAGAGCGTCCCGATGAGCGACGCCGGGTCCGGCGATTATCTCTCCTCCATCCCCGGCGCCGCGTGCGACGAGCTCATCGAGTTCTTCGTCACCGCGCAGGGCGAGCAGGTCGGCGCCGTCCGTGTCCCGCCGGGCTCGGGCGCCTTCGAGGTTCCCATCGGCGAGATCGAAACCGTACTCGTCGACAACATGGAAACCGACCAGGGCTGGACCGTCAGCGGCACCGTCTCCGACGGCGCCTGGACACGCGGCGTCCCCGTCGATTGCGCCTCCCGCGGCGCGCCGGGCGCCGACTTCGACGGGTCAGGTCAGGCCTGGCTCACCGACAACGACGCCGCGGGCAGCTGCAACTCCGATGTCGACAACGGCACCACCTCGCTGACCAGCCCCGCCTACGACCTCACCGACGGGTTCTACGAGGTCTCCTTCCGCTACTGGTTCAGCGACATCTCGACAGGCTCGCTCAACGGCGACGAATGGGCGGTCGATGTCTCACTTGACGACGGCGCGACCTGGCAGCGGGCCCGCACCGTGACCACCGCCGCCCCGACCTGGCGCCTCGACACCATCACCGTGGGACCGGACGCCGAATACCCGGCCTCCAGCGCCGTCCGCTTCCGCTTCTCCGCGGGCGACGAGGGCACCCAGAATGTCGTCGAGGCGGGCCTCGACGATCTCCGCGTCACGCGCCTGTTCTGCGAGGAGGCCGCCTGCCCCGCAGACATCGCGCCCCCCACGGGCGTGCTCGATCTCGCCGATGTCCAGGCCTTCATCGGAGGGTTCACCACCCAGGACCCGATCGCCGACCTCGCCGCCCCGTTCGGCGTCTTCGACCTCACCGATGTCCAGACCTTCATCGCCTCCTTCAACGCGGGCTGCCCCTGATCGCCTGATCACACCGACCGCCCGCTGAACCAGCGAATCACGCCCTGACCCCGGGTCCCGACCCGGGGTTTTTGTTGCGCACTCGGGAAACCGCGTTGCCGGAGTACCATCGACCGATGCCCACTGACCCCGCCGAGAGACCAGCCGAATCGAACGACGAGAGCGTGTGGGGAGAACCCGGCGCATCACCCGACCCCGCGCTCGTCGCCGCGGTCACGATCGACCACATCCGCGACGCCTCGGAGCGGATCGACGGTGTCGCGACGCGCACCCCGGCCCTGCGTGCGCCCCTTCTGGACACACCGCTCGCCTCCCGTGTCACGCTCAAGTGCGAGAACCTCCAGCCGATCGGCGCCTTCAAGATCCGCGGCGCCGCGAACGCGATGCGTCGTCTCGACACCGCCCAGCGCGAGCGAGGCGTGATCACCTATTCATCGGGCAACCACGCTCAGGGCATCGCCTACGCCGCCCGCGAACTGCAGATCCCCGCGGTCATCGTCATGCCCGCCAACGCGCCCCGCGTCAAGCTCGACGCGACCCGCCGCCTGCTCGAGGGCGCCCCGAAGGGCAGCGAGGTCGTCGAGTACGACCCATCCAACACCGTCCGCGAGCAACTGGGACGCACGCTCGCCGCCGAGCGAGGCCTCCACCTCATCCCACCGTACGACCACCCCGATGTCATCGCGGGCCAGGGCACCGCGACCCTCGAGCTGTTCGACGACGCAGGCCCGTTCGACACGCTCTTTGTCTGTTGCGGCGGTGGGGGCCTCCTCGCGGGCGCCGCGACCGTCGCGAAGGCCCTCGCGCCCGCCTGCCGCGTCATCGGGGTCGAGCCCGCGTGCGCCGACGACGCGACCCGGAGCTTCGAATCGGGGCGGCTCTGCACCGTGAACAACCCGCCCACGATCGCCGACGGCACCCGCACCGCCTTCCTGGGCCGATACACCTTCCCGATCGTCCGCGAGCGCGTCGACGCGATGATGACCGTCACCGAACAGGAAATCGCCAGCGCGACGCTGTTCTGCTTCGAATCACTCCGTCTCGCTGCCGAGCCGAGCGGTGCGCTGGGCATCGCGGGCGCCATCAAGGCCGCGTCGCGGGGCGAGCCCCTGGGCAACCGCGTCGGCATCATCATCAGCGGCGGCAACATCGACCTCGACCGCCTCCCCAAGATCCGCGCGATCGCGTCGGGTCCCGGGGAATAGCGGTACGCTCACCGAGGTTCGACCCGCCCGCGAAGCACACCGACCGCCGCGCACACCGCCGGACACACCAGGAGCCCACGATGCGCCGATTCCTCACCCACGCCGCCCGCGTCGCCTTCCTCGCCGCGCTCATCGGGCTCCCCATCTCAGCAGACGCCTCCTCGGACCTGCTGGGCCCCGACTGGACCCCGCCGATCTACGAGCCCCAGGCCGCCGTCCCGCCCACCGCGCAGGCCGCCGCGACGAAGGCCCTCCGCGCCGGCAAGCAGGCGGCTCAAGTCGCCTTCAAGAACCCGAAAGGCGAGAAGGTCACCCTCGAATCGCTCATCGCCGACGGCCCCGTCATCCTCATCTTCTATCGGGGAGGCTGGTGCCCCTACTGCGTCAAACAACTCAAGGACTTCGAGCAGCACCGCGCCGACATCGAGCAGGCCGGCGCCCGCGTCGTCGCGGTCAGCACGGAACTCCCAGAGCACGCAGGCAACACCAAAGAGAAGAACAAGCTCGGCTTCGCGGTCCTCAGCGATCCCGAAGCCGTCGCCTCCCGCGCGTTCGGCGTCGCGTGGGCGAACGAACGCTACGGCCCGGGCCTCGAACGCTACAACGGGAACGACAAAGGCGAGATCCCGCTGGGCGTCACCTATCTCATCGACACCAACGCAACGATCCGCTGGGCCTTCCTCGAGGACGATTACAAGAAGCGAGCCACACCCGATCAGGCGATCGAAGCGATTAACGCGCTCGACTGATCACACCCCGGAGAGCCGCGCCGGCACGATCGTCACCCCTCGCCCGCGAGCGACGCGTCCGCCTCCCGGACCGCCTCGCAGAACGCGCGGATCGCGCCGTGGTCTTTCACCCCGGGCGAGGATTCCACCCCGCTCGACACGTCCACCGCCCAGGGCCGGCACGCGCGGATCGCATCGCCCACATTGTCAGGATTCAACCCCCCCGCGACGATCACGGGCTTGGGCAGCGCGACCTCCGCGAGCGCGTCCGTCAGGCGTGCCCATTCGAACGATTCCCCCGCGCCGCCCGATGATCCGTCCACCAGCACCGCCGCGACCTCGCCGAGCCGCGACCAGCGACGCAGATCCGCCGTGATCGTGTCCGCCTCGAACTTGAACGCCTTGATCACGCCCGGCCCGCACGCCGCGACGGTCTTGTCGTCCTCGTCGCCGTGCAGCTGCATCAGCTCGCAGGGGCATCGCTGCTCGAGCTCCGCGAACTCGTCGACGCTCAGGTCCCGCACCACGCCCACCGAATTCACCATCGGGGGCAGCGCATACATGATCGCCGCCGCCGCCTCGGGCTCGATCGTCCGCGGCAGGCCGGGCACCAGGATGAACCCGATCGCGTCCGCGCCCGCCTCCGCCGCGACCCCCGCCGATGCGGGGTCCTTGATCCCGCACACCTTCACGCGGGTCCGCACACGATTCGCGTTCATGCCGTTCCTCCGCCCCCGTCCGCGCCGGGCGGATCGCCCAGCGCCGCCCGCTCGTCGCGCGCCATCTCGCGCAGGGCGGGGTCCTTCGCCGAGGCGATCGCCTCGTCCAGCAGCCTCCGGGCGCGAGCCGTCGCCCCCGTCTCCACGCACAGCCGCGCGAGCAGCACCCGGATCGCCCCCGCCTCGGGGTCGTCGGGGTACGACCCCAGGAAGTCATCAAAGGCGCGCAGCGCGAGTCCTGTGTCACCAACCGATGCGAGATGCGTGCCCAGGCGGTACTGTGCTTTCCGAGAAAGCGTCACCGCCGCGCGGTCTCCTGCGCTCGCCATCCCGTGCCGATCCAGCAGGCCCCGATACGCCGAGACCGCCCCGTCGAAGTCGTGCGCCGAGATCGCCACGCTCACCGCCGCCCGATCCCGCGCGAGCGCCTCGCTCCGCTCGTCGAGCGCGGCCGCCGCATCCGGAGCCGAACTTCCGCGCGACGCCCCCGCCGGGCGCGCGGGCCCGCCCCGCCGGTCCGCGAGCCGCGCCGCCGACCGGAATTCCTGCCGCCGCTTCGCCTGCCTCGAAATCGAGAACAGGTCGTAGGGCTCCTTCGCGATCAGCCCGCTCGCGAGCAGCACGAACGCGACCACGAACCCGAACGCGTACCCCGCGAGGTGCGCGATCACCGCGACATTCCCCGCGGTGCCCGACACCCCCGCAAGGATGTTCCACGCGATCTGCAGCCCGATGAAGAACCAAGCGGGCGCCATCATCAGGCTGATGATGATCATGAACCACAGCACTCGGATCCGCGTCCGCGGGAACAGCACCAGAAACGCCCCCGTCACCGCGCTCACCGCGCCGGACGCCCCGATCGCGGGCCCGCGCTCGAGCCAGGCGTGCCCCAGCCCCGCCGCGACCCCGCCCGCGAGATACAACGCCGCGAAACCGACCCGTCCCAGCCGGTCCTCCACGGGACGCCCGAACACCCACAGGAACAGCATGTTCCCCGCCAGGTGCAGAAAGTCCCCGTGCAGGAACGCGTAGGTCACGGTCCGGTACCACGCGAACCCCTCGCCCCCGAACACCCAGAAGCGAGACTCGAACAGACCCTCGTCCCCCGTCGAATCCATCCACCGCTGCACCACGAAGGCCGCGACGCACAGCACGATCAGCGTCGGCGTCACCACAGAGGGGCGCCGGATCGGGCGATCTGTTCCAAGCGGGATCAGCACGGGGCAATCCTAGAAGACCCCGGACCCCGAACAGGGCCATTCTCGGATTCGCGCGAATCCGGGCCGCATCGCCCCACCAAGAACGGTTTCTCGACCGGGAAACCCGATTCAGCCCCTGATCGTGACTACCCTGTGCCGGGGCGCGGACCGGGAGGGCCAAGCCCCGACAGCACGCAACCGTTTCTCAGAGGAACCGCACCATGTCGGACTTCGTCAAGGGTCTCGCGGGCATCGTTGCCGCCGAAACAAACATGTCCTTCATCGATGGGCAGAAGGGCATCCTCGAGTATGTCGGCATTCCCATCGGCGAGCTCGCCTCCAAGGGAACCTTCGAGGAGTCCGTGTACCTCCTCTGGAACCAGAAGCTCCCCACCCGCGCCGAACTCGACGCCTTCAACGCCCAGATCCGGGGCTACCACGACCTCCCCGCCGGCATGGCCAACCGCCTCATCAGCCTGCCCATGCAGGCCCACCCGATGCATGTCCTGCGCACCATGATCAGCGCGCTGTCGATGCACGACCCCGATCCCAACAACATCGAACTCGACGCCGTCCGCGACAAGGCGATGAAAATCCTCAGCCGCGCGCCCACCCTCATCGCCTACTTCGACCGCTACCGCCGGGGCCTCCCCCTCATCCATCCCCACAAGGAACTCTCCTTCGCCGGCAACTTCCTCTACATGCTCAACGGCGTCGCGCCCACCGAGGCGATGACCCGCGCCTTCGACATCTGCATGATCACACACGCCGACCACGGGCTCAACAACTCCACCTTCGCCGCCCGCGTCGTCATCTCCACACTCTCCGATCTCTACTCCGCCCTCACCGCCGCGATCGGCTCCCTCCGCGGGCCCCTCCACGGCGGCGCCAACGAGGGCGTCATGCGCATGCTCAACGAGATCCCGAGCGTCGACGAGGTCGAGCCCTACATCCTCGGCAAGCTCGAGCGCAAAGAGAAGATCATGGGCTTCGGCCACCGGGTCTACAAGAATGTCGACCCGCGCGCCACCGAGCTCAAGACACTCGCCCGCCAGCTCGCCGAAGACACCGGAAACATGGAGCTCTACGAGAAGAGCAACGCGATCGAGCAGGTCATGGAGAAGGCCGTCGCCGCGAAGGGCATCTACCCCAATGTCGATTTCTACAGCGCCACCACCTACCACTGCATCGGCCTGAGCCTCGACCTCTTCACCCCCATGTTCGCCCTCAGCCGCATCGCGGGCTGGTCGGGCCACATCCTCGAGCAGCTCGAGGACAACCGTCTCTACCGTCCCGCCGCCGAATATGTGGGCCCGCACGATGTGCCCTACACGCCCATCGATCAACGCTGAGAGCCCGAATGCAAAAGAGCCCGCCAGATCCGCACCCCCGAGCCGTCGGTGCGCTCTGGTACGGCTTCGACGACGCCGACTTCCTCTTCAACCAATGCGAGGGCCCCGCGGGCCGTCACCGCGATCTGAGCATTGTCCCCAACGACCGTGACGCGGAGCGTCTGCTCGTTCTCGCGCCGCCCATCGGGCCGGGCAGCAAGCCCAAGCCCCGCAACGGGCCGAAGCGCTGGATCGCCCGCCGCCGCGGGACATGGGACGCGGTCTGGACCGACCACGCCTGGGATGTCCTCGCGCGCGACCCGCGCGACATCATCTCGCTCGTCTACGAACCCCCCGAGCAATTCACCGACGCCTGGTGGGAGGTCGCCAACCGGCGCGCCGCCCTGAACTTCGGACCAGACCCGAGGGCCCACCGCCCCGTCCGCCTCCCCACGATGTGGACGCTCGACGATCCGCTCGCCCTACTCCGCTCGACGACCCCGCCCCCGCCCGCGGACCGCCCGCTCCCCCTCGTCGCGATCACCAGCGGAACACGCCACCTCCCGGGACACAAGCAGCGCATCGCTTTCCTCGAACGCCTCGCCGCCGAGGGCCTCCCCCTTTCCGCCTTCGGGCGCCGCCTCCCCGCGACGCTCCAGCCGGGCGGGCCCGTCCGCAGCAAGGGCAACATCCTCCGCGCCGCCCGATACGCCGTCGTCGTCGAAAACTCCGCCGAGGGCGATCTCTATGTCAGCGAGAAACTCTGGGACGCGATCCTCTGCGGCTGTGTCCCCCTCTACTTCGGCTCCCGCGCCGCCGACATCATGATCCCCAGCGACGCGTTCATCCGCCTCCCGGACTTGGGCAACGCGGGCGTGCAGGCCGTCCGCGACGCGGTCCATCGCGAACCGGCGCAGCGCACCATCGACGCCATGAACGAGGCGCGCGCCGAGATCCTCGGGCCCCTCCGCCTCGTCGAGTGGCTCGCCGCCGTTCTCGACGATCGGCCCATCCACCCCGCGCTGCGTCCGGACAGCGAAACCACGCCCGCCGGCGCGCCCGCTCCCGCGCCACCCGGTAGTGTGCCGTCATGACCGCCCTGCTCGCCCTCATCGCGATGGTCCTCGCCGCGATCGCGCTCGCGTTCGCCCACAGCGCGCGCAAGCGTGCCCGCGCCCTCACGCGT
>DLBY01000092.1:7439-9036 GCA_002480345.1 Phycisphaerales bacterium UBA7812 | reverse complement strand
CGTCCTCGCGGCGGGCGCGGGCCCCGCGTCCGCGACCGGGCTCTCGAACGGATGGCGGCGCACCAACCTCGACACGCAGGCCGGTGCGCCCCAGGACGCGGTCTACCCCTGGTGGGTGCAGAACGACCGCTTCGACCTGGGCGACGACCGCCTCGCGCCCGAGAGCAACGAGCTCGACATCACGGGCGGCGGGAACCTCTCGCGCCAGGTTTACAATGTCTTCGGCCTCGAGCCCCAGCCCTTCATCACCGAGGTCGCGCTCGTCACGGTCTACAACGACACGCCCCGCACCCTGCTGAACTCGTCCCCCATCAACGGCGGCTATCGCACTTTCGACCCGACCGACCTCGCGGAGGGCGAGTCCGAGGGCGCGACGCTCCCGCAGGGTGTCCCGGGCGGCAATTACGAGGATCCCATCGGGCTGGCCTATAACGGCGCGTTCGCCAACGCGCTCACCTGCGGCATCGGCGCCGACGACGGGCTCGACGACAACATCCTGATCCAGTACGACGCGTCGCCCAACAACCCCGACCTGATGCTCCAGGTCCTCGCGGTTCAGCTCACCAACCCCTTCGATGTCCCGATCAACCTGACCGACACCGCGCCCGCGTTCGACGATACGCAGGTCCCCTTCGACGACCGGAACGGGGAGCCCCTCCCCGGCGGCAACCCGAACCAGCTCCAGGACATCCGCTACTACATCGAGTACAACGGGCACTTCTTCGCTCTCGCGGACCTCGTCGAGAACCCGCTGCTCACGCAGGGCATCTACGACGAGCCGCAGCAGGCGAACCAGCTGCACCGCGTGATCCTGCAGCCGGGCGAGTCGCGCGTGTTCTATGTCTCCGCGCACCCGAACCTGACGGACCTTTCGGTCCGCTGGCGCCAGGTGATCGAGGCCTACCCCAACCTGGGCGACCTGGGCGAGAGCTTTGCGGTCTCCGATGCGATCCCGACGACCGCGGTCGATCCCGACCTGGTCCAGAAGTTCATCCACGACCAGTTCGCGGTCCGGCGCAGCGCGCGGGATGTCAGCGACCCGACGCTCCCGGTGGACCCCGATGTGAGCCTGCCGGTCCGCATGGTCCCGTTTAACCCCGAGACGGGCGCCGTGCGCCCCGCGGGCACGAACGAGAGCAACCTCGATCCCGTCGCGTTCGTTGATGTGACGCGGACCAACCTCCAGTTCCGCCAGTACGGGCCCAACGCGAACGATTACGCCCGCCTGCGGCAGGAAGTCCGCCTGTGGCGCAAGATGACGGTCGATGAGGATTCCCCCATCGGCGGCGATGAGGGCACGACCTACCAGGGGCAGACCTTCCAAGGCGTGAACGATCCGGGTCAGAACTGGATCGGCAACGACCTGCTGGTCGACCGCCTGCGCGACCCCGTGCTCGAGACCGTCGCGAGCCAGAGCAACGAGGCGGCGCTCGATTACGCGACGATGCAGCCCGACCGCATCCAGACGCGGGTCGTGGGCACCGATTTCTATCAGCCCGACGGGCAGTTCGGGTTCTTCGATTTCGATCAGCCCACCGTCCGCGACGAGCGGTCCATCCCCCTGACGATGTCGACCGACGACACCATCGGCGGGGGG
>DLBY01000092.1:0-7127 GCA_002480345.1 Phycisphaerales bacterium UBA7812 | reverse complement strand
ACGGGTGGAGCCTCCTGGGCGGCACCAACCAAGGCGCGACCATCGTCCGCTGGGCGGGCTACCGCCGACCCGATCACCTCGAAGAGCCGATCGGGGACGGGCTGCTCAACGAGAAGGACCGCTCCCCGCGAGGCCTGCTCCCAGCGTGGTGCCTCGAGGGTGTGGGCACCAACCACAACATCGCGACCCCGACGCTCGACAACGAGCCCGACGGGATCGCGGCGCTCAACCGCATCCAGAACCAGGTCATCGACGCCCAGTTCCAGGCGGGCGGGTTCGCGGGCGAGCTGTTCGGCTTCCGCGGCTGCCACGGGCTCGACCCGGGGGACAACAACGACACCCGCGGCATGTTCTTCATGAACTTCCGCCGGTTCATGCTCGAGCATGTGCCGGTCCGCCTGCTCGCGGACGCGGAGGGCACGCCCATCCTGCAGAACCAGGGCATCAACGGGCAGGTCAAGTTCGACCCGATGCTGATCCCGACGATCACGCGTCACCCCGCGCTCAAATATCGGCGCGTCGAGCTGATCAACGAGATCAACGACTTCAACGGCTTGGGCGCACCCGAGGAGTTCCAGGACCCGCTGGACCACCGGACGATCTTCCGCAGCGAGATCCCGGGCAACCTGCAGTTCGAGCCCACCGACAAGCGCACCATCGCGCGCCTCGACGCGGACCCGGAGGGCGAGCCCCGCGACATCATCGCGGAACTCCCGATCGTGCTCTCGATGGGCGACGACGGCCTGGGCGCGGGCGACCAACCCCGCTTCAAGCCCATCCGCGTGGGCGATCTGCTGACGCCCTTCGCGTTCGGCGCGGTGTACAAGCCCTTCGATCCGCTCAACCGCCTGCCCCGCAACTTCCTGGCGCAGGAATGGATGACCTTCGCGGAGGCCGCGTCCGCGGGGCTGGGCTTCGAGCCCGCGTCGTTCTACACGCTCGAACCCGACCAGGACGGGTGGGACCTGCTCAGCGAGACGCTGGACAACAAGGGACGCCGCGATTCGCGACAGATCGCGGACTCGCTGCAGGTCAGCACGCAGATCTACGAGCGCATGAGCGTGCTCGACTTCGGGCGTCTGGACCTGCACGCCTTCACGCCTTTCGTGAACCGCACCGAGCCACTTATTGGTACCGGTCCTGGTGCGCTATTGGCGAGCGAGCCCCAGTTCGACCCCGCGGGCGACCCGCTCTCCGGGACGCTGCTGGGCAGCGACACCCGCGTGGGCCTCGCCGAGCCCCCCGCGCAGCGGCTGCTGTCGCTCGCGACCGCCCTGAGCCGGGGCGGGGATCCGCTCACGACGCCCCTCATCGGCACGGTGAACCTGAACACCGCGCCGGACACGGTGCTCCGGTCCGTTCCCGGCTTCGCGACGCCGTTGCAGTTCAGCGCCGCGGGGATCGAGTATGACCGCTACAACGCGGATGGGACGAACATCGTGCCCAACGGGGAGCTTCTGGACTGGGGCGCGGGCCGCGTCGCGGGCAAGACGCCTCTGAATTTCCGCGAGCCCCTGCCCGCGAACGGCGAGCCCTGGACGCCCCCGTTCGGCGTGGGCGATCCGTTCGGCGATTACGACCAGGCCTACTCGGACTGGATCCGGAGCTGGAAGAATGTCTCGGATGTCCCCGCTTCGCTGCTCGCGTGGCGTGACCGGACCCGAGGCGCGTTCCGCCGACCGGCGCGGGTCAACCCCGCGGTCGGGCAGGGCGGGTTCACGGTTCAGGCGAGGCAGCCCGAATCGGTCTTTGATTACACCCCCAACCGCTCGATCCTGAACGGGTTCATCGCGAGCCCGCCCATCTGGGCGCCGGGCACGGATCAGAACGACATCCTCTCGCTGTCCCTCAACAACTTCGCGACCGACTATGCGCGGAACGCGCTGAGCGGGCAGAACGCGTCGAGCGAGCAGCCCGGCCTGAGCGGGATCGGGTCCGTCTTGGGCCTGACCGTCACGCGGTTCGATCCGCTCGCGAACAACCCGCAGATCATCGCGAACCCGCGCCTGCAGGACCCGACGAACCCCGCGGCGAGCAACTACCGCGTCAGCGTGTACGAGGCGGTCCCGCAGGGGACGACGACGCGCCTCGCGATCGACGAGTACGCGATGGAAGCGATTGACCAGGACGAGAACGGGGAGGCGGACACCAACCCGCTCGCGATCGGCGACGAGGTCATCCTCGTGCCCAACGACCCCGTGAACGACGACAATTTCTCGTACACGCTGGGCCGAGGGCGGTATCTCAACGAGAACCCCGACCTGCTCGACCGGTCCCGATCACTCGAGGACGAGGTCGTGGACGACATACTCGAGGAGCTTGCGGTCCTCAACGGCGCCGCGAACACCGTCGATGTCCGCAGCGATTTCTTCGCGGCGTGGTTCCTCGTCCGCGGCTACCGCGAGGACGATGTCGAGGGGCTCGAGCCGGGCGAGCCCATGCGGCCGACCTACGAGAAGCGTTTCCTGATGGTGCTCGACCGCTCGAATGTGACCGAGTCGGGCGAGCTGCCCCGCGTCCTGTTCATCCGCGAGGTGCCGCTCTGAGTCATTCGGGCGGGTGCTTCGGGGCCCCCGCCCGGATACAGTCACGCGGTGAAGCGGGCCTGAGGCCCGCGTGCAGGGCGTAGCTCAGCTTGGTAGAGCGCGTGGTTTGGGACCACGAGGTCGCACGTTCGAATCGTGTCGCCCTGATTCGGGAAGCAAACCCCGGACATTCGCGAGGATCCGTTCTCACCGACGGGCCGGGGCGCCGCGCGACCGGGATCTCTCTCCACCGCTCGCAGAGACCTTCAGGCTGACCGGCATGCCGGTTTCCGCGTCGGGTTCGATGAAGAACGGCTCGTCCCCCTTCCCGAAGGGCTCGAGTTGGTCGTACCAGGTCGCCTTCGGGTCGTACTTCGCGAAGAAGGGCCGGCGCACCATGTCGGGCTCGCGGGCCTGCAGGAATTCGAGCACGAACGCCTGCTCGTCCCCGATGTCCGCGATCCCGAGGATGTGCACCTTCCCCGGGAAGCACGACATGCTGGGGCCCCGAACCGTGCGCGCGGTCCCCGGAACCTGCTGGTACGCGTTCCGGAAGATGTTCCAGCAGCGGACCAGCGGCATGTCGAAGTAGGACTTCGCCCCGGTGTCGCGCTCCACGAACATGTAGTAGGGGATCAGCCCCATCTGCGTCCCGCGGGTCCAGAGGTCCACCCACGCGCCCGCGTCGTCGTTCACATGCCGGATCACCGGGCTCTGCATGCGGATGTTCGCGCCTGTCGAACGGATCCGACGCACCGCTTCCCGAGAGACCCGCGTGGAGAGTTCGACGGCGTGCGAGTAGTGCCCCATGATCGCGAGGTGCTTGCCGCGTTCGACAACACGCTCGAACAGCCGCAGCGTGTCGTCCGCGTCGATGTCGGTCACATACCGCTGGGGCCAGTAGCCGACCGACTTGGTCCCGATCCGGATCGTGCGCACGCTCTCGATCTCGAGGATCGGCTCGAGATATCGCTCCAGCACGCGCGCCTTCATCACCATCGGGTCTCCCCCGGTGAAGAGCACATCGGTGACCCGCTTGTTCTGCTTGAGGTACCGCGCGAGCTGGTCCGCTTCTCTGCTCGCGAACTTCAGATCTTCGATCCCCACGAACTGCGCCCAGCGGAAGCAGAAGGTGCAGTACGCATGGCAGGTCTGTCCATGGCTCGGGAAAAACAGCGTGGTCTCGCGGTACTTGTGCTGCATCCCCTCGATCGGGTCCCCGTCCACTCGGGGCACATTGTGCGTCATCTGCCCCGCGGGATGCGGGTTCAACTCCAGCCGCACCCGGCTGATCTCCGCGTCCAATAGGGGCTTGTGCGCGTCATCCGCGTCGGCGGCCTCCTTCGCGACCCGAATCCGCTCGAACTGCTCGTCGGTCAGCATCCCGCGCTGCGGGAAGGTGAGCTGGTAGATCGGGTCGTCCGGGACGCGGTCCCAGTCGATCAGTTCATCGCACACATACGCGTTGGTGCGGAAGGGGAGCACCAGCGACACGACCTCGGCTGCCTCCCGGAGGTCCGAGTCCAGATGCGCCCATTGACCGAGCTTCTCGATGTTCGAGCGGGTGATCGCGCGGAACTTCGTATGCTCGGTCAGTGGTCGATCCATCAAGCCGTCCTTTCGGTCGCAGACGCTGCCATCGCGGTGGGGGCGCGGACGGACGCCTCGGATCGCCGCCGCTCCTCGTGTGTCGCCTCTCGGCGATTCAGTCTTCCTGGTGGCCCATCACCCCGGCAGGGCGAGACAACCCCCGAAGCCCAGCGACCACGAACCCAAACGGGACACGATCAGGACAGGGATCTAAGCCGGAGGGAGCCTAGCGGGCCCGCTACGGGGGGTCAACGCACACCGGCAAAGCAGGCTGGTGCTCACGAGTGCGCCGCGATACGCTCTTCACTCGCTTGGCACCATTCCTCCTTTGATGCAGGGATCGACGATATGAACGACCGCTCCAACGCCGCCGCCCTCTCCCGTCGGGATTTCGTCGCGCTGTCCGTCGTCGGTGCCGCGGCCGCGACGCTTCCGGCGTTCGCGTCGCGGTCGGAAACCGCGCCGCCGTACCGCATCTCTCTCGCCCAGTGGTCGCTCCACAACGCGCTGTTCAGCGATGAACTCGAGCACCTCGATTTCGCGAAGACCGCGCGGGAGATCTACGGCATCGAGGCGATCGAGTATGTCAACGCCTTCTTCAAGGATAAGGCGACCGACGACGCGTACCTCGCGCAGATGAACACCCGGGCGAAGGACCACGGCGTGACCCAGCTGCTCATCATGGTCGACGGTGAGGGCCGCATCGGTGCGCCGAGCGAGAGCGAGCGGGCGCAGACGATCGAGAACCACCGCAAGTGGCTCCACGCCGCGAAGACGCTGGGCTGCCACTCGATCCGTGTCAACGCCGCGAGCGAGGGCTCGTTCGAGGAGCAGCAGAAACTCGCCGCCGACGGGCTCCGCCGGCTCACCGAGGTCGGCGCCGCGATGGACCTCAATGTCATCGTGGAGAACCACGGCGGGCTGAGCAGCAACGGCACCTGGCTCGCGGGCGTCATGAAGATGGTCGATCACCCCCGTTGCGGCACGCTGCCCGATTTTGGCAACTTCTGCTTCGATTGGAGCAAGGCCGACCTGCCCGAGATGTGGTACGACCGCTATGTGGGCGTCAAGGAGATGATGCCCTTCGCAAAGGCCGTGAGCGCGAAATCACGCGATTTCGACGAGAACGGGTACGAATCCCAGACCGACTTCCGCAGGATGATGAAGATCGTCACCGACGCGGGCTACCACGGCTGGGTCGGCATCGAGTGGGAAGGCAAGGGCGTCAGCGAGCACGAGGGCATCATGCTGACCAAGAAGCTGCTGGAGAAGGTCCGCGACGAGATGGCCTAATCCGTCGCCTTCTTCCCCGGCAGCAGCACATCCCCGATGACGAGCAGCCCCAGCAGCACCATCCCGCCGTTGTAGACCGCGCCCGCGCCCATGATCAGGTAGGCGAATTCGATCCACTCGCGCGTCAGCCACCACGAGCCGATGTCGAGCAGCAAGCCCAGCCCCGTCGCGCCGACGAGCAGCCCGACGATCGCTCTCGGCCAACTCGTCAGCAGCGCCAGCCACGCCAGCACCAGCGTCACCGCGCTGAGACCCAGCGCGTGCGTGTGCGTGCTCGCCGCGAGGATCTCGATGCTCACCGGCGAGATCTCCCGGCTCGCCGCCAGCGGTTCGACATCGTCCCAGTATTCAAGCGGGACCCCGGGGGCCGCGTGCTCGCCCTCGCTCGTCCGCGAGTGACAATCCAGGCAGCTCACCGCCATGATCTCCGAGGGCGCCATGTCGCCCAGGTCGAAGTTGTCAAAGTCCCTGCTCACCCGGTCGCCCGTCAGCCAGTCGATCAGGGCCTGTCGCTCGACCTCGGGCAGATCGCTGTCCGTCAGCTCGTTGGGGTGCCCGTCCTGCAATGCCACCAGCAGCGGCGCCTTGGTGGACATCCCGTGGTAGTGCCCCTTGATGTCATCGACGGTCAGCCCCGCCCGCTCGTCGCGTTTCTCCTGCTTGAGGTACAGGAACATGCCCGATGCGGCCGTACCCCCCAGCAGCGTCAGCACGGTGCACAGCACGCCGAACCGGGCGAAGAGCCCGAGATCACGGAGACAGCGGGGGGGAGTTGAGGCCATCCGAGTTCCTTTTCCGAAAAGAGCCCGAAGCGTCAGCGCCGGGCCGTGGCGGGACCGATGTTCCGATTCGCCGATCGTGCATCCCCGACCCGTCGCTCACGCCCCGGGGGCCCTGATACGCGAGTTCGGACGCTCGCGGGATCTCTCACGCGCGCATCAACCCCGGGTCGATCGAGATCGTCGTCTTCTCGCGCACCGCCTGATCCGCGAGGATGCCCACGATCGTCGCCCGCATCCCGTCCTCGGCGCTGGTCACCGGGGGCGTGCCCTCGGCGCACGACTTCAGGAAGTCCTGCAGCGCGTACCGCAGCGGGGTGTAGGGCAGGCCCACGCCCTCCTTGAGCTTGCCCTGCTCCGCGAGCTTGGTCGCCCCCGCGATCAGCGTGATGCCCTCGTCGTTGTGGAACTGCTGGCGGTTCGCGTACACCTCCCAGCCCTGTGTCGGCGCATCCGCTTCCTTGAACATCCAGCCGTGGCTCCACGCGAGCTTGATCGACGCGTTCGTCCCGCGGAACAGCTCGTGCATGCCCTCGTACGAGTTCGCGAGCGTCGCGTTGTAGTCGAGTCTGGCGCCGTCGTCGAAGGTGAGCGCACACGCGATCGTGTCCGCGATCTCGCGACCGTCTTTGTGTAGGCGGATGTCGCCGTACCCGCTGACCGAGACCGGGAAGCGGTCGAGGTACCACTGGAAGACCTCGAACTGATGCGTGCCCCATTCGCCCGCGAGCCCCGTCGAGAGCTCGGGGTTGAGCCTCCAGTTCAGCTCACGCTCGCGAGCGGGATCGCTGGAGGGGGTCCGCCATGTCGTCTTCCGCGCGCGCACCGCGGACATCGAGACGAGGTCGCGGACCGCGTCGCTGCGGAAGAAGGTCCGCGCCAGCTGATAGACCGGGTCCGACCGCGCGTGCACGCCGGGCTGGAAGACCCGGTCGCTGGC
>DLBY01000148.1:955-28145 GCA_002480345.1 Phycisphaerales bacterium UBA7812 | reverse complement strand
CTGCGACCCCAAGAGCCTGCTCTATCTGAACGGGACGACGGTCGATTTCAAGGACGAGCTGATGGGTCGGGGCTTCGTGTTCAACAACCCGAACGCGTCGACGACCTGCGGCTGCGGGTCGAGCTTCTCGGCCTGAGCACGGACAATCTGGGCCACAACCAGATCTCGCCCCCAAGCCCTGAGGCTTCGGGGGCTGTGTTTTTGGGGGTTCCGGTGGCTTCTGAGCGGGCTGTTTGGTACGCTGAGGGCAACCGGGAGAGGCCTGGAGGCCTATACACCCGGGGTCTTGACATGGATTGTCGATGAGCCAGGCACCAATGCCACCGGAAACGATGCAGGGCTACGGTCCGCCCAGCGTGACCCAATTCTCGGTCTTCCTCGATAACCGGGTCGGTCGGCTCTATGACCTGATGGAAGAGATCGACTGTTCGGAGTCCCGCGTCTGCGCGATCAGCGTGCACGAGGCCTCGGACCACGCGGTCGTCCGCATGATTACAAATAACTCCGCAGTGACGCGCCGGCTTCTTCGTGAATCCGGCGTTCCTTTTGCTGAGACGGACGTGATCGTCGTCGAACTGAGCGAGGGGCATTCGCTTGAGAGCCTGTGCCTGCACCTGCTGGCGGCTGAACTGAACATCCGCTTCGCCTACCCGCTCATGCTCAGGCCCAACGGGACCCCCACGATCGCCATCTCGGTGGACGATCTGACGCTGGCGGGGCAGATCCTTCGGCGGAAGGAATTCCGGCTCTTTGGCGAGTTTGACCTGCCCAAGACGGGCTGAAACCACACGAATGGGTTGCTGCACTCAGGAATTGAGCCCGGCTTTCGGGGGTTGTCACACACAGACAGCGTCTGTCAGATAGGCTGTTCTTGCAGGCAGGGGGTTGTTTCGGCGCCGCGACCGTGCTGGCCCCGAAAGAACGACACAGGGTTCGACACACAGGAGTACTCACATGCTGAAACGACTCACCGCAGCGGCCATGCTTGTCGCCATGACTGGCATGGCTTCGGGGCAGGACCTTCTGGGCGACAAGACGGCTCAGGAAGTGCTGGCCGCGTTCGAGGCCACGGCCGGCGAGGCCAAGCCTTTCGAGATGCCGACGCTCAACATCGGCGACGAGCCGCCGGCGTTCAAGGTGGATTCGTGGGTCAAGGGCACACCGATCAGCTCGTTCGAAGAGGGCAACGTGTACCTCATCGACTTCTGGGCGACCTGGTGCGGGCCCTGCATCCGCGCCAGCCCCCTGCTGGACCAGCTCCAGCAGCGGTTCGGCGACGAGATCCTCGTCATGGGCCTCTCGGGCCAGTCCGCGGGATCGCGCTACCCGGAGGACGAGCGGTCGATCCGGTCCTACATCCGCTCGCATCCCGTCTCGTACGCGCACCTGCACGACCGCCAGCAGCGCCTGTTCGAGGACCTCCGCGTGACGGGGATTCCCCATGTCGTCGTGATCAGCACCGACGGGGTCGTGCGCTGGCAGGGCAACCCGCTCAGCCCCCGCTTCGGGCTGATCGTCGACCAGATCGTGCGCGCCGATCCGTACCTCCAGGCGAAGCGGGCCCAGGGCAGCCGCGAGCCGTGACCGATCGTCAACAGAACGGGTGCCCCGATGCATCGCCGTGGAACGGGTCGTCTCCGCTGCTGCATGTGGTGCTGCATGAACCCGAGATCCCCAACAACACCGGGAACATCGGTCGCACCTGCGTCGCGCTCGGATCGGCGCTGCACCTGATCCACCCGCTCGGGTTTGATCTCTCCGAAAAGGCATGCCGTCGCGCTGGGCTCGACTATTGGCCCCGCCTGTCCGTTCACGAGCACGCGTCGTGGCCGCAATACAAACAGACCTCGATCAAGGAGGGCGACTCGCCGTGCGCGCCCAAGCGGTGGTGCTTGACGACCAAGGCGACTTGTTCGGTATTCGATGCTGATATTGACATCGGAGACCATCTTGTGTTCGGGAAGGAGAGCAAAGGACTCCCGCGATCGATCCTCGACGAGGACCGCGAGCGGTGCGTCTGTCTCCCGATGGTCGAGGGGGAACGGTCCTTGAATCTCTCGACCGCGGTCGCCGCGGTGATGTATGGTGCCGTCCACGGACTCGCATCGCGGGGCCTGGTCCGGATCAGCGCCGAGGGGCGGCTCGGACCCGTCCCGCGAACCTAAGCGAAAGTAAGATCGGGACCACGAGGGAATGATGCACCGAGTGACGGACACCACAAGATGCAGGACGACCGGGCGGACCATCGCGTGGACCGTCGCGGGTCTCGCCGCGGCGTTCGCGCTCGCGGGCTGCCGGCAGTCACCGATCACGGAGAACGATGTGCGCAGCCCGTTCGACCGTTACGACCTGATCCGCGATGAGTTCGCGATGCCCTACCTGCAGGACGAGTACGGCCGAAAACGACCGAACCTGCGCGGGCGCCTCATCGATCGGCGCTGATCGTGCGTCGTCGGCGCGTCGACTTTCGCGCACTTCTGAGATTCTCAACGAATTTAGCAAGAAGACCGACACCCGCGTCCGATGCGGTGATAGCCTGCTGGAGAGCCCGGCGTCGTGATCTCAATTCTGAACGATTGTTAGGATGACGATCGGTTCGGCACCCACCGAGGCTTCGGATGAGCGGGAAGGCACGCGGATGACCCACACCGGGCCCAGCAGCCAGCGGAATGTCAGCAGAGGAGTCTCCGCGCGGACCAAGACGGTCTGGGGCTGTTTCGCCGCCGCGATGACGGTCGTGACGGGTGGGCTTTTCGCGCTGAGCGGCCAGGGCACCGCGCCGCTGACGGGTCGGACGCTCACCCCGCTCGCGAGCGTGAACGCGCCGCAGAGCATGGAGTCGATCTTCAACCCCGCGACGCCCATCGAGCCGGGCCGCTGGGACGCGATCGTCATCCACCACACCGGGGAGCCCTCCGGTTCACCCGCGTCGATCGATGCGGCCCACCGGGAGCAGGGCCTCGCGGGCCTCGGCTACCACTTCGTGATCGGGAACGGCATCCAGATGGACGACGGCGAGGTCCACGCGGGCTTCCGTTGGGTCGATCAACTCCCCGGCGCCCATGTCGCGGGCCCGAGCGGTGCCTCGTGGAACCGTTCGTCGATCGGTATCGCCTTGGTCGGGAACGGTGATCGCCGTCCCTTTACCGACACGCAGATCAACCGCCTCATCGTGCTGACCAGCGAGCTCGCCCGCCGACTGGACATCCCGAGCGACCGGATCTTCCTGCACACCGATCTCGCGGCGGTTTCCAGCCCGGGTCGCTACTTCCAGGCGTCGGCACTCAGCCAGATCACGGACCTCGTGGACCGCTGAGCACCGGATCGCCCCTCCTCATGACGCCTGTGACCCGCAGCCTTTGCGCGGATCCACCGGTCCTGCGCCGTCGGCGGCTCCGCGGGCGACCGCGCCGCGACATGCCCGCGAAGCTCGGGCCGTGAACCTCAGGGAGAATCCGGGGTTTTTCTTCCGAGCCCCGCGCGGAGATCCGAGATAGACTACGCGAACTGCCGTTGCTCATTCGGGCCGAGGCCCGGGTGTCGACAAACCCGCCGGGGCGGCTCCAAAGGCCGGAACCCGGGAGGCGGGTCACGCGTAAGGGCATACACGCCAGATTGCCGGGTTGTCGGCCATCGGCGAGGAAGAGACCGAGGCGGCTGGACCGGATGTCGGACGATCTGATTGCCAAAAAGAACGGCGAGGTCATCGAGGGGCACCGCATCCTCTCGGAGATCGGTCGCGGCGCGGCGTCGATCATCTATCTCGCCCAGGACCAGAAATCCAAGCAGATCTGGGCGCTCAAGCATGTCCAGAAGCGCACCGACAAGGACCAGCGCTTCTTGGACCAGGCGGAGATCGAGTGCAAGGTCGCCCAGGCGCTCGACCACCCCGCGATCCGAAAAATCCCGAGGATGATCAAGAAGGGCAAGCTCCTCCGAACCACGGAGCTCTTTCTGGTCATGGAACTCGTCGACGGCATGTCGATGGAACGCCACCCGCCCGCGACCTTCGAGACCGCGGTGGACATCTTCCATCAGGTCGCGCGGGGGATGCACCACATGCACGAACGCGGCTATGTCCACGCGGACATGAAGCCCAACAACATCGTGGTGAGCGACAACAACCGGGCGAAGGTGATCGACCTGGGGCAGTCGTGCAAGATCGGGACCGTCAAGCCCCGCATCCAGGGCACGCCGGACTACATCGCCCCCGAGCAGGTGCACCGGCGCGAGATCACCCCGCGCACGGATGTGTACAACTTCGGCGCGACGATGTACTGGGTGATGACGCGGAAGAACATCCCCACCGCGCTGGGGAAGGGCGACTCACTCGTCGGCCGGCAGGACGACAACCTGATCGAGAAGCCCCGCCCCGCGGTCGAGCTCAACCCGCGCGTGCCCCCGATGCTCAACGACCTCATCATGAAGTGCGTCGAGATCGACCCCGAGAAGCGGCCCGCGAGCATGCACGATGTCGCCGACCGGCTCGAACTCGTGCTGGGCAAGCTCCGCGCCGAGCGCACGATCCGGGATGTCGACGACGATGAGTTCGACGACGAGACACGCGTCGTCGATGGGCGTGCCGCCGCGGGGGAGTGACCCCCCTCTTCACGCGGAAGGGGCCTCCCCGTGCGCCAGATCGATCTCCAGGATGCCCAGACCACCATCGCGGTCTTCCGCGAGGGTGCCGCCGCGAACCGCAACGCGTCGTGCCGTCGCGGCTCGATCGACCTGATCGAACCCCCGGGCACTCTGATCGCGACGGGCGACCTGCACGACAACCCGCTCCACCTCCAGAGGCTCGTGAACATCGCGGGCTTCGAGGGGCACGCGGAAGACGACGCGCAGGCCCTCGAACTCGACCGGTTCCCCCAGCCGCACCACCTGCTGCTGCACGAGGTGATCCACTCCGACCGCCTGATGAACGGGATGGACTTCTCCTATCGCGCCCTCGCTCGGGTCGCGGCCCTGAAGGCGGACCACCCCGAGCTGGTGCACACGCTGCTCGCGAACCACGAGCTGAGCCAGATCATCGGCGCCGGCATCATCAAGGACGGGATCAAGGTCGTCGAGGCGTTCAACGAGGGCGTGGCGTATGTCTTCGGGGACGACGCCGACGAGGTCAACGACGCGATCGAGGACTTCGTCCGCTCCATGCCCATCGCGCTGCGGTGCGTCTCCAAGGCGGGCGACATCCTCTGTGCCCACAGCCTCCCGGGGATCGGCATGATGACCCGCTTCGACCCCAGCGTTATCGAGCGCGACCTCACCGACGACGATTATGTCCCAAGGCAGGGCTCGGCCCACCTCATGGTCTGGGGACGCGGCTACGACAGCGAGCAGCTCGAAGACCTTGTCGAGCGCTGGGGCATCAACATGTTCATCTTGGGTCACGAGCATGTCAGCGGCGGTGCCAAGCTCGTCGAGCCCAACGCGCTGATCATCAACAGCGACCACCACGAGGGTGTCTACCTCCCCATCGACCTCGAGAACCCGCCTCGTCCCGAGGAGGCCGCGGGGCTGGTGCACCGCCTCGCCGAGGTGATGTAGCCGCCCCCGCCCGGGCGATCGCTCGCGATCACACCAGCCGCGCGATCTTGCGACCGGTGTCCGCGATCCGTTCGGGCTCCACGGTCATGGGGTTCCACGCGGCGCTCAGCCCCCCGCCCTGCGGCTTGGGGATCACATGGAAGTGGACATGCATGACTTCCTGCCCCGCCTCGGGGCCGTTGTTCTGCAGCACATGGCACGCCCCGACCCCCGTGACCTTCTGCACCGCCCGCACGATGCGGGGCAGGACCCGCCCAACCGCGGCCGCAGCGGCGTCGCTCAGGTCGGCCATCGTTTCCGCGGGCTCCTTGGGGATCACCAGGCAGTGCCCCTCCGCCAGCGGGTTGATGTCCATGATCGCGATGACCGCGTCGTCCTCGTAGACCCGCTGGGCGGGGATCTCGCCCCGGATGATCTTGCTGAAAATCGAGTCGCTCATGCGCACATCGTACCGCGGGGTCCGTTTCCGGATCGCCTCCAACCCCCCGCGCCGCCCGTCTATCATCATCCGACCCGGGCCATGCCCCGAACCCACAAGACCCCGGTTGCGCTGCACCGACTCCATTTTCAGACAGGTCGAACCCGATGCCCACCTTCGTCCTCAACGGCCAGACCATCGATTTCGAGCCCGGCGACAAGATCATCCAGGCCGCGACACGCGCCGGGATCGAGATCCCCCACTACTGCTACCACGACGGGCTGTCGATCCCCGCGCAGTGCCGGATCTGCCTCGCGGAGATCTGGGCCCCCAACCCCCGCAACGAGAACAAGCTCGAGCCCATGATGGGCGGCAAGCTCCAGCCCACCTGCCAGCTGCCCGCCAGCGAGGGGATGGTCGTCTACACGAACAGCCCCAAGGCGATCGCCAACCAGAAATCGGTGATGGAGTACCTGCTCATCAACCACCCGCTGGACTGCCCCGTCTGCGACCAGGCGGGCGAGTGCACGCTGCAGGACTTCGCCTACCGCTACGGGCGGGGCTCATCCCGCTTCGAGGAAACCAAGGTCAAGCAGCCCAAGAAGGACCTGGGCGCCAATGTCTACATCTACTCCGACCGCTGCATCATGTGTACCCGTTGCGTCCGCTTCGCCCGGGAGTGGCCCGAGACCAGCGAACTGCTGATCGACGGACGCGGAAACAAGAGCCAGATCGATGTCTTCCCGGGCGAGGGCCTCGACAACGAGATCGCCAGCAATGTGATCGACCTGTGCCCCGTCGGCGCCCTGCTCGACAAGGACTTCCTTTTCACCCAGCGCGTCTGGTTCCTCAAGTCCACCCCCGCGATCGACCCCATCACCGCCTCGGGCGACAACATCTGGGTCGAGCACAACCAGGGCAAGATCTTCCGCTTCAAGCCCCGCACCAACATGAGCGTCAACAAGTGGTGGATCACCGACGAGGTCCGCTACGGCTGGAAGTTCGTCCACAGCGAGAGCCGCATCCGCGAGCCGATGCGCCGCCAGTACGGCCCGCTCGTCAACACCGAATGGACCCGCGCCTATGAGCAGGCGCTCGACGGCCTGAAGTCGAACTCGATCGACGCCGGCAAGCGCCTCGCGGTGATGATCAGCCCCATGCTCACCAGCGAGGAGGCCTTCCGCCTCGCGACGCTGGCGCGGTCGATCGACGAGCACGCGATCCTCGCGGTCGGGCCCGTCCCGTTCGACGGGGAGGACAAGCACTTCCCGCCCTCGCTCGACAAGGACGATCCCGAATTCGAGAAGAAGGCCTTCCGCAAGTACGCCGAGAAAGCCCCCAACGCCCGCGGCGTGCGTCGCGTGCTCGAAGCGATCACCGGCAACACCCCGCTCGAAGCCGAGGGCCTCGCCGGCAAGATGGGTGAGGTCGGGGCGATCATCGTCACAGGCAACTATCCGAGCCAGTGGGCGACCGACGAGCTGCTGGGCGCCCTCGAGTCGCCCTATGTCCTGCTCATCGACACGCTGGACAGCCGCCTCAAGGAGGTCGCGGATGTCGTCCTCCCCGGCGCGACCTTCGCGGAGAAGGCGGGCTCGTTCGAGAACGCCCGGAACATGATCCAGGCGTTCGAGCAGTCGATCCCCTGCCAGCACGACGCCAAGAGCGAGGGCCAGATCGCGACCGACATGCTCGCGTTGCTCAACGGGGAGGAGCTCGAGGTCCCGCCGCTGACGGCCGCGGACTTCGTCGTCGACGAGGGCCCGGGCCAGGTTCCCGGCGCGAGCGATGTCGCCGCCCTCCCGCGGGCCGAGCTGTTCAACGCCGCGAGCGTGCGGGGCGAGATGGCACAGGCCCACGACGCCCTCAAGGTCTTCGTTACCGACATCACGACCCCCCCGGCCGCGAAGAAGGTCGAGACCGACATGGCGATGGTCGAGCTCTGAATGAACGCGACCAGCAAGCGGCGCTGAAGTCCGAGCACCGTCGGACCGATATCCATACTTGACGCCCCGGAGCGATCTTTACGCGGTTCGCTGTCCCGGTGCGCCTATTGTCCCCCACTGCCGGAGGGCTCGATCGCCCGACTCGGCCGCCGACCACGCCCTGAAGCGAGGGCACGATCGGACGGAACCGAGCGGGAACGAGACGCCATCGGCGCCGCCCCGGAGCGAGCACAGCCGGCCGACAGTCCCCAGCGGACGGGCCCCGCTCGACACCCCGGAGGCTCATCCGCCGGCTCCCCTCCGTTCCAATCGTCTTGGTCCGCAGGCTCCAGCGACACCGACCCGCCGCGCGGTCGCGATCGGGGTGCATCCGCGCCGCGAGCGACGCCCGGCCCACGCTGCCCCTGTGCAGCAGGAAGAACATCCCTTTGACCGCAAGTCCCTTCTACGCCTCGCAGCCCGTCGAACTGAAGTCCTTCGTCCCCGAGACGAACACCGCCAAAGTGCCCGACGCGCCGTCCAGCGAACGCACCGCGGACCCCGAGACGCGCAAGACCACCGCCAAGGCGCCGGCCCGCATCCCCACCGACGACCCGGGCATGACCTTCTCGGATCTCGAACTCGAGCCCGCCCTGCTCAGCGCCCTCGCGGCGGAGGGGTACGAGACCCCCACCCCGATCCAGGCCCGCTGCATCCCCCCGGCGCTCGAAGGCAAGGACCTGCTGGGCTGCGCACAAACGGGAACCGGCAAGACCGCGGCCTTCGCGCTGCCCGTCATCCACCGCCTGATGACCAGCACCAAGCGCCCCCTCCGGACCCCCAACAGCCCGAAGCGGAAGGGCGGCAAGCACGCCCCGACGCGCGTGCCCCGCGCCCTCGTGCTCTCCCCCACGCGGGAACTCGCCGACCAGATCGCCGAGTCGTTCGCGACCTACGGCTCCGGCGCGGGCCTGCGGGGCACCGTGATCTACGGCGGCGTGAAGCAGTTCCGCCAGGTCAAGTCGCTGCAGCGCGGCGTGGACATCCTCGTCGCGACCCCCGGGCGCCTGCTCGACCTCATGGACCAGGGGCATGTGGACCTGTCCAGCATCGAGCTCTTCGTGCTCGACGAGGCGGACCGCATGCTCGACATGGGCTTCATCAACCCGATCCGCAAGATCGCCGAGGCCTTCCCCGCCAAGCCGCAGACGCTGCTGTTCAGCGCGACGATGCCGGGCCCGATCGCGCGCCTCGCCGAGACGCTGCTGACCAACCCCGTGAAGGTCGAGGTGACGCCCGTTGCGAGCGCCGCGCCGCTGATCGACCAGTCGCTCTACCTCGTCGACGGGGTCCACAAGCCCGCGCTGCTCACCCACCTGCTCGCCGACCCCGAGGTCCAGCGCGCCGTCGTCTTCACGCGCACGAAGCACGGCGCCGAGAACCTCGCGAAGAAGCTCGCGAAGTCCGGGGTCCGCGCCGAGTCCATCCACGGCAACAAGAACCAGAACCAGCGCACGCGGGCGCTCGACGCGTTCCGCAGCGGGCGCAGCCGGGTGCTGGTCGCGACCGATGTCGCGGCGCGGGGCCTCGATGTGGACAACATCACCCATGTGTTCAACTTCAACCTGCCCAACGAGCCCGAGG
Source organism: Phycisphaerales bacterium UBA7812 (assembly GCA_002480345.1). Classification (GTDB taxonomy): domain Bacteria; phylum Planctomycetota; class Phycisphaerae; order Phycisphaerales; family UBA1924; genus UBA1926. Next base: position 18,608 of record DLBY01000148.1, on the reverse strand, counting down.
CGTATGTGCACCGCATCGGGCGCACGGGCCGCGCCGGCCAGACGGGCCGCGCCATCGCGTTCTGCGCGCGCGACGAGCGGGGAGACCTCCACGCGATCGAGCGCCTGACCAAGAACGCCCTCGACGCGACCCCGCTCCCGGAGGAACTCGGGCTCCCCGAGGAGCCGCCCCTCAAGCGGTCCGCGCCGAATATCGGCAACAAGCCCAAGTTCCAGAGCCGCAAGGGCAGGCGGGGCGCCAAGCCCGGAGGCGATCGTCCCGCGCGCGGCGCGCCGCAGCAGGGGAAGCCGTCGGGCAAGAAGAAGCGCACCCGGCGCGGCCCACCCAACGCGCACGGCTCCCACAGCGCCCACGGCGGCACGAGCGGTCACCGCGCCGCTGGCGGACGGGCACGCAAGGCCAAGAACCGCGGCTGAGACCCGCCGCGCAGACCAGCGCCCGTCGATCCACGCGGGATCCGGCGCCGCGGCGCGACTAGTCTCTCCCCATGTACGATCCAGCCCGCCGTGACGCCGTCCGGACCATCGCCGCGGGGGCCACGCTCGCGGCGTGCGCGCCCCTCCGCTCGCTGGGCGCGACCCGGCTCTCGTCCTCCATGGAACCCCCGCCCCTGCCGCGCGAGTTCCGCGCCGCGTGGGTCGCGACGGTGGACAACATCGACTGGCCGAGCGCACCCGCGCTCCCCACCCGCGTGCAGCGCGAGGAGATCCGGCGCATCGTCGACGCGTGCGCCGCCGCGGGGCTCAACGCGATCCTGCTCCAGGTCCGACCCACCGCCGATGCGTTGTACCGCAGCCGGCTCGAACCCTGGAGCGCCTTCCTGACGGGGCAGCAGGGCCGCGCGCCCGTCCCGGGCTACGACCCGCTCGAGGTCTGGCTCGAGCTCGCCCACGGCGCGGGGCTCGATCTGCACGCGTGGGTCAATCCCTTCCGCGTCCGGCACCCCAAGAGCATCGGGCGCGACGCGCCCACCCATCTCGCGAACCGGAGGCCCGACCTCGTGCGCGCGCACGGGCCCTACCTCTGGCTCGATCCCGGGGAACCCGATGCACGCGACGACGCGCTGCGGATCGTCGATGACCTGCTCACCCGCTACCCCATCGACGGCGTCCACATGGACGACTACTTCTACCCCTATCCGCAGGACAAGCCCTTCCCCGACACGGAGACCTACCGAGCGCACCGCGACGACTTCGGAAGGGGGCTCCCGCTCGAGGACTGGCGCCGCGCCAACATCAACCTGTTCATCCAGCAGACGCGTGCGCTCGTCCACGAGCGCCGACCGGGATCGATCTTCACCGTCAGCCCATTCGGCATCTGGAGGCCGGGCAACCCGCCGGGCATCAAGGGCTTCGACGCCTTCGAGGGCCTCCACGCGGACAGCAGGCGCTGGCTCGCCGAGGGCTGGGTCGATGCGCTCATGCCCCAGCTCTACTGGCCCGTCGAATCCGCGGGCCAGCCCTTCGAGCCCCTGCTCGACTGGTGGCGCGCCCAGAACGACGCGGAGCGTCACATCTGGCCCGGCCTCTACCTCACGCGGATCAAGCCCGAGGGTTCGGACGAGAAGTCGTGGACGCCGGGCGAGATCGTGCGCCAGATCGAGATCATCCGTTCCAAGCCCGACGCGAACGGGTTCGCCCTCTTCAGCGCCGTGGGCCTCACCGAGAACCGGCGCGGGGTCGCCGACCGGCTCAGCGCGCTCAACGCGAACCCCGCGTTCATCCCCGAGAGCCCTTGGGCGACGCCGCACGCGCCGGGGCGCCCGATCGTGACCCGGTCGGGCTCGACGGTCCGCCTGACGCCGGGTCGGTCGGGCGGGGTGGTTCGCCGCTGGGCGGTGCAGTTCCGGACGCGGGACGAATGGCACACGCTCAGCATCCCGGGGACGGACCGACGCGCGCCCGTACCGACCGACGCCCCGTCGGTCCGGGTCGTCCCGATCGGATCGAACGGCGCGTCCGGGCCCGCGGTCACGACCTCCTGATCGCGCTCGCCGCGACCCGCTGATGGATCAGGGGTCGGTTGGCGCGAACGCGTGCTCGCGAAGGTCCGCAAGGTCCACGAACTCCAGGGCCGACCGGTGCGTCGCCTCGAGCACGACGCGCGGCGCGACCCCCGCGTCCATCGCTTCCTTCCAGCGCAGCACGCACAGGCACCAGCGGTCCCCCGCCCTGAGGCCCGGGAAGCGCCACTCGGGGCGGGGCGTGGACAGGTCGTTGCCGACGCCCTTCGTAAACTCCAGGAACGCGTCGGTCATCACCGCGCAGACGAGGTGCAGGCCCACATCCCCGGGCCCGGTGTTGCAGCACCCGTCGCGGTAGAACCCCGTCATCGGATCGGTCGAGCACGACTCGAGCGGCTCCCCGAGCACATTCAGGGCGGTGTTGGTCTCATCGGGCATCGTCGGGCCTCCTGCACGCACGCTAGGCCCGCTCAGAAGAGCATCTGGATCTGCGCACGGAAGACATACCGGTTCTTCCCGTCGCCCGTCAGCATGAAGCCGTCGAGCGAGCGATCGAACGCGGGGCCGATCCCGTTGAACGCGACGCTGAAGTCGGTCACGAATTTCAGGGCCTGTCCGAAGATGTAGTAGTTGAACCCCGTGGTGACGATCGCGAGATCGGGGTGCATCGCGTCGCTCGTCGTCGCGAGTTCCGCGCGCGCGAAGGGCTCGAGTCGATCGGTCAGGTAGTACCCCCCCGCGAGCACCATTCCCCAGTCGTGCTCGGGCTCTTGGTAGAGCGCCCCGTTGCGGTCCTCGGTGACCTGCGCCCCGAGCTGGAGCAACGCGTTGAACCCGTTGTGCTGGTAGGTCAGATCCGTGGTGGCGCTGAACCGCTCGCCCAGGCCCCGCAGGTGCTGCTGGTGGACCGCGAGGCCCCACTCCAGCGCGCGCGGGGTGCCGCGCGGCGCGGTGAACTGCACCAACTGCCCGAAGTCGTCACCGATCAGCAGACGCTCGTAGCGCCCCGTCACACCCCAGTCGGATCGGCGATCGTTGAACGGCGTGCCCGCGACCCCGAGCCCCTCGCTCAGGGTGAGATAGAACCGCTGACGCTCGCCCGCCCAGCGGAACTCGAGCCCCTCGACCCGGCTCGCGGTGTCCACATTCAGCGTGTTCGCGAGCACGCTGTAATCGACCGCGAGCAGGTACGCCGAGGGGGTCAGGATCTCCCGGTCGTATTGCAGATTGAATCGCCCGAACCGGAAGCGCAGGCTGTCGGTCAGCTGGACCGCGCCCCAGGCGTCGAGCAGCGCGAGCGGGCCCCCCCGCGCTTCGGTCTGCACGAGCAGGCTGAGTTTGCCGTCCAGCGCCTTGCCGCGCAGGATGGGCCGGAGCCTTCGGAACTGGAACCCGAGCGCCGGGTCCGCTTCATCCCCGGATTCCCGCTGCGCGCTCGAAACGGTCTACCGGTACTGGAGCATCGCCCCGAGCGTGATGGTCCAGTCCGGGTCGCCCTCCGCCGCCCCCACCCACGGCGCCTCGTCGGGAACACTGAACAGCGGGGTCCGCGGCGCGATCGGGATGCCGAGCCTCTCGTCGCCCCCGTCGGAGGGCTCGCCCGCGCAGACGGACGCGACCCCGATCATGCACGCCGCGAGTGTTCGCGGGATTGCCATACTGCCCCCTTCGATCGGTGCCGGACGCGTGCGCCCGCGACGATCCGCCAGAACAGGATGACTCTATCCCTTATTCGATCGCGCGTCCGGCATCGCCCGGAAACGCGAGCAAAATCAGTCCTTCTTCGCGGCCTTCGCCCACGAGTCCTTCAGCGTCACCGCGCGGTTGAACACCATCGCACCCGACGCCTCGCTCGCGTCTGCGTCAACACAGAAATACCCCAGGCGCTCGAACTGGAAGCGCTCGATGCCGTCGCCGAACGCGCCCGTGCCCGACGCCCGCTCGCCCTCGGTCGTCTCCCAGTCGGGCTCGATCAGCGCGCCCCCGACGATCTCGAGCGACTCGGGGTTGAGATCGTCGATCGGGTTGCCGGTCGCCTTGCCCGGGCGTTCCGCGGTGAACAGGCGGTCGTACAGGCGGACCTCCACGGCCTTCGCGTGCGCGGCGCTGACCCAGTGGATCGTGCCCTTGACCTTGCGCACATTCCCGTCCGCGTCGGGCGGGGGCGAGTCGCCGCCGCGCGTCTGCGGGTCGTAGGTGCACTTCAGTTCGACGACCTCGCCGGTCTCGTCCTTGACGACCTCGTGGCAGGTGATCCAGAAGCCGTACCGGAGGCGGACCTCCCCTCCGGGCTTGAGCCGGAAGAACTTTCTCGGCGCGTCCTCCATGAAATCGTCGCGCTCGATGAAGAGCGTCCCGCTGAACGGCACCTGCCGCGTCCCCGCGGCCTCGTTCTCGGGGTTGTTGCCGGCGTCCATCCACTCCACGCGGTCGGCGTCGCCGTGCTCGGCCCAGTTGGTGATGGTCACCTTCAGCGGGCGCAGCACGCACAGGCGGCGGGGGGCGCGCTTGTTCAGATCATCGCGGATCGCGTTCTCGAGCAGGGAATAGTCGTGCGACGCGTTGAACTTGGTCGTCCCGATCCCGTTGCAGAAGTTGCGGATCCCCTCGGGCGTGTACCCCCTCCGGCGCACGCCCGCGATCGTCGGCATGCGCGGGTCGTCCCATCCCTCGACATGCCCTTCTTCGACGAGCTGCTTGAGCTTGCGCTTGCTGGTGATGATGTAGGTCGGGTTCAGGCGCGCAAACTCGGTCTGCTGGGGATGGTGGATGGGCCGATAGTCGACATTCAGCGGGTCACGGTCCTGGTTGATCGCGTCGATGAACCAGTCGTAGAGCGGGCGGTGGTTCTCGAACTCGAGCGTGCAGATCGAGTTGGTGATCCCCTCGATCGAGTCCTCCAGCCCGTGCGCCCAGTCGTACATCGGGTAGATGTGCCAGGTGCTCCCCGTCCGGTGGTGCGGCTTGTTGACGATCCGGTACATCACCGGGTCACGCAGGTTCATGTTGGGGCTCGCCATGTCGATCTTGGCGCGCAGCACCTTGCTCCCGTTGGGGAACTCGCCCTTCTTCATGCGCTCGAACAGATCGAGGCTCTCCTCGACCGGGCGATCCCGGTAGGGGGAGTTGGTCCCGGGCTTCGTCGCGTCGCCCCGCATCTCCCGGATCTCGTCGGGCGTCTGCTCGTCGACATACGCGAGGCCCTTGCGGATCAGGTCGCGGGCCCACTCGTAGAACTGCTCGAAGTAGTCGCTCGCGAAGCGGACATCGCCCTCCCACCGCGCGCCCATCCACTCGACATCGCGGATGATCGAGTCGACGAAGACCTGCTCCTCCGCCTCGGGGTTGGTGTCGTCGAAGCGCAGCAGGAACTTCCCCCCGTACTCGACCGCGAGCCCGTGGTTCAGGCTGATGCTCTTCGCGTGCCCGATGTGCAGGAACCCGTTGGGCTCGGGGGGGAAGCGCGTCCGGACCACGCTCCGGTCACCCGGCGCGCCCCACCGTCCCTCGGCGATGTGCCGGTCGATCAGTTGCTGGATGAAGTGCCGGCTCTCGCCGTCCTTCTTGTCACCGGCGGGCGTCTGATTACCAGCTGTCGGGGGGGCGGTGTCGCTCATGCCATGAATGTAGACGCGCGGGGGATCCGAAACACGCCCGGACGCCGGCCCCGTCCGCTACATTCCGCGGATGCCCGAGGACCAGCCCCAGCCGATTCGGATCGCGATGTGGTCGGGCCCCCGCAACATCTCGACCGCCCTGATGCGCTCGTGGTCGAGCCGGGCGGACACCGCCGTCATCGACGAGCCCCTCTACGCCCATTACCTGAGCACGCTGGACCCTGCGAAACGGGCGGCCCACCCGGGGGCGGACGCCGTCCTCGCGGCCCAGCCCGCCGACTGGCGCGCCGTCGCCGCCACCCTGACCGGGCCCGTCCCGCGCGGCAAGGCGGTCTGGTACCAGAAGCACATGGCCCACCACCTCACGCCCGAGATGGAGCGGGAGATGGAGGACGAACTCGACCGCGGGAACGACGCGCGGGCCTGGATCCGCTCGCTCATCAGTGTCTTCCTGATCCGCGACCCCGCCGCGATGATCACCAGTTTCATCAAGGTGATCGACAACCCCACGCCCAGCGATCTGGGCCTGCCCCAGCAGGTCCGCCTGTTCGACCGCCTCCACGCCCGGTTCGGGTCGCCACCCCCCGTCTTCGACGCCGCGGACATCCTGAAAGACCCCGAGACGGGGCTGGCCGCGATGTGCGCCGCGGTGGGCGTGGATTTCGATCCCGCGATGCTGTCCTGGGCCGAGGGGCCCCACCCCGACGACGGCGTGTGGGCCCCCCACTGGTACGCGAGCGTCAACGCCTCGACGGGCTTCGCGCCGTACGCACCGAAGAACGAACCCGTCCCCGACCGCCTCGCGGGCGTGCTCCGCGAGTGCCAACGCCTCTACGACCACCTCGCGCAGTTCCGGACGATGGGATGACGCACGGAACCGCGATACGGCGTGCCATCGGATTCGCGGAACCCGTTTGATGGTCCGGCGTCAGACCCTGGTCTGAGCTACGCCGTGCTTTCGGCCCTCTCGATGACGCCCAAGACCGCACAGCCACTCCCGGAGCGATTCAATGCAAACGGATCTCACGCGAAGAGGATTCCTCATTGGAACGGCGCTCGCAGGCTTCGGCGGGTTCTGTTTGGCGGACGGTCTTGATCGTCCCGAGACGGAGCAGGAACGCGCCGCGGTTTTCCCATCGACCGGCGATGACACAGCGCGCACCTTTGTCGGCGCGTGCCACGGCGCGATCGACCGGGTTCGAACGATGCTCGCCGGTAACCGGGGATTGGCGAGGGCCGCGTGGGACTGGGGATTCGGTGACTGGGAAACCGCGATCGGCGCGGCGTCGCATGTCGGCAACATCGAGATCATCCAGCTGCTGCTCGACGCCGGCGCCCGCCCCGACCAGTTCACATTCGCCACGCTCGATAATGTCGACGCGCTCCGCGCAATCCTCAAAGCTGATCCGACACTGCGCACCAACCGGGGACCGCACGGCATCCCGCTGATCGAACACGCCCGCGCCGGTGGGGCCGACCGGGTCGTCGCGTTTCTTGCCGATGAGGGGCTCGACCCGCCGACCACGCCCGCGGTCACCGCCGAGTCCGCTGCGCCCCTCCTGGGGACCTACGCATGGTCCGCGGCGGCACGGGACCGTTTCGAGATCACCTACACCGAGCAATCCCGCTCGCTCGCGATCCAGCGCCCCGGCGGGTCGAAGCGGAGCTTGGTCCGAAACTCTGCGACACCCCGCTCGTTCTCGCCGGTCGGCGCGCAGCATGCCGTGCTGCGTTTCGGCGGAGAGTCCCCGGCCAACAGATTCACGCTCGAAGGCGTCGGGCCACAACTCACCGCGATCCGCATCGCAGACTGACACCGGACGCACGCTCGAGCCGAGTCTCTACACTCCGCCCCATGCTCCAGACCTTCAACGAGAAGAACCGTGACCTGCTCATCAACATCAACGGGGAACTGATCCACCGCGACCAGGCGGGCATCAGCCCGTTCGACTCCGCGGTGCAGGGGGGCGACGCCGTGTGGGAGGGCCTCCGCCTCTACGACGGGCGGATCTTCAAGCTCACCGAGCACCTCGACCGCCTCGCCTCGAGCGCCAAGGCCCTCGCGTTCGCCGAGATCCCGACCCACGACGCGATCATCGCCGAGATCAAAAGAACCCTCGCCGCCAACAGCATGACCGACGGCGTGCACATCCGGCTCACCCTCACGCGGGGCGTCAAGATCACCAGCGGGATGGACCCTCGTCTGAACCAGGCCGGCCCGACGCTCATCGTCCTCGCGGAGCACAAGGCCCCCGTCTACCGCGACGCCGTGGGCGCGACGGGCCTCTCGCTCGTCACCAGTTCCATCCGCCGCTTCGCGCCCGACGCGATGGACCCCAAGATCCACCACTGCAACCTCATCCAGTCGATCATGGCGAAGATCGAGGCGAATGTCGCGGGCGCCGACGACGCGGTCATGCTCGACCCGCGCGGCTTCCTCGCCGAGACCAACGCGACGCATGTCTTCATCGTCACCAACACACCCAAGGGCCCGATCGTCGAGACGAGCCGCTGCGTCGCCTGCCCCGAGGGCATCACCCGCGAGACCGTCCTCGAGCTCTGCGCCGCGAACGGCATCGCCTGCGCCGAGCGGGACATCTCGATGACCGAGGTCTACCGCGCCGACGAATGCTTCACCACCGGGACGATGGGCGAACTCGCGCCCGTCGCGATGGTTGACGGACGCGGAATCGGAACGGGCGACCGCCCGGTCACGACCGGCCTCTCGGATCTGTTCCGCGATCTGACCAGCCGCGAGGGCACCCGGGTCGTCTGACCCGGTGCGCCGCCCGAGCATCCTCGGCGCACGGAAAAGGCCCGCGGCGTCGCGGGCCCTTGAAAAAGCTCATCGATGCCGGGATCAGCGCCGACGGCGCGCGATCAGGCCCAGCCCGAAGGCGGCGAGCACGCCGGGCGCGGGGACGAGCACCTCGATGCTGTCCACCGCGAGGTTTGCCTGGGTGCTGCCCAGCGAATGGAGCAGCTTCAGCGTGGTCGATTCGCTGGCCGCGACGAACGCGAAACGGTGCTCGGTCCAGCCCGCGCCGACTCCGAAATCGACCGCAAGCACCGACCCGAGCTCGACCCCGCTCGACTGATCCGCCGCCGATGCGTAGAGCGCCTGCATCGCGTTGCCCTGGATGGAGCGGATGACGAACGAGACCTCGTAGGCCTGCCCTTCGACGGTCCTGAGAGTCTGGGTCAGGGTGTCGCCCACGGCGCCGCTGTGCCCCATGCTCACGAACTGATCGCCGCTGTGCGCCTCGATGTTCGACACGCCGTTGACGCCCCGCTCAAGCAACATGGAACCGCCCGTCGCGGTCCAGCCGTCGAGCCCGCTGATGTCGTACCGCCCCGGGCTCTCGTGCAGCGCGGTCTCGAACGAGCCGTTCAACTCAATCCCCGCCGAGACGGCGGAACACGCGGCGAACGACGCGAGCATCGCGGCGAATGGTGCTGATCTCATGGCAACTCCCCTGAAACAGGACAAACCTTCCAGAGGAAACATGCCACACGCGCCGGGATTCGCAACCCGACCCCGATCGGCCGCACTCAGATTCTCGCGAAATCCGTTCGTAAGCGGTGCCGCTGCCTGCCTGTTCGAGTGCCCCGAAACCGGGCCTGCTCAGCGCGCGCGCGTCATGTCCACGAGCCACGCCCACAGCCCGCTTTCGCGGTACGCGCTGTCCCAGGAGTTGTGGTTGTCATCCGGGAAGATCGTCAGCTTGCTCGTGAGACCCGCGTCCTGCAGAGCACCGTGCAGCCATTCCGACTCGCCAGGCGGCACGACATCGTCCCGCCCGCCGTGGAGCAGCCAGATCGGGGTGGAGCGGAACGACTCGATCAGTGCGCGCTTCGCCTCCCCATCGGGCTTCGCACGCCACCCGCGCTCCCCGTCCTCCCAGAAACGCTGCACATACCCGCACACCGGAGCGGCCGCGACGAAACGACCCGGATGCCGCGAGGCGAGCGCGATCGTCCCGTGCCCGCCCTGGCTCAGCCCCGTGATCGCGACGCGTTCGGGATCGACCCCGTCCTCCTCGATCAGCCGATCAAGCATCGCGAGCACCGCCGCCTCGTGGTCCTCCCACTCGCTCTCGCCCGTCGGCTTCTGAGGGATCAGCACAACGAACGGCCAGCGATCCGGCGCCACCATCATCGCGGGGGGGAGCCCCACCACCAGCGGGGTGCTCCCGTCCGTCCCGCATTCGCCCATCCCGTGCAGGAAAACGAGCGCGCGCCCGCCGTCCTTGAGTCCGCGGGGTCGATAGACGGTGTACGGGTACGACCGCCCCTCGATCTCCACCGAGCGGAACACGAACCCCTCTGCCGGGGAATCCGTCCCGTCCGTTTCGCTTGCCTGCATCGCGACCGCTCCCCGGCACAGCACCGCCGCGATCGCGACGGCCCACACCCCGATTCCCGAAATTCGCCTCATGCTCGGATGCTACCGCGCCCCGCGCCCCGCCGGGCCCGGACACCGAATCGCGCAACATCCGCGCCGATTCCGTGGAACATCTCGTCGATTTGCCGAAGAATCTTCCGCGATGCCCCCAGGCGGACGCCACCATCCCCGGCCGGACACACTGATCCGCCGCCCCGCGCTCGCGATCGCTCGAAAGACAGCGAAGCCGACAGCGCGGATCCTCATCACCGCGCCCCTGCTGTTCGCCGCCGCACCCGCGGCCGGTGACTCGCCCCCGTTCGATCTGGACTTGATCGAGGTCGCCCCGCCCGAGCCGGACCCGATCGAGCGAATCGACACGCTGGACACCCGTCTCCGGATCGCCCCGTCTCTCGCGCGATCGACCCTTCAGCAGCCGACCCTCGGAGCGGGCGAGGATGACGCGTCCGATCCGCTCGGGCCCGCCGAGCCCGTCCGCGCGCAGATCTCGATCTGGAACTTGGGCGTTGCCCGCGCTCTCCTGGGACCGGCGAGCGTCCCCCGGCACCCGCTGCCCGACCTCGACGCGTTCGCGGGGGCGGACCCGTCCTCGCCCGACCGGTTCAGTTTCCGATTCGGGCGTGACACAACCCTCGCCGACGGCGGGTTCGGCGCCCTCCCCGGCATCGACGACGCGGGCGGCGCCTATTTCAACGGGGGCCAGCGCTTCGACCGCTACTCGCTCGATCTGGAGTGGACCCCCGCCGGCGCCGACGCCGAGGTGCAGTGGCTCGTCGTGGGCGGGTTCGACGCCGTGCGCGCCGACATCTCGGGCGACCCCCGCCTGGGCCTGACCGACGCACGGGGCACCGTCGCGATCCCCACCATCGGGACGGGCCTGCGCTGGAAGCCCAGCGACGGGCTGATCTTCTCGACCACCGCCGCGACCCAGACGCTCGACACCGGGGGAGGCGTCGTGGACATCTCCTTCAGCGCCGAGTTCCGCCTCAGCCCCCTCGTGGGCCTCAGCGCGGGCTACGAGTTCTTCGAATCGAGCATGACCGTCGAGAACCTCCGCACCACCCTCGACCGCGAGGGCGTCTTCGCGAGAATCACAATCCGGTTCTGAGAACACACCGGCTGCAGTTGTGCCCCGTTCTCACCATCGATCGATTGAAGAGCCATCCGCTTTCTCAGTAGTCGATCCCCCGAACCCCGGACGCGGTGTTATGCAGCCGCGAATCGTCCACCATGCCCGGCTCAAAGACATTCCGCGTCGGCTCGCTCGCCTCGGACGGCGCGTGCATCGCGACATGCCCGTCCGCGAACAGGATCGGCACCCGTCTCGCAATGTCCGGGCCGACCGTGGGAAGCGTGCCGCGCAGGAAGGGGAGTTCGGTGTCCCAGGCCATCGCCTTGCGTGACGAGAAGACCACGAGCTCGGGTGTCGTTCCGCTGAGCAGGTGATCCTCCGGTTCCGTCCCGGGCATCCATGTCTCCGGGCGCGCGAGGAACGACGAGCTGTAGTAGTACGAAGTGGGCCACCCGCACGAGGCCGATTCACGCTCGGCGGAAGGCGAGAGAAACACTTCGCCGAAGTCGCTCCACGGCGCGTAGGGATCAACGATCGCCGGCCACGATCGGATCGCCTGCCAGTGGGGAACCGCGATTCTGGTCCCGTCGCCGCACGCGAACGGGTACAGGCGAACATCGCCGAACTCGTCGCGGGTCGCGACCGGGTACGCCCGCTCGCCCTGGGCATAGAGGTCGAAGATCACGCCGATCTGCCGGAGGTTGGACACCGACACGGACATCTTTGCGGACCGGGACGCCCCGGCGAGCGCGGGGAGCAGGACCGCGAGCAACACCGCGATGACAACGATGACGACCAGCAACTCGACGATCGAAAACCCGAGCCCCCGAACCGGAGAAGGTCGCACAACCGAGGCCCCCGTCAGAGCGGCGGCGCGATCAGCACGCCCTCCGTGTCATCACACCCGATCGCGGTCTTCACCAACACCCACGCCCGCCGGTCCGGGTCGAACGCGAACGAAAGCCCGAATCGACCCCGCGTCGTCTCGCCCTTGATCGGACGGATCCTCATCGGCACCGAGATCTCCACGACATCGAGACCCGCGGCTCGGGGATCACCGATCCCACCCGCTCCGCGGCGCGTTCCCTCGACGACCGTCGTGCCGAGCCTCGGCTTGCTCTCCAGCCGCTCCCCGCCGGCGACAGCGAGATGGGCCATCACGCCCGCGCCGTCCATCGGTGCGCGCCCGATGACCTCCGACGCCCGCTCCCACTGCGATCGGAACTGCGACGCGTCCTGCTCGGAGATCGATTGTTCCGCCTCGAGCGAGGCGAGGAAGTCCTCCGCGTTCCCGAAGACATACAGATCCATCGCCCGCCCGAACGCTCGCGCGAGCTCGGTCCGCGTGCCCGGGTTCAGATCCTCGCCGAAGGCGGAAGCGAGACACTCGATCGCCCGCCCCTCCAACGCACTGACAATCTCGACGCGTTCCATCTGCTCCGGATCCAGCAGTGACGCCGCATCGCCCGCGGGGTCGCCCTCGCCTTGCGCGCCGACAAGAGCGCCGCTCCCGCCATCGGTCTCGGAACAGCCCGGCACGATCGATCCGGACACAACGCAGACGAAACCGACCACGAGAAACCGGGCTTGAAACCGTCGTGCTCTCATTTGCAGATCCCCTTCTCACGACACCACCGCGAGGCGGTGCAGCGCGAGCCCGCCCGGCGGCGAGGAACACAACCCGACGGGCTCACCCCAGCCCGCCGCCCCCCGGACCGGGCGCAGGCTGGACACACCGCACGCTGATCCCGATGACCGTGCCGTTCTCATCTCGGAGGGTCGTGCAGTTGCACCCGTTCCCGTCGGGACAGCACCGGCTCGCCGAGATCGTGAATCCGTTCGACTGGGTGTAGGAGCACTCGCACAGGACCGGCAACTCGGGCGGGCACCCGTTCGCGGAAACCGGCGAAAGAGCTGCGGAGCCCGCCAACGACGCGATGAAAACGCACGCTCCCATCATTCGCTTCATTCGAGAAACCTTTCATTCCATAATATTGAATTGGCTCCAGATGCTCCGGAACAACATAGGCGATTACCATGAAAGTGCAAACGCCAAAAAAAAACGCGCGAGCCTACCTGTATCGGTGGTGCGCGCGACACAAAGACGAGTCAGAGCGCGGTGTGTTCAATCGCTCATGAGGCGCCCGATGATCTCGAGCCCCTCCGCGAGCCGCGCGGGGTCGGTCGCGTAGCTCAGGCGGATGTGCGTGTCGCGTTCGCTGAAAACGCCCCCCGGGATGACGAGCACATTCTCCTCGACGCAGCGTTCGAAGAACCGCGTGCCGGTCATGCCCAGGCGCTCGGGGACCTTGACGAACGCGTAGAACGCGCCGTCGGGGCGGGCGACCTCCGTCACTTCCCCGAGCGTCTCGCAGATCATGTCGCGCCGCTGCGCGTACGCCTGCACCGTGGGGCCCATGTCCGTATCGAAGGCCGCGAGCACGCCCGCCTGCAGCGGCGTCGGCGCGCACACGAAGGTGTACTGCTGGATCTTGATCATCGCGTTGACGACCGAGGCGGGCCCGGCGCAGTAGCCCAGCCGCCAGCCCGTGCAGCCGTAGGTCTTGCCGAACCCCCGGATCAGCAGGACCGTGTCCTCGCTGCCCGGGAGCCGCGCGGGGCTCGGGCAGCGCAGGTCGCCCGCATCGCCGACCGCTGCTTGCGTACGCGCATCCGCGAAAGCGAACTCGTCGTAGATCTCGTCGGCGATCAGCAGCACCCCCCGCGAGCGGCACAGTTCGAGCAACTCGGCGCACTCCTGCTCGCTCAGAGCCACGCCCGCGGGGTTGCTGGGCGAGCAGTAGAGCACCGCCTTCGTGCGCTCGGTGATCAGCGGCGCGACCCGCTCCGCGGTCATCTTGAAATCGGGATAGGTCTCGCACCGCACCGCCTCGGCGCCGCACATCGTCGCGAGCTCGGGATAGCTCACGAAGTACGGATCCGGGATGATGATCTCGTCCCCCGCGTCCAGCAGGCTCATGTACGCGAGCACGAGCGCCCCGCTCGTCCCCGCGGTGATGAGCACCGTCGGCGAATCGGCGTCCTTGGGGGGACCGCAGGTCCAGCCCACATCGTGCTGGAGGTACTCCGTCGTGCGCACGACCAGGTCCGGCAGCCCCTGGTTGAGCGAGTACCCGTTCAGGTCGGTCGCGACCGCCTCGATCGCGGCGTTCTTGAGCGCATCGGGCACCGGGAAATCGGGCTGCCCGATGCTCAGATTGATCGGCTTGTCAAGCGTCGCGCCGAGTTCGAAGACGCGCCGGATGCCCGACGAGTCCATCCCCAGCGCCCGATCGGACAGCAGCGAGGTCGCGTTCATACCAAAGCGTATGGCCGCGCCACCCGCCTGCCCCCTCTAGAGCACGCGCCGCGTGCGCACAAAAAGCCCGGCGTTCGCGTCGCCGGGCTCGTTTGGGATCCGATGGCGTGATCGCGGATTACTCGGTGACCTTGGTCTTGCGCAGACCGAGCGCCGAGTCCTTCTTCGGATCGAACTTCTTCTCCGCTTTGAGCGCCTCGATGCGCTCGGCGCGGGTCATCACATTGCGCTTGCCCTCAAGGTTGCCCGAGGTCTTCAGCGAAGGATCGCGGCTCATATCCAGACTCCCGTCGTCAATCGTCCGCCGCGGCTGCGGCGCTGTGCACCCGTCTGCCCGACGCGCCCGTCAGCCCCCGAATTTCCGCCAGAGCGGGTCGGAGAAGTCGGACGCGCCGCCCGCGTCCGCCCAGGCCCTCCCCAGACGCGCGAGTCGCTCCTCGAACCGCTTCCTCGCGTCGGCCGACGACCGGTAGCGTTCACCGGGGACCGCCAGACCCATCGCGACGATGCGGAACGAGTCGGAAGTATTCGAGCCCGACCCGCGCCGATCAAGCGGCACCGCGATCGCCTCCTCACCGTTTGTCGCGAGATATCGGACCGCCTCGGCCGCCTGCTCTCGCTTGAGCGTCGCCAGCTCGAGATAGTTCAGCCCCTCTCGCCTCGGATCGGGCCCCGTCCGCCCATTGCTCAGCAGCACACCCCCCGCGATCCGGGGTCGGGGCGAGGGCTCGGGCGGGTCGGCTTCGGTCGAACCCTCCACGGAAGGTTCGCTCGGCTCCTCCGCCCGGAGCGGATCATCGACGAACACGCGCTCCGCGTCCCGCGACGCGGCACGCCGCTCCGCGTCCCGCGTGGCGCTCGTCCCGAGCTGATACCCGACGCCGTAGCCCACGATGAGCAGCAGCAGCACCAGGCCCGCGCCCGCGTAGACCCAGACCATCGGGAGGGTGACGGAGCGCGCGCTCAGTTCCCCGCGGTCCGTCCGCGCAGGCGGTGGCGGCGGCGCCCCGTCCGTTCGGCGACCCGATGAAATCAGATCGAAGAGTGGTTTACCGCCGCCCGTCGGGCTCATGCCACGATTCTACCGACTCCCCGTGCGCGTTGGATCCGGGTCTATACTCTCCGGCCATGGCGATCCGCGACGAGGACATCATCCAGATCCAGCGAGCCCCCATGAACCGCTCGGAGAGTGTCTATCTCCCCGAGATTTTCAAGGGGTTCGGCACCACGATGCGGCACTTCTTCACCTCGTTCGGCCAGGGGAAGACCAGCCGCACGATGCAGTATCCCGAGCAACGCCGCGAGCACATGCCGGTCACCGAGGGCGGTCAGCACGCGGCGAACTTCCGGGGCGTCCACCGCCTCAACCGGGACGAGGACGGGCGCGTTCGTTGCGTCGCGTGCATGATGTGCCCCACGCTGTGCCCCGCGAACTGCATCCACATCGAGGCGGGCGAGAGCCCCTGGGACGACCGGGAGAAGTACCCCGTCAAGTTCGAGATCGACGAGCTCCGCTGCATCTTCTGCGGGATGTGCGAAGAGGCGTGCCCCGTGGACGCGATCGAGATGACCACCGAGTACGACATCGTGGGCCTGACGCGCCCCGAGATGGTCTTCGACAAGAACAAACTCTTGCATGTCTACGATGTGACCGTCGGCAAGAAGCCGATGTGATTCCGTCCAAAATCCGATCAAACCAACCCTTCACCCGCGCTCCGCACGCGACGGGACCGATGTTCTGCGCGTCCAAGACCGGTCACGATCCCGCGTGAAACGCCCTTCGCGGCGCGTCTGTGCAAAATCCAGAACTTTTGACGCCAAATCCGGGTGATTCGCTGGCATCTCTGTGCCGATGGCGCACCTTGTCTGCGGTCGATCCGCGGAATGCGGACCGCCCGTGGTGTTCAGGGCCCGAATAACGGTGCCCGCGACCCGATTCGAGAATATCCGTGCGGGACGCACGGCCAGAGAGAGGAACGGATAGAGATGATCACGCGCTCAACCATTGCCATCGCTCTTGCGGCGGGATGCTCGCTCGCGGCGGCCGACACCGTCGTCTCGTACAGCTACACCGACCTCAACGGCTCGTACGACTCGCTGTCGCAGCTCTTCAGCGCCTCGGCGGAGAACAGCGCGGACCTCGCGTCCGGCGGCGATGTCTCCTCGCTCATCGGCGACAAGGGCACCGCCCAGTTCGATACCGGCTTCTTCGGTCTCGGCAACGCGGATGTCTCCATCCAGCTCGAGATCTTCAACATCACCGCCAGCTCCGCGGATGCGAACGGCATCGTCAGTCTGACCGATGTTGACGGCGACACGCTCACCGCGTCTGTCCAGGGTTCGTGGGACATCCTCGCGCCCTTCGGGTTCATGTTCTTCAGCGGCACCTCGTCGGACTTCGAGTTCACCGATAACGGTGACACCGACGCCCGCTTCGACGGTGCGAACGGCTCGTTCAGCATCGCCGAGCTCGTCGATCGCGTCTTCGACGGCGCCGTCAGCATCATCCTCCAGAGCCCCGGCGGCTTCGGCGGTGATTTCGATGGCGTCTCGACGCAGACCGACGGCATCCTCATCCCCACCCCCGGCGCCGTGGTCATCGCGGGCATGGGAGTCATGGGCATGGCGATCCGCCGCCGCCGCAACTGACTCACACTCATCACGAACACGATTTCGTGACCACCGGCCCGGTTCGGCTCGCCCGAATCGGGCTTTTTCGTGCGCGCCCCGGACGCGGGCGCTCACTCCGCCGTGGTGATCGACGCGCATTCCCGCGCGAACGCCTCCGCCGCGGCGCGCACGCTCGAGACCCAGTCGCTCCCGCCCTCGCCAGAGAACAGCACGCTCCGGCTCGCGTTGATGAGCACACCCGCCTCGCCGATCGACCGCGATCCGGCGCGCACGAGCGGGCGGACCTGCTCGATCGTCCCGCCCTGCGCCCCCACCCCCGGCACGAGGACCGGCGCGTCGGGCATCAGCCCCCGCAGTTCCTCGACTTCATCCGCCCGCTTGGTCGCCCCGACCACCGCGCCGACATCGCTCAGTCCCCGCTGCCCCCGCGATGAGCGCCCGAGATCGTGGACGACCGATGCCATCCGCTGCGCGACGGTCCCCCCGGAGACGAGAGGCTCGGTTTGCAACTCGTCGGAATCCGGGTTGCTCGTGCGCACGAGGACATACACGCCCAGGCCCGATTCGACGAAGGGCTCGACGGCGCTGCGCCCCATGTACCCGTTCACCGTCACCGCGTCGGCGCCGAGCCCGAGCGCCGCGGCCG
>DLBY01000148.1:0-641 GCA_002480345.1 Phycisphaerales bacterium UBA7812 | reverse complement strand
GAGCGCCGCGGCCGCGTAATGCTCGGCCGTCGAGCCGATATCGCCCCGCTTCACATCGAGCACGACGAGCAGCCCCCGATCGCGAGCCTTCGCAACAACATCCTCGAGGATCGCGACACCGACGGCGCCGAATCGCTCGAAGCACGCGGATTGCGGCTTGACCGCGGGGACGAGATCCGCGTCGAGCGCATCGAGCACCTCCAGGCAGAACGACCGCGCCGCGTCCGCGTCGGAGCCCGACGACGCCCGCACGGACGCGGGGAGCCGCGAGACCACCGGATCGATCCCCACGCACGCGGGGGTGCCCGCCCGATCGATCGCGTTGCAGAGCCGATCCGCGTATCGCTCGCCCATCATGGTCCTTTCGAAATCCGTCCCGCTACGATCGTGCGTGAGCCAATCCGATACACCCACCGCGCTCGACCTGAAGAAAGACCGAGGCCTCACGATCCAGTGGGGCGACGGCACGGGATCCTACTACTCCATCCCCTACCTGCGCCGGATGAGCCCCAGCGCCGATCAGCGCGAGCTCCGCAAGCACATGGCAAAGGACCCCCTGACCGTCCTGCCCGCGAGCTCGGGCGGGTCGTCGGGGCCGCTGGTCGCGACCGACGCGGAACTGGTCGGCAACTACGCGATCC
>DLBY01000010.1:25142-25467 GCA_002480345.1 Phycisphaerales bacterium UBA7812 | reverse complement strand
CCTTAGGTCCCGGCTAACCCTGGGCGGATTTACCTTCCCCAGGAAACCTTGTGCTTTCGGCGTGCAGGATTCTCACCTGCATTATCGTTACTCAAGCCCACATATGCACTTCCACGCGCTTCACGAACCCTTACGGATCCGCTTCACCGCCCGTGGAACGCTCGCCTACCACGCTTACGCGTCCGCGGCTTCGGCACCCGACTTATTCCCGATTATTATCGGCGCCAGACTCCTCGCCCGGTGAGCTATTACGCACTCTTTAAATGATGGCTGCTTCTAAGCCAACATCCTGGCTGTCTCCGCAATTCAACTTCCTTAGTGACTA
>DLBY01000010.1:24905-25066 GCA_002480345.1 Phycisphaerales bacterium UBA7812 | reverse complement strand
TTTCACCTGTTTTATCGTTACTCAAGCCGGCATAATCACTTCTTACCGCTCCACGACACGTTGCCCGTATCGCTTCAACGCTGATAAGAACGCTCCTCTACCACTACAATAAATTGTAGTCCGCAGCTTCGGTTATCATCTTATTCCCGATCATTATCGGC
>DLBY01000010.1:745-24875 GCA_002480345.1 Phycisphaerales bacterium UBA7812 | reverse complement strand
TGGCTGCTTCTAAGCCAACATCCCGGGTGTCTAAGCAATCTGACTTCCTTAAGAACTAAGTCGGGTTCTGGGACCTTAGCCGGCGGTCTGGATTTTTCTCCTTTTGTCCACGGATATTGTCACTCGTGGACTATCTCCCAGAACTTGGCTGACGGTATTCGGAGTTTGGTTGGAGAGGGTACCCAGGAAGGGCCCGCTCTCCATCCAGTAGCTCTACCCCCGTCAGTTGCAATCTGAGGCTAACCCTAAAGTTATTTCGGCGAGAACAAGCTATCTCCCGGCTTGATTGGACTTTAACCCCTCCCCACAGCTCATCCCATATCTTTTCAACGATAACGGGTTCGGGCCTCCAGTGGGCTTTACCCCACCTTCACCCTGGCCATGGGTAGATCGCACGGGTTTCGTGTCTAGTTCCATCGACTCAACGCTCTGTTCAAACTCGGTTTCCCTTCGCCTCCGGCCCGCTAGGCCTTAGGCTCGCCGATGAAACTAACTCGTGGGCTCATTATGCAAAAAGCACGCCGTCACTCCGCAGAGCTCCGACCGCTTGTAAGCGCATGGTTTCAGCTACTCTTTCACCCCGCTCATCGCGGTGGTTTTCAACTTTCAGTCACCTTACTGTTTCGCTATCGGTCATCGAGGAGTACTTAGCCTTGGAGGGTGGACCCCCCATCTTCAACCCGGGTTCCACGAGCCCGAGCCTACTCTATGGGCTTAACGACCACTACAGGACTTTCACCTTCTTCGGTCCGGCATTCCAACCGGTTCGTTTGGTCTTGTCCGCTTTCGCTCGCCGCTACTCACGGAGTCGCTGTTGCTTTCTTTTCCTCCGGGTACTGAGATGTTTCAGTTCCCCGGGTTCGCCTCGCACACCTATGCATTCAGTGCACGATACCCTTGCGGGTGGGTTTCCCCATTCGGAAATCCACAGATCACAGCTCGGTTACCAGCTCCCTGTGGCTTATCGCAGGTTCCAACGTCCTTCATCGCCTCTCGATGCCAAGTCATCCGCCATGCGCCCTTATTGGTCTGACCACTCCTACCAAACGCCGAGACGCCCGCCGGTCGAAACCGACAGCCGCACGCCGCGGGAAGGAGCACAGCGCACGCCCTGGACTGCATGAATGGTCTCCCCAAGATTCCGGGAGACAGACTGTGGTGTCACGGCGAACCGCTCACCACATCCAGGACGGACATCCGCCCCGATCAGCCCTAGGTCGACTGAACGGTGCGGCACCAGCTCTAAACGCTACGAGATACTCAACAAGGCCCCGCCTACAAGACGGAAATCAGTCCCCAAGCCGACGACTCAACAAGCCGGCGAGGGGAAAGGCGGGGCCAAAATCTGCCCGTCGATATCCGGTTGTCAAAGAGCCAGGCGGGAAACGGGATCGACCCGAAGGCCCGCCAAGTCCCGCTTTCGCGGGGTTCGCTCCGCTTTGTTCCGGCTGTGAAACCGGTCCGCTGCGAGGCGAGGGGATGCTAGGCGCAATCCGCGTTGCGTCAAACGCGGCGGCCTCGTTTTTTCACCTTTTCGTCACACGCCGGCACGCAAGACGAACCGGACGCGAGCCGGTATCGGCCACTAACTCACGGAAGATACTCGGGATCCGGCCGACGCAGCTCCGCAGACTCCGCGAGACCTGCCGATTGCTGAACCGCTGCATACTCCGGCATCTCCCGATCCCGGTCGGGGCGACGCGCCACGACACCCGAAATCGGGTCGAAGAACAGCACCTCCAACACCCGGCGTGCCCTCGATCCCTCGAGCGAGGCGCTCTCGACGACCGGATACTCCGCGACATCCAGCATCACCGCGTCCACAGCGAGCGGATACCGAGGTTGGACCAGCGTCAGCCAATCTCGCTCGATCTCCTCCCCGTCCTCGTCCTCGTCGGGGTCCGGCGTGTTGCCAGCGCCGAGCACGATGCCCGCTGTTTGTGTGGTCCGCCTGGTGCCGGCCGGGTCGTTCTCCGCCTCACGCTCGTCGAAGTAGGCCAGCACCTCGTCCGCAGACGCCTCCCGGACATCGAACAACGGGAGATCGTCGGGCAGGCGGAACTCGCCCTGCACCGCGTCCCCGGGCTCGAGGGAGAGCGTGTGCTTGCGGTAGTACCCGTAGAACATCCGGTAGACCTCCGCCGTCGCGGACGCCGCGGACTGGCCCAGTTGCCCCTGGTCTCTCGCGTTCGTGACGAAGAAGTAACTCGTGCGCCCGACCGAGACCGGGTCGGTCCATGCTGACCAGTCGCTCTCCACGATCGGCTCCTCCGCGATCGCCTGCATCTCGGGGTCTTCCGACCCGACCGACCGCTTGAAGAGGGGGTTGTTCACGCCGTACCGAACGCGGTATCGGTACACCGCTCCCGGTTCCGTGTTCAGATCGTGGATCCACACCGAGTACTCGTCCAGGCTGAGGAGCGGACCCGGTGATTCGACGGCCGATGCCCGCGAGACCCGGGTGCCCCGCGTGCTGCGCGACCGCGACGGATCCGGATCACCGCCCAGGATCAGGGGCGGCCCGCCGCCCCCACCGCCCAGGATCAGCGGGTTGCCGCCCGGGCGACCCGCCTGACCGCCCGACTGGGTGCCGGGCCGACGGGGCGTGCCGGGCCGCTGCGGATCGGCGTCCCCGCCGAGGTCCGCGAGCTGCTCGAACAGGCTGTCGAGTTCCGCGTTCTTCTCCGCGATGTCTTCACGCTTGGATTCGATCCGCTGCTGCATCGGATCGGGTCGGTTCGCACGGCTGCGAGAGGTGCTGGGACCGCCGCCGCCGATAGTGAAACCACCCCCGCCGCCGCCACCGCCGCTCCGACCACCCGGATCGGGGTCCTGGCTCTGCCGCTGCTGGTTTGCCGCCATGCGGTCCTGGATCTGGGCGATCTCCTCGTTGAGGTCCTGGATCTCTCGCTCGACGCGCCCGATCTTCGCCTCGAGGTCGAGCCGCGCCTGACGCTGTTCCACCTTGCTGGGCGGCACCCATTCCACCCCCGCGATCGAGGGCAGGAACGAGGGCTGGGACACCAGGCTCGGGTCGTCCTTCGCGAGCATCGCGAGGTTGATCAGGTCCGCGGCGCGGAAGTCATCCCAATCCAGCGTTTCGTCGGTGTTGACGCCCTCGTTGAACGCCTCCAGCAGCGTCGGGGTCCAGCGGACGGACTCCACGGGCTCCGCGGCACTCCACGATCCATCGGGGTTTTGCTTCTGCCGTTCCGCCTCGACGGTGAGCACCTCGATGAGTCCCTCCCCGCCCTCCGACCACCAGTGCGAGGGGATCGACCGCTTGCCCTCGTCGGCGCTCTCGAGCACCTCGCGGATCAGTTCGCCGTTCACTTTCGCCTCGACGGTCACGCTGACCTTGTCCATGGGCTGGACCTCGGGCAGGTAACGATCCATCGACGGGTTCGATCGGGCGAAGAACGGATCGACCGTCGTCCACTGGCTCACCGCCATCGGCTGATCCGGAAGGGGCAACCGGAGCGGCGTCACGGGCCCGTCCAGCCCCTCCACCTCGCTCACCGCGAGATCGAAACGCTCGCCGTACGGCGTCGCCGCGACCCGCGTGCCACCGAACCCCGCGTCCGCGAGCTTCGCCTCGTACGACGCGAGCAGATCGGGCGTCTCGACGGGCGGCAGCGTCGGATCGGGATCGTTCATCGACGCGAGCACGCCCTTCGCCTTGTCGCCCAGTCGCGTCAGCACCTGGTCGGGCGGGATCGGCTGCCCGTCGTAGTCCACGCTGTTGGGGGAGACAAGGAACTGGACCGCCAGCACGCCCACGAACACGAGCGCGACCAGCCCCAGCACGATCTTCTCGACATGCTGCTCGAGCGGGTTGATGCCTTTGAGCTTCATCGTTCAATTCCTTCTCGGGCGCGGCCCGAGTCTGCGTCTGGTCGGGTCAGGGCGTCGCGGTCTCGTCTTCCATGGGCTTCTCGATCCCCCACGCGGAGGCGATGAAGTCCGGGACAACATCCGCGAGCCAGAAGTGCAGGTACGCCGCCTCGACACCGATCTCGGCGCGGACGACATGGTCGGGCCCGTAGTAGAACCCCTGCTTGAGGTCCGCCCAGCGGTCGATCTCCGAAAGGTTCACGCTCGTGACGGTCATGAAGTTCGCCGCCCCGAACGACTCGAGCACCCGCACGAGATCATCGCTCGACGCGACGACCGTGATCGTCGCGTTGCGGACCAGGAACACGCCGTTCTGGTCGTCCGCGGAACGCCCGGTGTGCGTCGCGACGGGGTCGCCCCCACCGCCTCCGCCCATGCCGGTCATGCCGCCCATGCCCGCCATGCCGCCGCCGGGCATCATCCCGCGGTTGTTCATCATCGGGTTGCCACCGCCGGTCCCGAACGGATTGTTCGCGCCCGCAGACGAACTCCCCGCAGACGCGTCCTCCTCAGGCTTCTCTGGCATCTCCAGCCCGTCCACGGTGATCGAGACGATCCGCTTGACAGGCGAACGCGGGACCTCCGTCGGCAGCCCGTCGCTCGTCCGGTTCGCGAGATCCACCGCACGCAGCAGATCCTCGACGAGCCAGTAGTTCATCTGCCAACGCAGCACATCCGTCTCGTCGGGGCTCGCCGGCGCCTCCACGGGAATCACCGATTCGCCGTCCTCGCCCGGCACCTTGAGCGCCTCGACCGACGCGAAGACCGAGATCTCCTCCGCCCGTCTCGCGTAGACGCCGTACCGGACGCCCTTCATCCGCTCGTTGAGCGCCTCCTGCTCCTCAGCCGTCAGGTCGTTGAGGTCCCCGCCCGCGCGGTCGATCTCCGCGCGGTACGCGTCGACGACGCGGCGCGCCACCTCCGGCTCGGGCGCGGGCTCGCCCGCGTTGATCCCGCGGAACAGACCCGCAAAGAGGGAGGGCTGCTCCTCGGTCCCGACGATCCGCTCGCCCAGGTCACGCACGCGGCGGCGCGCCTCGCGGCTGTCCTCGAGTTCGGGCAGCAACCCGGGCTCGAGCACCGCGCGGTCCGCGGTCTTGTTGAACCGAACCGCGCGGGTGACGACCTCCTCGATCTCCGCCTGCCGCGCCTCGCGCTGCTCGAGGAAGAACCGCGTCACCGCCGCGTTGGGCGTCCGCGCCTCCTCGATCGGGGTTTCACCCTCCGCGATGGGCGGCAGCGTGTAGGTCACGCGTGAGACGCCGTCCACGAGGCGTTTCTTGCTGGAGAGTTCCTCCTCCGCCTTGGTCTTGATCTTCTTGTTCCACATCGACGAGCCGACGAACCCGCCGACCGGCAACGCGATGATCAGGACCGCGAAGACCACGATGAAAATGTTCGACTTGAGCCATCCGACGACACCGCTCACGAGTCACCTCCCTGCTCCGCATCGGAGGCGGGCTTGTCGAGCACCAGCGTGAAAGTCACGCGGTACGCGGTCTTCGTTTCCTCATCATCACCGCCCGCAACGCCCCGGACCTGGGGCGCCGCGCCCGCGGGACCGATCGGCGCGATCCGCTCCATCTCGTTGATCAGCGTCTGGGGATCGTCCGAACCGCTCGGGGTGAACGCGCCGGGCCCGCCCGTCCGCCTCGGCGTCGGCGCCCCGGGTCGCCCGCCGGGAGGGGGCGAGATGATCAACGCCGTCCCACCACCAGCCCGACCCGGGTCGTTCCGGGCGCGGCTGGGCCGACGCACCTGCGCCGTCCCCGCGGGGTCCGCCGACGCCTTGGGCTCGGGGACATCGATCTCCGCGAAGACCTTCTGGTCATCGTCCTGCACCGCGATCACATAGGGCACACCCGCACGGTCGATGTGGTCGCGGAGCCATTCGGAGATCTTGTACGCGACCTCCTCCGCCTCCTCGACATCGGTCACAAACTCCGCGGTGACATTCACCCGACGCTTGTCCTCGAGCTTGATTTCCTGCCCGTTCCAGTCGAGCGTCTCGGGGAATTCCGCCGCCGCGACGACCTTCTTGGGCCGGTTGGTTGGTGCGAGCATGGGACTCTGCTGAATGATCAGCCCGCCGGGCGCACCGCCCGTCGGGTCCATGAACGGATCGCCCCGCCCGCCCATGTCGCGGGACGCGGAGCCGCTCCCCGACGACTTGGGCGCTTCATACTCGGTCCGCAAACCCACCATCTGGATGCTCGCGTCCTCCTCCGCGACCAGCGGGTCGCGCCGAACATCCGCGAGCAACGCGCCCATGTCGTTGACGAGGTGGGTGTAGATCCCCCGCCCGTCGAGCAGTTCGAGCAGGGTGGACGCGGTGGTGTCGCCCGTCGCGGATCCCAGGACGCCCGCCTGCTCCGCTTCCTGCTTGAGACGCGCCCCGTCGCTCGAGACCCGCTGGATCTCGTTCGGGGGCACGACCGCGTTCATCGCCGCGTTGTCCATCAGGGGGCGGACGAAGAACGCCGCGCCCGCCGCGGCCGCGACACCCGCCGCGAGCCCGAACCAGCCCCGCTTGCCCTTCCACATCGTCTCGCGGACGACCGGGACCGGCATGACATTCGCCCGCAGCGCCGCGCTGTCGAGGCCCTGCAACGCGAGCCCGTACGCGGTCGCGAGGTTGAGCGACGCGTCGTTGAACTCGCTCTCGCGGCCCTCCGGAGGCGAGATCCGCTTGAACCCCTCGATCCGGTAGATGTCCATCCCGAGCTGCTGCTTGAGATACTTGCGGAGCCCGGGCAGGCGGAAGGTGTTGCCCAGCCCGATCAGGCGCTTCAGGTCCGCGCCCGCGTGCACGCTCTGGTAATAGCCGATCGACCGCTGGACTTCCTGCACAAGGTCCGTGAAGACGGGCCGCATCGCCTGGAAGACATGCCGCGCGTGCTTGGTCTGCTCCGCCTCGCGCTTAAGGCGTTCCGCCTTCGAATAGCTCAGCTTGAAGCTCGTGACGAGGGCGTCGGTGAACTGGTGCCCCCCCAGCGGGAAGGTCCGCACCCACACGCGCCCCGCTTCCGCGATGATCAGGTCCGTCGCGGTCGTCCCGACATCGAGGATGATCGTCCCGGGGGTGCTCTCCGTGAACTCGAGGTCGTACGCGAGCGCGTTGTACGCCGCGACAGGGCCCAGCGTCGCGATCTCGGGGGTGAGCCCGAACTCGCCCACCGTCCCGAGTTGCTCCATGATCCGCGCCCGCGTCACCGCGAAGATGCCCACCTCGATGTCGGGCGAGTCCGGGCTCACGAAGGTCTGGTAATCCCACTCCACTTCCTCGAGCGGGAAGGGGATCTGCTGCACCGCCTCGAACTTCACGATGTCCGGAACCTTCTTGGGCTCGACCGGCGGCAGCTTCGCGAAACGCGCGAACGACTGATGCCCCGGCACACTGACCGCGAGGATCGCCTTCGACAGGTCGTACTGGTTCGACAGCGTGCCCAGCGCCATGCGGAGCGCATCAGACTGATCCAGTTCGGGGGTCGACAGCACCTTCGGGTGATTGATCACCGCGAAGTCGCGGACCGCGACCCCGTCGCCCTCCGCCTCGAGCTTGATCGCCTTGATCGCGCCCGCGCCGACCTCGATACCCCAACAGACATTCGACGCCATCCCGGCCGTCCTTTCTGACCACGCCCCGGCGGGGCGTTCTGCGTGGGACGCGAGCCAGCGGGCCCGCGTCGGCAAATCGTCATCTCCGACATTGTGCGCGATTCTGACCGCGCCGGTTGCCCGGTTCAGGGCCCCGTGACACAGCCGTGACACGCGCCAACCCGGGGTCTCCCCTCGGGCTCATCCCCCGCCGCTCCCGCGTTCGAGCACATCCACCGCGACCGCGCCCGCGACCGCGAGCGCCGCCCCCAGTGCCACCACCCACCACAGATCCAGCGGCACCCCGAACGAGACCGCGGGAACCGACCAGCACACGAGGTGATACCCCACCAGCAGGCCAACAACCCCCAGCGTCAGCCGAGTCGGTCCGCTCAGCCCCGGGTCCGCGTCCGGCGCGCCGGGTTCGTGGTCCACGATCATCCGCTTCCCGCCGCGCAGGGTCCACAGGCCCGCGAGCCCGAGCACCACGCCCACCGAGACCCCGATGATCTGCCAAGTGCTCATGCAGAAAGTGGTTACGACATCGCCATCGCGGCGTGCGAGACCATCGCGGAGCCCCGCTCATCCACCGCCGCGGCGTAGCCGATCTGCCGGATCGACTCGGGCTCGACAATCCGCATCGTCGCGACGATGTTGCCGATCGAGCACCAGCGCGTGGGGTTCTGCTGCCAGGTCATCGACGCGATCAGGTCGTCGGGCTGGTTCTGCGCGATCAGCTTGAGCATCTCCCGGTCGTGGCTCGTCACCCGCTCGCGTTCGCTCTTGACGGCCTCATCGTCGCCCGCGAGCGCGACCTGGTCGCCGAAAGCGGGGCCGACATGGCTCAGATCCGCCGACGAGATCACCAGCGTCGTGCCGCCCGCCTCGTCGAGCGCCCCACGGAGCGCCTCAACAAACGGATCGAGCGCCAGCCCGTTCCCGTCGTAGCTCTCCCCTTCGTTGACCGTCGGATCATGGATCAGCGCCGCGAAGACCGGCACATGCGTCCCGTCCTCGCGCGCCCCGATGCAGTGCTGGATCCACGGGATATGCAGCTCGATGGAGTGCTCGCGCTCGTGGTCGTACCGGTGCTCGAGCAGCTTTGCGGAGTCTGCGACGCCCAGCTTCGCCTTCACTGAGTCCAGCAGTTCCCGGTCCAGCGGGCTCACCCCCAGCGGGCTCTCGTACCCCTTGTCGCACCCGCACACGCCCGTTGCCGACCCGAAGTGATTCGTCCCGAGGATCACGATCCGGTCCGGCCGATCCACGACGCGCAGACGACCATAGATGTTCGCGTAATTCACCCACCCGCGCGGGTAGTCCACATGCGGCGCCACCACCGCCGCCGGGAGCGTGTCGAACGCCGGGTCCTCGGCGTCCTTCAACGCCGCGTCGATCCACGCGTCCAGCATGGTCCGCAATTCGTCCGGCCCGTGCTCGGCCTTCTGCTCGTCGGTTGCGTCCTGCCCGTGCTTGGCCATCACCAACTGGTCCGCGACCTGCGCCGTCACCCCCGGGGGCAGCGTGTCCGATTCATCGAAGCGAACTTTCATATCCTCAAACATCCCGACGAAGGTCGGTCCCTCGATCAGGCCCGCCTGATCGAGTTGTGCCACAAACGGCTCTAGGAACTCCCGCGTCAGCCCGCGCCCGACCTCGCTGACGAGGTCGTCGATGCTCCGGCTCCCGTCCATCAGGGGCAGCAGAGCCTGCGTCGCGGGCTGGGTCGCAACGATCTTGTCCGAGATCTGTTGGGCATCCGCAAGCCCCAGCATCATCACGGGCTTGCCCTCGGGGCCCCGCACGGGGAGCGGGAAGCCCCTGATCTTGCGGAGTTTAGGCTTCTGCTGATGTGCCGCGGACGGGTCAAAGGACGGAGCAGCGGGCTGGTCGGACATGCGTTACCTCGGATTCCCTACGGAGCCTTGCGACAAAACGGGGCGGTCGCCCGCGCTGAGCGCGCGCAATCACTCTCCACTCTAGACATCGCCCGGGCACCGACGCGGGGTGAGTACGATCCCGAGACTGGACACACGCAGCGCCGAGGCTACACTTCTCGGCTCCGGATCCCGCGATCCGGGAGTGTCTGAGCAGAATCCACGCACCCCCGCCCCGGCGCCCACGCGGGCCCGCGGCGATCGACGCCCCTCAGCGGGCATCGAGAGGCCGACCATGTCCATCACCGCCGACCAGATCGACAGCGTTTCCGCGGGCGAGACTCTCCGCTGCACCATCGCGAAGACCCCCCGCGCCAAGGCGCCCAAGGACACGATCGCCCGCCTCATGCGGCTCGATCCCGAGAACGCCAAGAGTCTGCGCCGCGCCCAGCACCTGCGTGCCCGCCGGATGAACACCTACATCCGCGGCAACCGCGTCTGGCACAGCCGCGAGAAGGCCGCCCGCGTCGTCCGCGTCGCGGACGGTCAGGCCTGGTCGCTCCCGATGAACCCCGCGATCGCGCCGGACCTCAAGTCCGTTGCCCAGTACCTCACGATCGAAAAGGCCTGATCCGGTCTGTTCGACGCACGACACGATCCCATCGCGCGGCCCGGTCGGGCCGCGTTTTCGTGCGCTGATGCGGAGCCCTCCTCCACACGGAGCGTGACGCTCCCAACAATGTCAGTATGCGAACCACACTTTCCATCGTCGGCGTGTCTGTCCTCGCACTGCTCGTCCTCGCCATCGCGGCCTGCTCGGACACCGGGACACGCACACAATCGCCCGATCCGACCGACCCCGCGACCTACGCGGAAGGCCAGGCCTACACCGTGCGCGGCGTGATCGTCCAACTCCCCGACGCCGGGCCGCCCCCGAAGGACCTCAAGATCCACCACGAGCACATCCCCGATTTCGTGGGCAAGTCGGGCGAAATACACATCAACCCCAAGGACGGCGTCCCCGGCATGAAGGCAATGGTGATGGCCTTCCCGAACCTCGCACCGAGCGTCAGCCTCGACGGCCTCGCCGTGGATGACAAGGTCGAGTTCGAGTTCCTCGTCCGCTGGGAGGAAAACGCGGCGGGGCAGCGATCCGCGACATGGCTCGTCAATCGCCTGACCCGACTCCCCGCGGAAACCGAGATCTCGTTCGAGAACAAGCCCTCGCCTTGAGGCCGTGGTGACGCGCCCGAGGCCAAGGGGCGCTCGGCGCAGAAAAAAACCCGGCACCCGACTACTTCGCCGGGCACCGAGTCTCGTGGGGGTCTTGGTTCCCGCCGCGAAACCGGGTTGGTTCGCGACGGGTGCGGCACCCGATACGCGGGCGTTTCGCAGCGGTTCCGCGTGGTTTCCGGAACCCGAGAGATTTTTTCGTATTGAGCGTGAGTGACGCAGAGGGCCGGCACATGGGCATGCGAGAGCCAAAAACGGTTCAAGTCAAACCGAGCCGGTCCATCACGAGTTTCAGATCCGCCCAGACCTTGCCCCGGTTCTCAGCGGTGTAGGACCGGAGCAGGAAGGCGGGGTGATAGGTCGGCATCACCGCGATCGGCGCCATCCCCTCCACCGGCACGAGCGGCGAGGGCGGCGGGAAACTCGCCCACTTCCCCCGCATCGCGCCCATCGAGTCGCTCGTCCCCAGCAACAACTGCCCAGCGGACTTCCCGAGCGTGACGATGATCTCGGGCGCGACGATCCGGATCTGCTCATAGAGGTAGGGTGCGCACAGGCGCGCTTCCTCGATGGTCGGGGTCCGATTGCCGGGCGGGCGCGTCTTGAGCACATTCGCGATGTAGACCGACTCGCGGGTCAGCCCCATCGCGACGATCATCTTGTCGAGCAGTTGCCCGGATTTGCCCACGAACGGGCGCCCGATCCGGTCCTCGTCGGCGCCGGGGGCCTCTCCGATGAACATCAGCCGCGCCGCGGGGTCACCCTCCCCGAACACGATCGAGGTGTGGGCCGTCTCGAACTGTTCGTGGGGCGCGTCGTTGATGTAGCGTTCGCGCAACGCGTCGAGGCGTGCCTGCGCCCCCGCCGCGTCGTCTGGGTCGATCGCTGGTTCCGCGTGCGGAACGCCGCGAGCCTCGCGTTCGGGCACCGCCTTGGGCTCGTCCGCGGAGAGCACCGGGGCGGGGCGGGACGCCGAAACGGGCTTGCACTCCGTCAGCGAGGAGTCGCCGGACCGGAAGGAGGGGACGAAGTCGACCCCGAGCAGGCGGCTCGTCTCCGCGTGCTGCCGCACCAGGCGGGCGATCCGGCTCGGATCATCGACCGCGTTCACCCGTCACCGTCCGCGGGGGTTTCTGACGGCGTGTCCTCGACCGGCGCGTCCGTCTCGCTGCCCCCATCGTCACGATCCGCGTCGTCCGCGCCGATCGGCGCGCCCTCCTCGAGATCGGGGTTGGGACGCTCCGCACGATCGCCCGTGACCTCCGACGACGCGGAACCGGGCTGCACATCGATGGACTTGGTGTCCAGCAGTTCGAGGGCGACGAATGCCGTGACGGCACCGATGATCACGCCCAGCACGAGCCCCGGGACGAAACCGTTTGCGTTCCCACTCTTCTTCGCGTCTGTGCCCATCCCGGACTCCTGTTGCGCGGACCCTCACGGCCTCCTGTCGTCATCGACCAGCCCGACTCGTCGCGTTGAGCCGAATGTACCGGAATACTATCGCACCGCCTGGTTCGGCACACCCCCCGCCCCGGTCTGGGTCAGGTGCGGGCGATCGAATGCATGCGATCAAGCCAGCGCGCGTATTCGAGCACCGCACCCAACCGTTCACCACGGGTGATCGATCCGCCGCTGCCCTCGGCGGTTTCGCGGCGCCAAGTCCAGTACGCGCCGCGCAGTCGGAACCGGGAACGGACCACCAACAGGCCCAGGAGGATGAGGCCCCGCAGCGTGCGCATCACGCCGATCCCCGCTCGGCGCGCACACCCCGGTCCGCGTCGGGCAGGCCGCGCCACCACTCGAATGTCTGTTCGAGCCCCGCTTGAACATCGGTGATCGGTTCGTACCCGATCAGATCGTGCGCACGGGTGATGTCCGCAAGTGAATGCAGAACATCGCCCCGGCGGATGGGCCCGACCTGCGCGAGCGAATCCGGGCGCTGGAACGCCTCGAGCACGCGGCTGGCGAGTTCGCGCACCGTCGTGCGCACGCCGGTGCCGATGTTGATCACCTCTCCTGCGAGCGGGGTCCCCGAAGAGCCCGCGAGCAGATTCGCGAGGACCGCGTTGCCCACGAAGGTGAAGTCCCGCGATTGCTCCCCGTCGCCGTGCATGACGAGGGGCTCCCCCTTGATCGCGGCCTTCACGAACTTGGGGATGACCCCCGAATAGGGAGAGTCCGCCCTCTGCCGGGGCCCGAAGATGTTGAAATACCGCAGGCTGACGGTGCTGAGCCCGTAGCTTTCCGCGTAGGCCTCCATCAGGTGTTCTCCCGAGACCTTGCTCGCGGCGTAGGGGGAGAGCGGCGCGGGCAGGTCGTCCTCCCGGACCGGGAGGCGGGACGCGTTCCCGTAGGCGCTGCTCGAGGCGCTGAAGACGACGCGCTTGGAGCCCTGCTCGCGGGCCGCTTCGAGGACGCGGAGGGTGCCGGTCGCGTTGACCTCCCATGTGCGCCCGGGCTGCTCCAGCGAGAGCGGCACGGAGCACACCGCCCCGAGGTGGAAGACCACCGACGCGCCCTCGGCCGCGCGCGCAAGCGCCGCGGGCTCGAGTATCGACGCGTGGACGAAGCGGACGCGGGCCGGGTCGAGTTCGATCAGACCGCCCAGGTGATCGAGCGACGCGTTTGAAAGGTCATCAATAATCGTGATCGACGCGCCGAGGCTCATCAGAGCGTCGACCAGGTGCCCACCGATGAACCCCGCACCGCCCGTGACACAGACGCGTCGGGTGTCGTAGAACGATCGCAAGCGATCGGCGGTCTCGGCGGGCAATCGGAACACGCCCCGATCCTACCCGCTCGCGGGGTGGCATCCAGCGACGCGGGGGCGAAACCGCGGCTCGGACCGTCCGCACGGTTTCGCGCGCGAAAAAAAGCCGCGACGATGGCCGCGGCTGGATCGATCCGGTCATGGCGAGAGGGTCAGGGGCAGCCGGCACTGAACGCGACGATGAACGCGTTGATATCAGCGAGATCCCACACCCCGGTGGGCGGGGCGAGGTCCGCGATCGGGTCGCCCGCGGTGAAGCCCGCGACGAACGCGTTGATGTCCGCGAGATCGAGCACCCCCTCGGGTGGCGCGATGTCCGCGGGCCCGCAGGCTTCGGTCGCGACAGCGAAGCGCACAACGCGGGAGTCCCAGCCGATGCCGGATTCCTGGGTCTGCCCGACGGCCCAAAAGGTGCGTCCGTCGTTGGGGTCGAGCGTCGCGTCGTAGTAGTCACCCCACCGCTGCCCGGTGTCGCTTCCCAGGTCCGTCGAGCTCTCCCGGACGAGAATGGGCTGGCCCATGTCGCCCGCGGGGTCGCCCGGGCGTCGGGCGGTCACCCAGAAGCGGATCCGCTCGCTGGACGAGCTGGTGCCGTACGCGAGGGCGATCTGACCCGCGTCGTTGACGGCGATCGCGGGGAAGAACCCCTCGATGCCGGGGCCCGGGTCGACGGTGCCCGACTGGTTGAGCAGGGGGATCGTGCCGTTGGGCCAGGCGTTGAGATCGATCTCGTACCAGCGGGGCTTGCCGAGCCCGCCCACGGAGACGGCGTGCGAGGCGTAGAGCATCCCGTCGCGCCAGACGACATTCTGGATGCGGTTGCCGGTGGTGAAGATCGACCCGCCGCCCTGCGTCGGGACATCGCCGTACCCGCCGTAGGAGGGGACGCTCACATCGCGGCTGGAGAGAGACGGCGAGCCCACGGGGTCTTCGATGGCAAAGACGCGGAGCGTGGAACCGCCCGCGGCTTGGACGAAGTAGGCGGCGCCGCCGTCGGTCTGGTTGTCTCCGTAATGCTGGGCGGCCTGGACGGATGCGCCGTTGCTCGCGCGGGTGGTCCAGAAATCGACGGGGTTGCCCGCGACCATGTCGGCCTTGTCGAACGCGCGGAAGCCCGCGCCGCCGAACCCGCTGACATTGAGCCCGAAGAGGTTGGCGGTGACATACACGCCCTGGCTGTCGAACCCGAGGCCCGGGTAATCCCACCAGAACTGGTCACCCCCGATGTCGGTCACCGCGTCGGTGCGGTACTTGTACCAGACGCCGTTGGGGTCCGCGTCGTCGCTCATCGCGATGGTGACCCAGGCTGAGTTGGAATAGACCTCGAGCGCGAGAATGACAAATCGCTGTGACTCGTGGTCATAGAAGCACTTGGGATCGAAAGTGAACGATCCCGCGCCGAGCGGCTCGAAGAAGCCGGGCGAGCCCTGGCTGCCCAGGATCTGCTGGAACTGCAGGGCGCCGGAGCGCGAGTAGAAGGCGAGCGACTGATTCACGGTGACAACGACATGGTCGGGCCCGACCGCGAGCGTCGGGTCCGGGGGGATCCATCCGGACCGGTCGATGCCGCTGAATTCGAACACGCTGGTCGGGTCGACCACGGGAGCGCCGAGCATCCCGCCCAGCGGGAAATCTCGCAGGGCAAGCTCGGGATTCTGTGGCGCTTCCTCGGGCCTGGTGTGGATCGGGAGGTGGACCTTGACGCGACGGGATTCGTCGTTCTCGATCACCGCGGGCGCGATCTGGGGATCGAAGGCCCGCGTGTCGATGACCTGCGGCGCCACCGTTCGCTTGACGAAGACACCGGGCTCGGTCAGATCGATCAACTCCCGACCCGCGGGCGCCGGATTCGGGTCCTCGAGCAGGCCGTCGATCTCCGGCAGCGCCGCGATCGGGGTGACCACCCCAACGCCGGGGCCGGACGAGGTCTGATGCTGGCTGCACCCGACGAGGCCGCCCGCGATGCCGACCAACGCGACACCAAGTGCGTTCCGAACGGATTTCGAGTTCATGGTGTTCCCTCTTCTGGTTGAGCCGCGGTGGGCGCGGCGGCCTTGGATCTCCGGGCACTCGGACTGATCTGATTCGACCCCTCGCGAGCGGGGACGCCCGTGTGCGCTGACTCGATGCCAAGAGGACGCGCGACGAACGCCGGCAAAGACCCTCTGGGCGGGTTCTATTCGTTGGTTGATTCCCCCCGGATCCCCGAATCTGCCACAAGCGCTCGCGCGGCCTTGAGCCGCTCGCGGGCCGTGAGGGTTCGTTCGTGCTCGGGCCCGAGCGTGGTCTCGAGCACGCGGATGGATTCGCTGAGTTCCGCGATCGCGTCGGTTCCGTTGCCGAGTCGAGTCAGGCACGCACCGAGATTGGATCGGAAGATCGCGAGGAAGTAGTGCTCCGGGCCCACGAGCGCCTCGACGCGCGCGAGCAGGTCTCGGTACATGGGCTCCGCTTCCTCGGCGCGTCCCATCTTGACCAGCAGGCTCGCGAGGTTGTTGATCGGCGCGAACATCTCGGGGTGGTCGCGCCCCGCGGACCGCTCGAGGATCTCGATCGTCTCGCGGAACATCGCTTCCGCCTCGTCGAGCTTGCCCCGGTCCTCCAGCAGGTAGGCGAGTTGGTTCATCGCGCTGAGCGTGACGGTGTGCGATTCGCCCAGCCTCTCGCGGCAGACCGCGAACGCCTCGCGGACGAGAGGCTCGGCCTCGTCGAGACGGCCCTCCTGGATGAGCAGACCCGAAAGATTCTGCATCGCGGTCGCGGTCGATCTGTGCTCGCTTCCCAGCACATCGCGCCGGAGGCGGAGGACCTCACGCATCATGGACTCAGCGCGCTCACGCTCGCCGAGACGCACGAGCGTGGTCGCGAGGTTGTTCATGCTGGTGATGGTGTCGGGGTGCGTCTCTCCCAGGCTTGCGCGGCGTCGCTCGAGGACGCGTTCGTTCAACGCGACGGAGCCCGTGAGGTCGCCCGCGTTCCCGAGCGCTGACGAAAGATTGTGCAGGAGCGTGAGGGTGACCTCGTCGTCTGCACCCAACGCGCGCTCCGCGTCGGCCGCGACGGTGCGCATCATCTCGACCGCTTCGCCCACGCGTCCCTGCTCGAGCGCGTTCTTCGCGAGCTCGGAACGCGCCGCGAGCGCGTCAGGATCGTCAGGCCCGTAGAGACTCGTGAGCGCCTTGATCGCGTCTCGGGCGATGACCTCCGCCTCGGCCGGACGCCCGCTCTCGCTGAGCACGAAACCCAGCTGACGCTCGGCGCTGATGCGGAACCGGGGCTCGAGACCCTCGATACCGCTGTAGAGCTTGATCGAGCGCGTGAGCATCGCTTCCGCGGCGTCGTAATCACCCAGCAAGGAGTAGGTCTTGCCGAGTGTGTAGCGGACATCCGCCTCGACCTCGGGCTCGAGCGCCGCGTTCCCGATGTCCTCCGCGGCCTTGTCAACGACCTCTCGCACCGTGAGCTCGCGTCCCTGCGCGATCGTGGGGTCCGCGGATTCGAGCATCCGACGCAGGAACTCGTTGATCTGGAGGGCGACCGCGGTGCGCATCTCCGCGTCGTCGCGGGCGCGGGTCGCGGCGTAGGCCTGCCAGCTCGTGCCGATCACACCCAGCACGAGCATGAGAACCGCCGCGGCGGCACCGAATACCAGGGGGCGGTTGCGCTTGGCAAACTTGCTGAGCAGATAGACGGTGCTGGGCGGGCGTGCCGCGATCGGCTCGTTGCGCAGATAACGCCCGATGTCGCGGGCGAGTTCGTCCGCGGACTGATACCGACGCTCGCGGTCTTTCTCGAGCGCGGTCGCGATGATCGTGCCGATGTCGCCGCGCAAGCGGGCGTCCGAGGCCGCGAGCGGGCGGGGATCCCGCTCGGCGATCACGCGCGCGGTCTCGACGAGGCTCTTCCCCTCGGTTTCGTAGGGCATCGCTCCGGTGAGGAGTTGATACCCGATGACGCCGAGCGTGTAGACATCGCTCCGCGTGTCGAGTTCGGTGATCACGCCCGACACTTGCTCGGGGCTCATGTAGGACACCGTGCCGATGAGCTGCCCGGTGTGGCTCAGGGTCTCGTCCGAGCCGCGGGTGACCCCGAACGCGGAAACCTCCGCTTCTTCCTCGACCAGGCGCGCGATGCCGAAATCGAGGACCTTCACACAGCCCCGCTCGTCCACGAGAATATTGCCGGGCTTCAGGTCCCGGTGGATAACGCCCTTGGTGTGCGCGTGGTGCACCGCGTCGGCGATCTCCGCGAGCAGGCGCAGCCTCCCCGCATGGTCGAGACCCACGCGATCCGCGTACGCCGTCACGGGCTCGCCCGTGATGAGTTCCATCGCGAAGTACGGGATGGTCTCCGCGGGATCGCGTTCAGACGGCGCGGCGCCGGCCTGGTAGATCTGGGCGATGCCGGGGTGTCGCAGCATGCCCAGCACGCGTGCTTCCCGCTCGAAGCGCGCGGCGGCGGACTTGCTGACCAGCCCGGCGCGCATGACCTTGAGCGCGACGGTCCGCTTCGGCGCGTCCTGCTCGGCGCGATAGACGACGCCCATGCCGCCCCGACCGATCTCCTCGATGAGACGGAACGGGCCGATGGCGCCGGAGGGCAACGGGGAGGCGTCCCCATCAGCACGGGGGGCGGCGTGCCCCGAGGGCTCCGCGAGCGTGGGCTCTTCGGCGAGCCTCCGCTTGTTTTCATCCCCGCCCTGATGCATGCACGCCCCGCGAGTCGGTCACTTGAACTGCCCCGGATCGATCCGCAGCGTGCGCCACGAGCCCAGATGCCCGGGCGTGCCCCGCACCTCGATCTGTTCCGCGATCATCGGCAGGAGCACCGACAAACCCGAGCCCGAGAGGCCCTCACCCCCGGGATCGGTCAGCAGGTAGTACACCGGGGCGGCATCCCCATCCCGCACGACCAGCACAGGCGGGATACCGCCCGATATGCACAGCGTGGCGCACGCCTTGTGCCCGCGCCCCGCGCCGGGCTTCATTGCCCCCAGATAGCATTTGCTGTCCACGATCTCACCCCGGAGCGTCACCGCGTCCGGAGCGTTCTCCCGGTGCGGGGGGACCGCGGGCCGATCGGCGGGGAGCACCGCGACCGGAGGCCCCAGCGCCGGATGATCGGGGTCGATCTCGATCATCCGGCGTCCGTCCCTGTGCAGTTCCCGACCCCGGATCGAGACCGTCGCGCCGTCGATCTCGGGCATCTTCGTAAAACGATCGGCGGACCCGAACTTGCCCATCTCCACTAACAGGTAACTGGCGGGCACCTCGCCCCCCGTGGTGTGGAGCACGGGGTACGGCTCAAGCGTGATCGTTCCCCTGAACTCCCGCGCCGCACCGGTCTCCCAGAACCCGGTGCCCCAATCCGGCTGATCGAGCGCGAGGCCCGCGGCGCCGAGGGCGAGCCCCGCGAGCGCGATCGGGAGCGCGATCAGCAGGAAGACCCGGTGCCGGCGGGGAAGCGCCGCGTAGCCGACATAGAACCCGCGTTCAGACCGCTCCTCACTCACGCGTCGGGCTCCTTATCTCGCAGCGGCAGATCCGCCGATTCATCAACCGACGGGTCGGCACGCTCGACATCGGGATCCTCGAAGAGACGCTCGTCGTGCGGGGATGCCTCGAAGAACGCGGGCTCGACACGCGTGCCCGGCGGGAGCGGCTTCGGGTCAACCAGCACCGTGCGGCCCTCGACACGCACGCGATAGGTCGCGATGGTCTCGGTGTAGGGCGGCGGGGATTGGCCGTCCTCGACCCCGAACTGGTACCCGTGCCAGGGGCAGGTGACGCACCCGTTGATCACCTTGCCCTCGCCGAGCGGGCCGCCCTGGTGGGCGCACACATTCGTCACCGCGGAGATGCCGCCGTGGTGCCGGAAGACCGCGATGCGTTCGCCTCGCAGGGGCGGCGCGCCGGTCGAGGCGGCGAGGCACACGACCCGGGCGCGGTCCTCGGGGATGTCGTCGACGACGCCCACCTCCACCCAGCCCTCGCGGTCCGGGTGCTCGGTCTGGTCCGCGAGCGGCCGCTTCCCGGTTTCGTCGCACGCGAGTTCTCGGATCCCCGCGACGAGGTGGCAGGACGCAACCACGACGAACCCGACGCCCAGCAGCGAGAACGAGATCGAGCCGCGATCGTCCCCCGCGATCGAGCCGAGCGCGACATGCCCAACGACGAGCGCGTAGGCGCCGTACACGCTCATGTGGATCCACTTCCAGACCTGCGGACGGAGCAGGTCGAGCCAAAAATCGTGGCTGGTCGCCGCAAGAAGAAACAGGACCAGCAGCCCCCCGAATCCCAAGAGTTCGTACGGAAACGCGTCGATCGACGCGAACGATCGGCCTTCGAGCAGGACCGCCTCGACCGGATTCACGGCGCCGAATCCGCCGTAGTAGAGCAGGACGAGGGCCGCGTGGAGCAGCGCGACGCAGAACATCGAGACGCCCAGGTGGCGGCGGTTGTACAGGATCGGTGCGAGCCGATCGGAGAAGCGTGCCAGCGGGCCGATACACAGGATGATGTGCAGCGTCACGATCGCGAGCGTGCCCGTCGCGCGGATCGCGAGGACCATGGGATCCGGGGCGGCCTCCGTGGTCGCGATCGAAACACCCGTGAACACCGCGAGATAGAGGACCATTGCGCCGAGCACGACCGCGTCGTACGCGCGCTTGTGCCTATTCCACGAGACCCAGACGAACCGGTTGGTCACGGGTGCCCCCCCGCAGAGACGAAGGCCGCAGCGATCGCAAGCCCGATCGCGAGCAGCCCCCACGCGACGACATGCGCCCGACGGTGCCGACGCGTCATGCGGAGGTCTCCGCCTCGGGGTCCACGAACGGGGAATCATCGCCCGGCTCGCGCAGAGCCCGAGGATCGGGCTCGCCCGCGGCGCCCACGCCATCCTCCAAGGAAGTCTCGATGTCGTCCGGTCCGATCGCGCGCCCGACGACCACGCCCCCGCTGCCTCGCGATGCGAAGAGTTCCCACGCCAACAGCGGCCAGAGCGCCGCAGAGCCGGGCAGGATCAGGACCCGGAACCCCCATCCCGATCCTCGGGCGGCGGGGCTGATCCGCCCGACACCGGCAACGACGAACCAGCACGCGAACAGCACGCCGAGCGCGAGATAGACCCCGAGCCCCGCGAGCGAGTAACCGACGATCTCCATCGATCTAGATTAGCGGATCGGGCCTCAGCCGTGGGCGACGTGGACAGTCGGTGAACCTCCTCGCCGGATGTGCTTCGACACCGGCCTCTCAAGTTCTCCGCCGAGTCCCGGCACCGCACTCGGGGCAGAGAGTGCTGTCGTTACTCCGCATGTCGTAACCGCATTTTGGGCAGTCGCCCCGGCGATACCGGCGGAGCGCGCGCGATGCCGGAAAGCCACGGGCGAGCCCGAATGCGAGCACACCATAGAAAGCAGAATTGGTCAAGAGTCCCTCCCAGAACGGGAGGAGCGGGAGATAGCGGTCCCAGAACCGTCCGCCCCCGAAGAAACTCGGAGATCCCTTTGCGATCAGGATGCCGCCCCGCAGACCACTGTCCGCCACCTCCCTGTCCACCCGCGGCGAGGTCGACCCGAAATCGAGGTCCACGTCAGCCCTGCGGCGCGTGTACAGACAGATCGCCGGGAAGCCAAAGCCGTCGTCGGACGCATGGATGAAGTCGAACTCGGGGTAGCGTTCCGCAGCCCGACGGCTCCATGCGAAGCTCCCCCACTCGTCACGCATCGACGGCGTCCAAG
The DNA here is from genome assembly GCA_002480345.1 of Phycisphaerales bacterium UBA7812. Classification (GTDB taxonomy): domain Bacteria; phylum Planctomycetota; class Phycisphaerae; order Phycisphaerales; family UBA1924; genus UBA1926. The sequence continues at coordinate 3,760 of DLBY01000010.1, read as the reverse complement.
CCAAGAACAGACTGCCGTGATGGACTCCGAGGGTGCTGATCGGGCGGATCTTCCTCACGCTCATCGCCGGACCGCCCACACGCTCGAGCTTGGCCTCTCGGTGGACGGTCCCGAACCCATAGGTCGCTTCGGTACTGCGATGGACCTCGACGATTTCGTTAATCATGAAGGAGTCGGAGTCGAGGGTCCACGTCGTGTAGTCAACCTGCACGACCGCGATCGCCCACGCGACTGCGACCGAGATCAGGAGGCCCACAAAGCCGTACGTCGCAACGGTCCGGAGATGTACAAGACGTTGACGCAAGCCGATACCCCGACCAAGATCGAGAGCCGATCGCCGCCCCAACCTCCTCGCGGGGTCGCGCTCGGTTACCCGGATACCGCGTCCCCCCCGGCCGAGTTGCTCCCGTCGGCGTCGGACGTCTCCTCCCCGTCGCGCTTCTTCTTCTTCTTCCGCTTGGGCCTCGACGCGCGCGCCTTCATCGGCTCGACGTCGCCGCCGAGCAGGCGGAGCGCCTCCTCGACGTCCTTGTCGCCGCGGCCCGACACGTTCACGATGATGTTCGCGTCGCTGGGCATTTCGCTGGCAAGACGGACGGTCTCCGCGATCGCGTGCGAGGTCTCGAGCGCCGGGATGATCCCCTCGGCGCGCGCCATGAGCAGGAAGGCCTCCATCGCGTCGGCGTCGCTCACGCTGGTGTAGCTGGCACGCCCCGCGTCCTTCCAGAACGCGTGCTCGGGGCCCACGCCGGGATAGTCGAGCCCCGCGCTGCACGAGTGCACATCCGCGGTCTGCCCCTCCTGGTTCTGCAGGACATAACTCAGCGAGCCGTGCAGCACGCCCGGCTTGCCGAACCGGAGCGGGGCCGCGTGGTCGCCCTGCGCGTCGCTGCGCCCGCCCGCTTCGACGCCGACCAGGCGGACATCTGTGTCGTCCACAAACGGGTAGAAGAACCCCGCCGCGTTCGACCCGCCGCCCACGCAGGCGACCAGCGCGTCGGGCATCTTCCCGATGTTCCGCAGCGCCTGCGCCTTGGTCTCGCGCCCGATGACGCTCTGGAAGTCACGAACGATCATCGGGAAGGGGTGCGGCCCCACCACCGACCCGAGGATGTAATGGGTGTGCTCGACCGAGCCCATCCAGTCCCGCATCGCCTCGTTGGTCGCGTCCTTCAGCGTCCGGCTGCCGCTCTCGACCGGGATGACCCGCGCGCCGAGCATCTTCATCCGGGTGACATTCAGATGCTGGCGGCGGACATCCTCCGCCCCCATGTAGACATCGCACTCGAGGCCCAAGCGGGCCGCCGCCGTCGCGCTCGCGACGCCGTGCTGGCCGGCGCCGGTTTCCGCGATGATCCGCTTCTTGCCCATCTTCCGGGTGAGCAGGCCCTGGCCGATGGTGTTGTTGATCTTGTGGGCCCCGGTGTGGGCCAGGTCCTCCCGCTTGAGCCAGATCGACGCGCCGCCGGCGTGCTCGGTGAGCCGCGGTGCGTAGGTCAGCGGGGTCGCACGGCCGACGTAGTGACGAAGCAGGTCCCGGAATCCCCGTTCGAAATCGGGGTCGCTCCGGGCATCGGCCCAGGCTTCGTCCAGTTGATCCAGAGCGGCAACCAGGGTCTCGGGGACGTACCGACCACCGAACTCTCCGAACCATCCATCGGACTGACGTTGCTCGTTCATACCCATCAGGATAGGCCACCCAGGAGGTTGCGTACGAAGAAGTCCAGTTCCCGTTCCTTCACATCGGCGCTGTGCGTCCCGAATCCGACGTGTTCGTGCGGGGCACCGGTCCGATCGTAGAGCACGCGTTCCACGGTTCCGGGGTGGGGGGCCAGGGCCTCCACGGTGTCGAGGAACCGTTCCTGACCGATCCAGGGGACCCATTCGTCGGCTCGACAGTGTGCAGCAAGAATCGGAATGGGACGCCAGGAATCCAGATTGTTCATGGGATCCAGGGCACGGAGTTCCTCGTCCGGACGGTTCGAGAACATGGGTCGCGACCGCTGGTCGCGCCACGAACCGGTCGTGGCTTCCAGCACACAGCATCGGTACGGATGCGTTCTGGTGAGTCGGGAGGCGATGACCATGCCCCCGGCCGACATGCCTCCGATCCCCAGGCGGCTGGGGTCAGCGTGCAGCCGGTTCTGGGCATCGGCGACCGCGGCGTCGAGTTCGTCGACCATCTGAAGGATGACGTCGAGGACCCGTTCGGGACGCTGAAGATCCGCATCAAAACGCTCCCCGTGTCCCGGCAGATCCAGGGCGCAGATCGAGATTCCGTGCCGCATGAGACGCAGGTATCGCCCCGGATCCAGTTCCTTGGTGGCGGTTCGCCCGTGCAGCCAGATCACCAATGGGGGGGCGGGATCACAGCCTTCGGCCTCGATCAGAAGGCTCGGGACCGAATCCCCGACGAGACACCGGTGCATGCGACGCTGGAGATCCTGCGGCAACCGGGGAGTCACGGGCTTCGGTTCATCGGTGGGAGGGGGCATCTCGGGTACTTCCGTTCCGGCCGGGCGTGTCAAGGTATCCTGACCGGATGCCGCGGATCATCGCAGGAACTCATCGGTCACGCGCCCTCGAAACGATCGAGGGTATGTCGACGCGTCCCTACACCGATCGGGTCAAGGAGTCTGTTTTCAACATTCTCCAGGGACATATCGAGGGCGCGAACGTCCTCGACCTCTTCGCCGGCATCGGAACCATGGGACTCGAGGCGGTCAGTCGCGGGGCGGCGTCGGTGCTGATGGTCGAGCGGGACCGCCGGGTCTACGCAGCCCTGGAGCGAAACATCGATCGACTGGGCGTGGACGACGTGGCCGTCGCCCTGCAGGGTGACGCGCTTTCGACGCTGCCCATCCTTCGCTCGCCCCGGCCGTTGCACGTGGTCTTCGTGGATCCGCCCTTTGCCATGATGGAGGACGACCGGACCCGGCCCAGAGTGCTCGAGCAGATCCAGCGTCTGGCCGATTTGGTCGACCCGCAGGGGTTCATCATTCTCAGGACCCCGCT
>DLBY01000010.1:0-420 GCA_002480345.1 Phycisphaerales bacterium UBA7812 | reverse complement strand
AAGCATCCCCGTGTCGACCATGCCATCGCGGGGCTGGTGGGGCCGGAGGTTCGGACCTATCGAAAGCAGCACTCCGTACTCTTCTACAGCCGGGAGCAGTCGGCGTGAGCGGCACGCGTCCGATCCGGGACGTGGCCACCGATCTGGTGCGTCATCTCCAGCAGTCCGGGCACGAAGCCTATTTCGTGGGTGGGTGCGTCCGTGATCAGCTTCTGGGATTGGAACCCGCGGAGTACGACATCGCCACGGATGCCGGGCCGGATCGAATCCAGGAACTCTTTCCCGGATCGCATCTGGTCGGCGCTTCGTTCGGCGTCGTTCTGGTCCGACGTCACGGGCACACCATCGAAGTGGCTACGTTCCGCAGCGAGGGGGCGTACTCGGATCATCGGCGTCCGGACACCGTCATGTTCTGCGACC
>DLBY01000121.1:32880-33008 GCA_002480345.1 Phycisphaerales bacterium UBA7812 | reverse complement strand
GCTCGATCTCGCGGATATCCAGGCGTTCGTGTCCGCGTTCACCGTCGGATGCCCCTGAGCCGCGCTGAGTACGCCGGTGATCAGCCGCCCAGCGCCTCCAACTCGGCGCCGCGATCGACCGAGACGGG
>DLBY01000121.1:15630-32548 GCA_002480345.1 Phycisphaerales bacterium UBA7812 | reverse complement strand
GGGGAGCCACTCGTCGATCGCGTTGACGATTTCTTCGTGGAGGTCGAGCGCTTCGCGGATCTGCGAGCCGTGCTCGATGTCGTTGATCAGCACGCTGAAGGCGAGCGCCTGGGAACCGTCAACCGTGCGCACGACACCCGACAGGCAGCGGACGCCGTTGATCGTGCCCGACTTGGCGCGGATCTCGTTTCTGTGCTCATCGCCGCGGAAGCGTCGGCGCAGGGTCCCCTCTCCAGGCTCGGGGAGCGAGGCGAGCAGCGCCGGGCCGACCCCGCGCTGACGCACCAGGAACCCGAGCCATTCGGTCATGGTCTCGGGCGCGACGCGGTTGCCCCGGCTCATGCCCGACCCGTCCTCGATCACCGTTTGCATCGCGTGCCCGGGCCCCAGGTGCTCAGCGAGCAGCATCCGGACGACCGACGACCCGTTCTGCCACGACCCGGGCTCGTTGGTGAGTTCGTGCCCGACGCGCTTGAGCAGCGCCTCGGTGTAGAGATTCTGGCTGTTGGTGTTCGCGCGGCGCAGAACATCGACCATCGCGGTGCGCACGACCGCCGCCGGTGCGAACGCTATGAACGACTCGTTCGGCGCCGCCTTGACGACCGTCGCGAGCCCCGTCGGATCCGACGCGGTGCGCACACCCCGCGTCGAGAGCCGCTCCGCGAGCAGGTTGCCCAGGAACAGGCCCGGATCGTGCACCGCGACATCGACCATCGACGCGCCGCCCAGGCGGACATTCCCGAAGACCGTGAAGTCGTTCGCGGGGCGCGCGCCCGCGGCCCGCGCGACCCACACCGTGTGCCGCCCGTCCTTGATCACCTCGCCCTTGTTGTCGATCGTGAGCCAGTCGCCCACGCGCGCGACGAGGGGCTGGAGACGCAGCAGAGGCGTCTCTCCCGGGCGCGTGCCCGAGTCCCGGCTCGCGTCGAAATAAAAGCTCAGGCAGTTGGTGTGGAAGTTCACGCCCGACACCTCGGCGCAGTACCAGCGGTTGAGCTGGTCGGTCGGCCACGAGGGGTGCACCCGCTCGGATTCGAAGATCCGGTCGTCGATGACGATCGCCGACGCGGTCCCGACGGCGCTCGCCGGGGCCGCGGACGCGAGCGCGTCAGCCAGCGTGTCGAGCATCCCGTCAACGGATTGGGGCGGGGTGCTCAGATCGAGGAGGGCGGGATCGCCCAGACCCGGATCGCCGTCCCCGATCACGACGACGCGGTCGGCGTCCCAGCCGAAGCGGGTCTCGAAGATCATGTCGGGCCCGAGCACCAGCAACGCGGCGCCGGTGGTGAGCAGTTTCTGGTTGGACGCGGGGATCAGGGGGGTCGCCCCGTTCTTGCTGTAAAGAACATCCCCGGTTCCGGCATCCCGGACATGCACGCCGATCGTCGCGGACGCGAGCGAACGCTTCGCGTGGATCGCGCCGTCGATGCGATCCGCGAGCGATTGCCCCAGCGCGGGCACCGCGAACGCCGCGATCGCGAGCAGCCCGAACAGCAGCCCGGAAAGGGGCTTGGGACCGTCCGTCGCTGCCGATGCGAACGAACGCAGCGGGCGGATTCGGTGTGACGCAACGCGGTCTCTCTGCATGCAAGGTCCTCCGGGAGCGGGACGAACCCACTCCGAGCGGTTCCCATCGGCACCACGGGGCTCGGCACTCCACCAACCCGAGCGGGAAGGCGGCTCATCGCCCGAGAACCGGTCAACGCGCGCCGCGCAGGCGGATCAGGAGCCGCTGCGGGACGCGAGCAGCCCCTCCGCAGCGACGGGGTCGAATTCGCTGCAGGCCCAGTCCGCCCAGATATAGCCGGCAATGATCGCGGAGCGTTCAAGAACCGTGCGCACGGGCTTGGTCATCTTCGCGGGGTCCGGGGCCCCCTCGCCCGAGGCGGGGACGGGCACGCAGACCCGCGGGCCGCGGGGATCGGGCACCAGGTACGCGAGGGCGGGGGCCTCACCCTCGCGGGTGTAGACCACGGACCATCGCCAGGGCAGGCCCAGCCAGGTCAGCTGGCTCGACCAGCCTTCCCGCTCCGCGAGCGATTCGGCCGCGGCTTCGAACGCGGCGCGATCCTCCTCGTCGAGTTCGCTCATGAGCGTCTCGAGGGTCGGGGTCGAGAAGACCTCTGCCCATGCGGTCCCGGAGATGTCTCGTTCGGCGTCCACCCGCTCGCTGCCCCAGTGCTCGTTGCCCCGCCACGCCTCGCCGCGTCCCGGGACGCGATCCGCTTCCGGAATCGCCGTACACTATGCCTTTGGCGCCGCGGAATCCGCCCCGGCCCGCGGGTCGCCGCGCGACCGGAAGACCGATTGGGGACCGAACCGTGACCGAGCCGACCGCCGCTGCCGACCAGTCCGCCTCGGGCTTCGACCCCGCCTCGATGACGATTCTGGTCGTCGACGACAACGAGGCGAACATCGAGCTGCTGCTCGCGTATCTCGACGAGCTCGGGAGCCGGACACTGACGGCGCGGGACGGTGAGGAGGCGCTGGCGATCTTCGATGCCGATTCTCCTGATCTGGTGCTGCTCGACATCATGATGCCGCGGATGAGCGGGTTCCAGGTGTGCGAGCAGATCCGCTCGCGCGAGGGCGAGGCGCGGACACCGATCGTCATGATCACCGCCTTGAACCAGGTCGCGGATGTGGAGCGGGCCGTGGATGCGGGCGCCGACGACTTTCTCACCAAGCCCGTGGACCGCACGGAACTCGTGATCCGGGCACAGAGCCAGCTCCGGGTCCGGTATCTGCAGAAGCAACTCGAGCAGACCCGGGCGGCGATGAAGGCGCTCCGCGATCAGCAGGGCGAGGGCTGAGTTTCCCCGCCCGAAGTCCGAGCGGACGCCCGATCCACTTCGAGCATCAATCAGAACACGACGCGGGTCAGGCCCGGCCAGATTTCGCACCCCGTCGCGGGCTCGGAGCGCAACGCGTCGGATTCCGTCTCCGTCGAGGACGCACGATCGCTCGCGTCCGACGACGAGGGGAGCGGCAAGGGGCGCCCGACGCCGTCGATTGCCTTGGGCGCCGCGCGCCACGAGCCGAAAATCGAGCGCGCCAGCGCGGGCTCGTCCGGGATCGAGACGAGCGTGCTCGGCGCCATCATCGCGGCGAGCGCGGGCTCTGCCGCGAGCGGTTCCGTCTCGGACGCATCCGTGTCCGCGCGGATCGCTTCCGCCAGTCCCCGGTTCTTCCACTCGGATCGGATCGGCGCGCCATCAGCCGGATCAACCGCGGCGTGGACCGCCGATTCGTACCACGAGCCCACGAGTTCCGCGTTCACCAGGCCCGCCCGGGTGCCTGCGCCGAGGAGCATCGCGGCGACGACGAGGCCCGGGATACCCAGCCTCCGTTTGCCCTGCGTGTCCTGCTGCTCGCTCATGGCTCCGCTTCCCTTCCCGCCGCGTGCCCCCGCGGCGGCCCATTGCTTCCCGTTCCCGGTTCTCCGCGCGTCTGCCGATTGCCCCGTCACATGAACAGGGGGGATTTGACCTTGGGATCCGGCGATCCCGGGCGGAGACGCACGCCCATCGGGTGTCCGGATTGGCCCGCGGCGCGGTCAGAAGACACAGACGCTGCCGAGGGCTGAACCCGCCGGCGTTCTCCGTATTTCTTCCGGATCCGCGTCTTCTTCTTTCGCGTGTTCGAGCCCGGCTCACTCGTTCGGGTCGTCGGAGGCTTCGATCGGGCGGCTTACGCGATAGGCCTCCCCGAACCAGTGGTAGAGGTCCGCGAGCTGCTCGCGTTCGCTCGAGAACGGGAAGCCCGGGCGGTTCGGGGGGGTGTCGCCCTCGCCCATCGAGGCGAGCGCATCGAACCCGGGTCGCGATTGCCAACCCCCGGGAAGGGTGAGCGAAGCGTCCCGGCTCGTCTCGTCTCGGTGCGCCAGCGCGATCCGCGCGGGCGCCTCGTCGAGCAAGCCTTCGAGCACGCGCTCGATGCGCTCGCCCCACTCGATGAGCGTGAGTGCCCCGGTGCGCACGGGCGCGTCCCATCCCAACTCGAGCAATTCGCTCTCGTCCTCGCCCTCGAGGCGGTAGGCGTCCATGTGGACGACCGGATCGATGCGCCCGCCCTCGTAGGCGTGCATCAGCGTGAAGGTCGGGCTGGAGACGGTCCGCTCGTCGATGCCCAGGCTGGAGGCGAGGGCGCGCACGAGGGTGGTCTTGCCGGCGCCGAGATCCCCGCTGAGCAGGACAACATCGCCCGGCGCGAGCAGGCCCCCGAGAGCGCGCGCAAACGCGTGCGTGGCGTCGAGCGAGCGGAGAGTGAGCGACACGCGGTGCGGCATGAAGGCGCATTGTTCGCGCGCCCCGCCGACCCGTCTTGCGTTCCGCGCCGGGTCTGGTAGGCTGAGGGGGTGCGTCCGGAGGCCCGCCGCGAACGGCCGGTGCCCCCCCGAGGCGACGCACGGAGAAGGAGATTCCATGCACCGCACACGGCTTTCGGTCGGATCTGTCCTTGCGCTCACCGTTTCGGCGGGGATCGCGAGCGCCGGCCCCCCCCTGTTCAGCAACACGCTCGGCACGCCCGGCTTCTCGGGCTCGTATGTCGCGTCCTTCGCGGTCCACGACGACGGATCGGGCGAGGCGCTCTACGCGACCGGTCAGTTCACCGCGACGGGCGCCGCGGGCACGACCAACCTGGCGCGTTGGAACGGCGCCGCGTGGGAGGGCGTGGGCGGCGGGCTCCCGGGACAGTACTCCAACGCGCTGACGACCTATCAGGGCGACCTGATCGCGGGCGGCTACTTCGACTCCGCGGGCGGCGTGCCGGGCACCGCGAAGCTCGCGCGCTGGGATGGGACGCAGTGGAACTCGATGGACGCCCAGTCCGACAGCTTCCTGAACTCCATCTGGGACCTCACTGTCTGGGACGACGGGAACGGCGAGAAGCTCTACATCGCGGGCAACTACCTCGACCTGGGCGGGGTCGGCGGGCCCGATCACCTCGCGTCGTGGGACGGCTCGACCTACGCACCGCTCGGCGCGCCCATCGGGGGCGCCGTGCCGCTGATCGTTCTCGACATCCAGGTCGCGGACCTCGGGGACGGCGAGAAGCTCTACGCGGGCGGCCGCTTCCTCAACATCGACGGCATCCCCGCGAACAACATCGCGGTCTGGGACGGCTCATCGTGGTCCGCGATGGGCAGCGGGGTCACCCGCCCCTCGGGCATCTCCCAAGTGCTCACGATGACGGTGTTCGATGACGGCTCGGGCGATGCGCTCTATGTGGGCGGCCGGTTCGAGACCGCGGGCGGGGTCCCCGCGTCGCGGATCGCGAAATGGGACGGCTCGTCGTGGTCCGCCGTCGGCGCGGGGTTCAACAGCGATGTGCAGGAGCTCACGGTCTTCGACGACGGGAGCGGTCCGGCGCTCTATGCCTCGGGCAACTTCGAGGCCGCGAACGGCGGGATCGACCACATCGCGAAATGGAACGGCTCGTCGTGGGAGCAAGTCGGGTCGGGCGCGAACGCGAATGTCTTCGGCGCGATCGTCTACGACGCGGGCGAGGGCCCCGCGCTGCACTTCGCGGGCTCGTTCACGCAGGCGGGCGGTCTCGCGACCAACCGCGTGGTGTCGCTGCTCGCGCAGGGTGATCCGGGATGCAACGCCGCGGACAACAGCGAGCCTTTCGGCGTGCTCGATCTGTCCGATGTCCAGGGGTTTGTCGCCGCGTTCATCGGGCAGCAGGCGCCCGCGGACATCGCCCCGCCCGCGGGTGTGTGGGACCTCGCGGATGTGCAGGCGTTCGTCGCCGCGTTCACCGCGGGCTGCCCGTGATCGACGCACCGGAACGCTCGGGCTGACTTTCCGGGCCTGAATCGGCGGCTCCTTTGCTCCGTCCACACGCAAGCCGATCCCGAACGGGATCGGCTTTTTCGTGCGCCGTGCGGCGTCTGGGCGTGTGGCTCTCGGTGTTGGGGCGCACAATTTCGTATTTTTCAATGAACACACGCTGTCGATTGGGTATGTTCAGAGGCTGGGATCGTGTTCTGCGATCCCGAGCGGCGCGGGAATCGCCGCTCGACTGCGTGCATAGAGGGGCTTCGACATGCTGCGGAAGAAGACTGACCTGGACGGGCGTGGTTGCGCGCGCATCGGGATGCTCATCGGGCTCACGGCGCTCGTCTCGGGTGCGTTCGGGCAATCGTGGAACGAGACCGCGGACGGGGGCGGGGACGCGCCCCCGCTGCCCAGCGGGCAACTGGTGCTGGGCTCGGGACCGCTGTTCGACATCACCGGCGACCTCGAGCAGGGCGAGGAATCCGTCGATCTCTATTGCATCTCTGTCGCGGACCCGGCGGGCTTCACCGCGAGCTACTTCAACACCAGCGACGCGGAATCGGGCCAGCTCTGGCTCTTCGACGCGAACGGGAACGGGGTGGCGCACGCCTGCGACAACACCGCGCCGTGGAATGTCGGCATCCTGCCGGGCCTGGTGAGCGGGACGGGGAACCACTTCATCGCGTTCACGCGCCTGGGCGTGCAGCCTGTGGATGGCGCGGGCAACCCGATCTTCCCGACGATCGGCTCGGGGCAGACAGGCCCCAACCCGGGCGTGGGCCCGGTCGCGGGCTGGACGGGGCCCGCGGTGCACGGGCCGGGCCCGTACCGCATCCTGTTTGAGGGCGCGGGCTATCACCAGCAGGGCACGGGGGGGGACGACGGGAGCCAGCCGGACGGCGGGCCCTGGTGGACCTACGAGACCGCGGAGCACCTGCAGTACGGGAACCTGTTCAACCTGGAACTCGTCGAGGATCCAACCGGGGAGGTCTGCCTGCGCCTGGTGGACGACCCGAAGGCGTGGCCCTTCCTCGCGGTTGCGAACTCGGCGCGCGGGACGCTGACGCGGATCGCGGTGCAGGACATCCCGGCGTTCGGGATCAGCGAGGGTGATGTCGTCGGCGAGTACAAGACGGCCCCCGACGGCATGCAGGCCAACCCCTCGCGGACGACCGTGGACGGGTACGGGAATGTGTGGGTCGGCAACCGGAACGAATGGGGCGTCGTCTCGGGGCAGCAGAAGGGCTCGATGACGCGGGTCGGCCTGGTCATCGGCGGCACGCGCGTGGACGCGCTGGGCAACCCCGACGCGACGGGGCAGTACCTGCAGGGCCCCTTCGAGTATTGCGGCTGCGAAGACCGCGACGGGGACGGGCTGATCAGGACCAGCCTGGGTTACCCGCGGACCACGGGGCTGCCCAACGCGGACTATGTCAACACGATCCTCGCGTGGCCCAACACCGCGAGCGCGGACTCCTTCGGAGGCGTCTCGACCGCGGAGGATGAGTGCATCACCGCCTACTACCGCACGGAGGGCACGGGCGTCCGGCATGTGTCGATCGACAAGAACAACGATGTCTGGGTCAGCGGCACGGGCAACCGCGAGTTCGAGCTCGTGGACGGGTCGCTGGCGTCCCAGATCAGCTCCTTCCAGGCGAACTGCGGCGCGTACGGGGGTGTGGTCGACCCGGACGGGATCGTCTGGAGCGCCAACTGGGGGTTCGGGAACCTCCTGCGGTACGACCCGGTCGCGAACACGCAGCAGTGCCTGCCCATCCCCAACTACGGCATGGGCATCGACGCGGAGTGCACGACCTCGCAAACCCAGTTCAGCGTGTGGACCGATGTCGTGGGCAACAACCTCGCGTATGAGGTGAGCCCCGCGGGCGTGCAGCTGAACAGCTACAACCACGGGTCGTCGGCGACGGCGCGCGGCGTGGTCGTGAAGAACGGGAGCGTGTATGTCGCGCACTCAAGCTCCAACACAGTCGGGCGCCTGACCACCTCGGGGACCTACCTCGGCAACATCGTGATGAACGAGACCGCCAACGGCGTGACGGGCAACCGCCCGCACGGCGTCGCGGCGGACACCAACGGCAAGATCTGGGCGGTGAACAACTCAACCAGCAACGCGATGCGGATCGACCCGAACCTCGGGGCGTTCGGGCAGGTCGATCTCGCGGTGGACCTGGGGTCAGGCGCGTTTCCCTACAACTACTCGGACATGACGGGTGACCTGTACCTGTCGATCGCGCCGCAGGGATCGTGGACCTTCGTGCATGACGGCGGCAAGCCGGGCTGCTCGTGGGGCAACATCGCCTGGACGGAGATCATCACGGGGAACGCGAGCGTGAGCGTGCGGGTGCGCGCGAGCGACTCGCCCATCCCGAGCGGGCCCTGGACCGACATCGCCAACGGGGTGGACTTCACCGCGACGGGGCGGTATCTGCAGGTGCAGGTGACGCTGAACCGGGAGATCATCGACTGCGAGCCCGCGGGCGAGGCCCTGCTGTGCGACCTCATGATCTGCAAGGACGCGGAGTGCACGGTCGACCTGGACCTCGTGGAGTGCGACCTGGGCAACCCGGGCACGCTCAACATCTCCGGGACGATCACCAACAACTCGGGCGCGGACGCGACGCGGATCGTGATCACGCCGCTGCCGATCGGCTCGGGCGTGACCTTCACGCCCAACTCGATCCCCGTCAACATCCCGGACGGCTCGTCGGGGAGCTTCTCGACGCAGCTCTCGGGCTACACCGAGGGCGAGGAGGTCTGCTTCCTGGTCACGCTGCTCGATCCGACCTTCGAGATCTGCTGCACGGTCGAGGTGTGCATCACCCCCGACTGTGACTGCCTGCAGGTGCGCCGGGAGACCGTCGAGATCGCCTGCGACCCGTTCACGGGCGACTACACGGTGACTTTCGAGATCGACAACCTGACGGGTGACACAATCTATCACGCGTACCTGTTCCCGCCTTCGGGCACGACGATGACACCCAACTACTTCGCCTTCCCGGGCGGGGTGCCCGACCAGACCTCGACGGGCCCGATCACGGCGGTGATCAGCGGCGCGCAGGCGGGCGAGTTCTGCTTCGATGTCACGCTGCACGACGCGGCTCTCTTCGAGTGCTGCGGACGCGAGGTCTGCATCGACCTGCCCCCGTGCCTCACCGATCCCGGAGGCGGCACCAGCGACGACGGGACCGGCGCGGCCCTGCTGCGCGGGGCGCCGTGGGTGCACCTCGACGCGGGGTTGTCCGCCGCGTGCGGCGAGGTCGTCGACGGCGTGCTGACGATCATCAACAACGGGGACACCCCCCGCTCGTTCGAATGGGTCATCAACCCGGGGAACGCGCTGGGGTGCGATGTCGCGATGGCCGCGGACGCGGTGCAGCCCTCGTCGGGATCGACCGGGGTGCTCGACCCGGGCAAGTGCGTGGACATCCCCCTGCTCATCGACACGCGGAGCGTGCCGATGGACGCGATCGGATGCCTGCGGGCGGCGATCGTGGACCTCTCCGATGGGTTCGCGACCAGCACGCTGGGTCAGGTGATCGCGCCGCAATTGCTCGATGATGTCCAGCCGGGCACGGTGCTGTCCGCCTGCGCCGCGGACCAGGGCTCGGTCGTCGCGATCCCGGTCGGGGGTTCCGCGCCGATCGCCTTCGACCTGTTCGCCGATCAGGCCGCGGAGATCGACTTCGTGATCCAGTCGAGCAACCCGTTCCTCTCACTCGACGGGGGCGAAGCGGGCGCCCCGGTGACGGGGACCGTCTCCGTGCAGCCGGGCGCCGCGACCCGCGTGTCGGTGGACGCCTCCCTGATCAACGCGCCGGGCGCGTGGTTGATGGATGTCTCCATCAATGCCCGACTCGTCGGGCCCTACCGCCCCACGCAGCCCCAGCACCTCGCGTCGATCGCGCTGCGCGACGCCGCGATGGAACGGTGCGCCGGGGACCTGACGGGCGACGGGATCCTCGATCTGCGGGATGTGAACGCGTTCATCGACGCGTTCGTCAACCGCCTGCCCCAGGGCGATCTGAACGCCGACGGGGTCTGGGACCTCTCGGATGTGAACCGGTTCGTTGACGCATTCCTCGCGGGATGCGGGGTGTAGACCGAACCAATCCGGTCGGCGTCGTCGCAGACGCAACCAGGGGCCGCCCGAAAAGGGCGGCCCTTTTTCGTCCGCTCAGACATCCGCGCGGACGCGCTCGAAGACGCACTTCGCCGCATTCGCGATCGCGGTGACCCCGGGGTGGGTGATGCGGCGCTCGACGGTGACCGCATAGAGCGGCTCGACAACCCCGTCGGCGATCGCGACACACTCCGCGCCGACCTGCTCGCGCACGGACTGCTCGACGATCGTGGGGACGAAGAACAGCCCGTGCCCCGCCTGGGCGAAGGCCTTGAGCAGCGCCGTGTCGTCGAACTCCGCGACGATCCTCGGCCGGACCCCGACCCGGTCGAACCACGCATCGATCGACGCGCGCATCGCGGTTCCCTGCGAGGGCAGCAGCATCGGTGCGCCGTCGAGACCCGCAGGGAAGCGCTCGCCGCGCCGTCCGGTGTGCCGCTCCGCGAGATCGGGGAGACCGAACACCCCGACCGGGCTCTCGCCCAGCTTGTGGTTGAACGCGCGGACGCGGCTCCCGGGCGGGAGCGGCGCGTCGGTCAGGACGACATCGAGGCTCGCCATCGCGAGGTCCGCGAGCAACTGGTTGGTCTTGCCCTCGCGGCAGACCATCTTGACGGGCTGGTCCGAGAGAATCGCGGGCTCGAGGGCGATCCGCGTCAGCAGCTTGGGGACCGCGTCGCTCACCCCGACATGCAGGCGGGCGGGACGCCCCTCGGCGTGGCCGCGCACCGCGTCGAGCATTTCCTGGCCCATCGCGAAGATATCGTCGGCGTAGGCGAAGACACTCTGCCCCAGGTCGGTGAGGACGAGCCGGCGTCCGGTGCGCGTGAACAGAGGCCGCCCGATTTCACCCTCGAGATCCGCGATCTGCTTGCTGATCGTGGGCTGGGTCAGGCCCAGCGTCTCGCACGCCGAAGCGATGCTCCCGCCCTTCGCGGTCGCCCAGAAGCAGCGCAGGTGATTGAAGTTCAGACGATCCATGGGCCCATTATCCATCGCCTCTGTCTATATTTCAAGATCTGGGCCCAGTAAATAACAATTCGACGCGGATGCCCGGGCAAGACGCGGCACCGCCCCTTTCGGGCCCGTTCCGGACACGGAAAGCCGTCGTTTCAGCCGGGTCAGCACAAACCGCCGCCTGTGGCATCATGCACATCCGGTTGGGTGCGTCACCTGTCCGGTTGGGTGGGCCACCTGGGGTGATCGGGGGCGCGGTTCAGAGTCGGTGATGCCCGGCCGCGCGGAGCGGCGCCGCGGGCCCTCCCCGCCGCTCGCGGTCATGGGGTGTTCCGAGGGTCGGTTGGCGCGGCTCGTTCACCGAGGCTCCCTTGCGCGTTCGGGTCCAGATCACGCAGACCGTCAAGACCGCGACCGCGACGATCCAGACCGCCATGGTGTGCGCCGACTCGGGCGCGGGCTCTCCGCGCGACAAGCTCGAGTGCGGGAGGAACCGGACAGACAGATAGACGAGGGGCACATCGAGCGAGGCGAGGAGCCCGATGCTCGCGCCGACCGCCGCACGGCGTTGCGGATCCGTGAGCCGCGATCGGACGAGCAGATATCCCAGATAGAGCAACCAGAGCACGAGGCTGAAGGTCAGGGGCGGGCTCCACTCCCACCAGATTCCCCAGACGCGCTTCGCCCAGATCGACCCGGTGATCAGCACCACGAGCAGCAGGAGCACCGCCATGCGGGCGGACGCGTCGGCAAGGCGATCCCATCTCGGATCGCGCTGCCACAGATAGACAACACTGCCGGCGAACACGCCGCCCGCGCCGATCAGCGTGCTGATCGCGGCGCCGAGGTGGAGATAGAAGATCTTCTGGATCGGACCCTGGACCGGATCGATCGGCGCGTACCAGAACGCCATCCCGATCGCACCGGAGATGAGAAACGCGGCGGTGCACCACAGCGCGGCAAGCGGCCAACCGATCCGGAGGCGGCTCGCGGTCGCGCCCGATGGTGCCCCGGTGGAGGTCATGCGCTCCGCCTCAAGATCAGGACCGCGGCGATTCCAACAACGACGACGCCCACGAGGAAGATCAGGACCGTCGAGCCCGGCCCGTCATTCGGAGCCGGTGCGGGAGCGGGCTCGTCGACCCGAGCCGCAGGCGACGGCGCGGTCGGCAGGCCCGTGAGGGTGATCGAGGGCCGCACCCCCGCGGCGACCTCGCGCCCGGTGTACAGACGGAGCGGGCCCTGCTCGGTCATCTGCACGCTGCCGGCTTCCAGCCCGTTCGCCTGGGCGGTGATCCCGGACTCCGGGACGATCATCGCGAGCTCCGTTGTCTCCGCAGGGGCGCCGACAGAGAGCGTCCCGGTGCCATCCTCGGAGAGCACCTCGTAGGTGAACTGGTAGTTGTACCGCCCGGGCATCAGGGGCATCTGCACACCCAGCGTGCCCGACTCGAAGGTCGTGCAGCACCAGCCGTGGAACCCCGCGTGCAGGGTGATGTTCTCGGTCCGCTCGGGCAGGGTGAGTTCGATGGTCGTGAGTTTGCCGTTGGAGGCCTCGTCGCTGCCGAGCCATGTGCGGTCGTTGGGGTTCTCAACGAAGACGGACTCTGAGACAAGCAGCCTGTCGTCGGCGGGGGTCACGATCACCTGTCTCGACACGACGCGCCACGCGGGCGCAACGGGCGTCGTCTCGAACACGGTCACCTCGATCGACGCATCGGGATTCGACGCGTCCATGACGGGCCCCGCTTCCTGGTAGGTCACCCCGTCATGCTCGATGCGGACGAGCGGGCGGACGCCGAACCCGACCGGCACATCGTTGACGACCATCAGGCCCATCTCGTTGAGCGTGCCGGTGACCTTGTGGAGCGGCTGGTTGTTGTGGAAGAAATGCACCTCGACGGTGTTGCCCGAGATCGAATCGACGCCCGCGGAGCCCGGGACGGCGCGGATCGCCAGATTCCCGACAGCCGAGCCCGGATCGACCCGTGCGGGCCCGCCCGTTCCGGGCATCGTCCCGGCGTGCACGACACCGACCAGCAGAACACAGAAAGCGGTAAGTGCCCGTTTCATCGAGAGGTCTCCAAGGGGCGCGCGAGTCGTCTCCGGCATCCTGCGAAGAACGCTGCAACGGAGATGCCAGCAGGCACCGCGCCGTATTCCGGTGAAGTTTATCATTTTTAGGAAAGAAGTCGACCGGGACGCCGGAGATTACCCGTCGTGGCAGCTCAGGCAGAGCGCGCTGCCCCGGTTGCTCATGACCAGATCGTTCTTGAGGGGCGAGTAGACGCTGTGGCACGAGCCGCAGCCGACAGTCCCCTCAAACAGGCGGACGCGCGTGTCGAGCGCGTGCGGATCGGTCATGCGGTTCATGCCCCGGCGGTCGCGCACCGAGCGATAGAGCACCCCGATCGGGTGCTCCTGGGGGAAGTCATTCGCGAACGAACGACCCGCCGCGTGCCCACCGATTCCCGACGCGACCATCCCGTCGTGGCACTCCAGGCACGACATCGATTCCGCGTCGAGACGGGCGAGCCCGTTGCCCAGCGGCACCTGACGCGGGGTGTCCGGCCAGAGAAGGTGGGCCTTGCCGACCGCGGCGGCGTGCGGGTTCTCGGACGAGAACCCGGCCTCCGTGTGGCATTCGGCGCAGAACGCTCGACCCTCGAGCGACGAGCGGAGCAGCGTGCCGCCCGATCGGCGGGCCTCGGCGTGCGAGGGGGCGTCCGAGCCCTCGTGGCAGGTCAGGCAGGTCATTCGACCGTTCTGGAGCGGGAAGGCCGCCGGGAGCGGACGGCTGGGCGCGAAGTCCGTGGGATGCGAAAAAACGGGATCGATGCTGTGGCAGGAGCCGCAGCGGGCGTCGGTCCAGGTCGCGCCGATGGATATCGAGGGATGCCCAGCGGGATCGGTGCCGATCCCCGGGGTGGCGGTCGCGTTGCGGGGTCCGAATCCGACCGCGGCGACGAGAAGGGCCGACATCGTGAATCCCCAGGCCCAGGTCGCGAGCCGGGAGCCGGTTGTGGATCCGCCGCCTGATCGGTTCGCCGCCTGATTGGGTGTCACTTTCGCCTCCGCTTCGGGGGCGAATCGACCGGACGATGCTCCGAGTTTCGAGCGCAGGCAAGAAACCTTCGCGAGGGCGTCCGGTCCTGCGGATGGGAATCGCGGAGGGTCCGGATTCTCAGAAATGAGAATTACGGATCAGGATATGTTCTTTGAATCGCATTGGGGGCGGTTGCGCGATCCGGCGGGGTGCCGAGAGCACTGGCACGGCTATTGCATCCTACTTTGTCAGGAAACGAATCGGAGCACGCCATGGGGCCCTTCGAGAACAGCATTTCACCCCGGCACCTTGATAGAGGACACGCCATGAACGCCAAGATCACACTCGGACTCATCCTCGCTGGATTCGCCGCCCCGCTGGCGAGCGGGCAGATCGTCAACTCGGCCCACGACTTCTCGTCGATGGCTTGGTCGGACGGCGAGATCTGCAAGCCCTGCCACACCCCCCACTTCGCGATGGAGGGCATCCTCCGCTTGTGGAACCACGAGCTGACGGTCGCGAACTACACGCTCCACGCGGGCGCGGGCACCGCAGTCGATGACTTCGACATCCGCAGCCGCCTCTGCCTCTCGTGCCACGACGGAACGGTGGCGCTGGACAGCTTCGGCGGACAGAGCGGCTCGAGCTTCATCTCCGGCCAAGCCAACCTCGGCACCGACCTGACCAACGATCACCCGGTCGGCTCGGACGCCCAGTACCCGCCGGACCCGGCCCCCGTCTGGTGGTCGCACGCCTTCCGTCCCGCGGAGGACCTGCAGGTCCGCCTGTATGACTGGGAAGATCAGGCTGGCGTGACCCGCAAGGTCATCTCCTGCGTCACCTGCCACGATGAGCACAACGCGGGCAACATCGACGGCATGCTGAAGATCTCCAACAACGCGAGTGCGCTCTGCCTGGACTGCCACCTCAAGTAAGCAGTCGTGAGCGTTGAACGGACTCTGGCCGCCCGGCCCGGATGAGGTTTCTCATCTCGGCCGGGCGGCTTCTTTGTGCCCTCAAGGCGGTTCGGCGGACCGATCCGCCTTCGATCCGCGAGGCGGCACCTGACCGATGATGCGGAAACGGACCAATCGGGGAAGAAGACCCCGAGCGACAAACCGATACAAGAGACTTTCGGATGCTGATATCCTATAATGGGTCGGTTCCTGCTCTTGGACTGCTGTAAACGGAGTCAGAGGATGAAGAAGTCCCTCCTTTTCGGTGCCCTGGCGGCGTGTTCCACTCTCCTCGCGGTCGGCTCGCTGACCGGTTGCTCGGCGCCGACGCAGGCTGGGCCTCGCAACGAGGCGAAGGGCCAGTACACCTTCTGGCCGCTCTCGCCCGCGGAGCCGCGCGTGCAGTTCGTGAAGACCTACCGATCCGGGTTCGACCTGAGTGGTCGGAACCAGAGCGGGTTCGAGAATTTGATCTTCGGCGAAGAGAGCGAGGATGTCTCCGCGATCGAGAAGCCGTACGGCGTGGAGGTCACCAACGGCAAGGTGTATGTCTGCGACATCCGTCGCCCGGCGCTGACGGTGCTGGACATCCGCAAGAAGCAGGTTCGCCTGATCGGGACGCAGGGGACGAACCGCCTCGCGCACCCGGTGGATGTGTCCGTGGCGCCGGACGGGATGATCTATGTCGCGGACAACGAGCGTCGCGCCATTCTTGTCTACGGCGCCGACGAGCGCCGGGTGAACACCTTCGCGGTCGAGGGCTGGAAGCCCGTCAGCCTCGCGGTGCACGGCGACCGGCTGTATGTCTGCGATCTCGAGTCCCAGCGGGTCCTGATCATGGACCGGCAATCGGGGTCGGTCATCAAGGAGTTCGGCTCGGCGGGCGGCGAGCCCGGGCAGTTCCGCGTCCCGATCGGGGTGGACACGGACCGCGACGGGTTCGTGTATGTCTCCGACATGATGCAGGCACGCGTGCAGAAGTTCACCCCCGAGGGGGACTATCTCACCGCGTTCGGCGAACTGGGCGACTACGCGGGTTCGTTCGCCCGTCCCAAGCAGCTCGCGGTCGACGAGGAGGGCATCATCTATGTCGTCGATGCGGCCTTCCAGAATGTGCAGATGTTCAACGACGAGTTCGCGCTGCTGATGTCGTTCGGCTCCGCGGGCACCTACCCCGGCGCGATGAACCTCCCGGTCGGCATCAGTGTGACGAGCGAGGGCCTCGACGCGTACCGCGACCTCTTCCACCCCGGGTTCGAGCCCGAGCGTGTGATCGCGGTGACCAACCAGTTCGGACCCCAGAAGGTCTCGGTCTACGCGCTGGGCAAGCGGCAGGACGGATGGACCGTCGCGCAGCTGCACAGCACCTCGGGGGCGGCCGCGGGCGTGGGGCGCAACGAGCAGTTGACGGTGCTGCAATCGGTTGAGGAGGGGCAGCAGGAACCCGGGAACCAAGGCGCGGCAGACTCGGAGGACAATCGTTGACCGACCGGCGGCGGGAGCACACGAACCTGTTCAGCCGGATTCGGTTCGAACTGCTCTGCGTGCCGGTGCTCGGCGGCGCGTTCTGGTGGACGGGCTGCTCGGTGGAGCGCAACTACGAGTTGCTGAGCTTCTTTTTCGACGGGGTGCCCAACCCGAACGCGCTGCCGATCCTCGCGGCGTCGGGGGATCCCGCGACGATCCGCGCGAGCGCCACCTATTCGGCGCACACGCCCTACCTGGAGGGCGAGTGCGCGACCTGTCACGGGCAGGGCTTCACGATGCGCGGGATCGATGTCGGGGTGTGCCTCGATTGCCACGCGGAGGTGCCCGACGAGCACCGCTACATGCACGGCCCGGTCGCGGTCGGCGCCTGCCTGGTGTGCCATGTGCCCCACGAATCGGCGTACAAGCACCTGCTCAAGAGCGACTCGCGAACGGTGTGTGCGCAGTGCCACGCGCCTGAGATGCTGAGCGTCGATGCGGTCCCGGAGCACGGCGACCCGGAAGCGTCGTGCATGCGCTGCCACACCGGGCACGGAGGCTCGGAACG
>DLBY01000121.1:0-15325 GCA_002480345.1 Phycisphaerales bacterium UBA7812 | reverse complement strand
GCACGGAGGCTCGGAACGCTACATGCTGCGAGACGAGCCGCTCGAGGAGCCCGAGACGCAACCCGCGGCGCCCGAGACGAGCGCGCCGGATGCCGACCCGCGGGCATCGGCGGAACAGGGCGGGGCGACAGACGGCCTCGATGCGTCGGGTTCTGAAGCGGGGCGTGCAGCCGAGCCTGGGGGATGAACCGTTGCGGGGGACCGGTCCAGCACGAGCGTTGCTGTCCGCCTCCGTGGTGGCGGGTGTCTGCGGCGCGGGGGCGGGCCAGCCCCTCGCGGTCGACGAGGGCCCGGTGGTGGTGGGCGAGCGGACCGACGAGTTGAAGGGGTTCGACCTCGACCGTTTCTCGATCTCGCTCGACCTGTTCTCCCGCTACCTGGGCACGCAGCAGCGATCGCCGACCGCGGGGGATCGGGACGACACCGAGCTGCTGCTGCGCGAATCGCTCAGCGTCTCGTCCCGGTTCTTCCTGGGTCACAAGAATCTCACGGATGTCACGGCGGACTTCAGCATCGGCCTCGAGGACAACTTCATCGACAGCGAGACCCGGGGCCTGACCAACGAGCACGAGACGGGTCTGTTCAACCAGTTCGATGTGAACGCGCTGATCCTCGGGGAGGGCCCGGCACCGGTCCGCCTGTTCGCAAGGCGCAACGAATCGCTGCTGGACCGCGCGTTCGTGGGCTCGATCGACAGCCGCACCACGGAGTTCGGCGGCTCGGTCTCCGCGTTCCGGGACACAGTCCCCACGACGCTGACCTACACGCACCGCATCATCGAGCAGGAAGACCAGCTCGGGGTGACCGACGACGAGCTGATCCAGGACACGCTGCAGCTCCAGAGCCTCTGGAACATCGAACAGAACCAGAGGCTCACGCTGAACTACACACTGGATGTGGTGGACGAGACGCGGGCCCGGTCGGGCGGCACCTCGTTCACGCGCCACGACGCGATCCTCGTGCACAATTACACCTTCGGGGGCGACAAGCGCCACGACCTGCGGTCCCAGCTCCAGGTGCTCGACCAGAGCGGGGATTTCGCCCAGCAGCGACTCCGCCTGTTCGAGACGCTGATGCTGCGGCACACCCCGACGCTCGAGACGCGGTACGACCTGACGGCGGAGAGCCAGACCAACGGGGGGCAGGAACAGCAGTTCCTCAGCGGGCTGTTCACGCTGCGGCACGAACTGTTCGAGAGCCTCATCACGACCTTCTTCGCGGGCGGGAACTACACGGCCCTGACCGACGACGATTTCACGAGCAGCCAGCTGCTGACGGGGCTCAACTTCGAGTACACCAAGCAGGTCCCCCTGGGACGGCTCGATCTCTCGCTGAGCCTGAACTTCAACCACCAGGAGGACAGCGAGCGGGGGCAGGTCATCAGCTTCCTGGACCGGTCGCTCTCGTTCCCCCAGGCGGGCCCCCTGCTGCTCTCGGGGAGGAACATCATCCCCGGGAGCATCGTGATCACCAACACCGCGGGGAACAGGCTCTTCCGCGAGGGCCTCGATTACCGCCTCACCAGCTTTCCCGACCGCATCGAGTTGCGGCGGGTCATCGGGGGCGCGATCGGGAACGGCGACACCGTCCTGATCGACTACGACCTGGGCCCTGAGCCCGCGGCGACGATCGAAACGCTCGGTGCCTCGCTCGCGGGGCGGTACACGATCACCGAGGGGTTCGCCGCGGGGCTCTCGCCCTATGTGCTGTTCCGCGATGTCTCGCAGGATGTCAGCCCGGAGGACCCGAGCCGGATCGCGTTCGATGTGCGGACCGTTCAGCTGGGGGTGGACTACCTGGTGGGACCGTTCACTTTCAACGCGGAATACGAGGACCAGGAGCGGGCGATCGCGTCGTTCGATGCCCTCCGCGCGTCGGCGCGGTACCAGCGGACGCTGGGGCTCAACTCGTATGTGCGCGCCGACCTGAGCCACGAGACGATTAACTTTCGGGACACCTCGAGCACGATCGACTTCGAACGCGCGCTCGCGGAGTGGGGGTACGCGTTCCAGAACGGGATGCAGTTCGCGCTCCGCGGGCTCTACCGCAACGAGCGCGACAGCCTCGCGGGGGACACGCAGGGGTTCGAGCAGTCGCTCGAGTTCAACTGGCGCGTTCGGCAGACGACCATCGGGGTTTCGCTCCGCAACTCCATGCTGGAGGGCGACAATGTCAGCACGGATTCTCAGACGGCGGTGTTCTCGTTCCGCCGGACATTCTGACGCGTCGCGGGGCGCGCGCAACCCACGCCGCATCCGATGCGCGATCGGTGTGTGCGCCGCGCTCCTGCCGCTCGCGGGGTGCCAGTCGCCTCCGGGTGTGGCGTTCCGCGCCGCGGAGACCGAGCGGGTCTGGCCCCCTCCCCCCGATCCGGCACGGATCCGGTTCGCGGGGCAGCTCGTGAGCGCGGTCGATCCGGAGACGGGCCTCGCGGAAGGCGGGGGCATGCTCGACACCCTGCTGGGCAAGAAGCAGAGCGCGGGGATGGTGAGCCCGATGGCGGCGTGCACCGACGGGTCGCGCATCTTCGTCGCCGACACCGGGCTCTCGGGCGTCCATGTCTTCGATCTCGAGTCGGGCGACTATGCGTTCTGGACGCCCCCGGAAGACGCGCCGCGCCTGATCACGCCGGTCTCCGTCGCGATCGGGGCCGACGGGCGTCTGCTGGTCGCGGATTCCGCGGACGGCTCGATCTTCGTCTTCGATGCATCGGGCACGCTCCTGGGCACGCTCGGAGAGGGGCTGCTGCGGAGACCCGTGGGCATCGCGGTCGACCCGTCCGACGGCACGATCTTCGTCGCCGACGCGGAATCGCACACCCTCCATCGCCTCGCATCGGACGGCAGCGAGATCCGCCGCGTCGGGGGACGGGGCGTGCTCGACGGCCAGTTCAATTACCCGACCTATGTCGCGCTCGATGCGGGGGGACGCGTGTATGTCAGCGATTCGCTGAACTTCCGCGTGCCGGTGTTCGATGCGGACCTGACGCACCTGCGCACCTTCGGGAGCAAGGGCGATCTGCCCGGGTACTTCGCGCAGCCCAAGGGGCTCGCGATCGACGATCACGAGCGGGTCTACATCGCGGACTCGCACTTCGAAGCGGTGCAGGTGTTCGACGAAACCGGGCGGCTGCTGATGACCTTCGGGGGCGAGGGGCGCGGGCCGGGCGAGTTCTGGTTGCCCACCGGTGTGCACATCGATGCGGAGAACAGGATCTGGATCGCCGATTCATACAATCGGCGGGTGCAGGTGTTCGAGTACATTGGCACGGAAGACGACGCGGGCGACGGCGAGGCTCGCCCGCGGGACGGGAATGGTGCGAGATGATGCGTGGGATCTCGGGCAAGGCTCTGGTCGGTGTCGCGGCGCTGCTGTGGGCGCAACCCGCTCTGGGGCAGGCGTTGAGCGTCGTGAACAGCCCCCACAATCTTTCCGCGTCGGGGACGGGGAGCGTCCGCTCGACGACGGAAGACCAGGTGTGCATCTTCTGCCACGCGCCGCACAACGCGTCGCCGATCCGCCCCTTGTGGAACCGCGCGACGCCGGTGGACGCGTACACGATCTATTCGAGCCCGGCGCTGGACGCCGAGCCCGGGCAGCCCACCGGCTCGTCCAAGATGTGCCTCTCGTGCCACGACGGGACGATCGCGATCGGCGCGGTGTTCAGCCGGCAGACCCCGATCCCGATGGCGGGCGGCGTGAACACGATGCCCCAGGGCCCGGGCCTCATCGGGACCGACCTGCGCGATGATCACCCGATCTCCTTCCGGTTCGATTCTTCGCTCGCGGCGGCGGACCCGAAGCTCCGCCAGCCCGCGACGCTCCCGCACGAGATCAGGCTCGACGCGAACGGCGAACTGCAGTGCACCACCTGCCACGACGCGCACAACAATGTCCACGGCGATTTCCTCGTGATGAGCAACAACGGCTCGGCGCTGTGCGTCTCCTGCCACCAGATGGGCGCCACCTCCGTGCACGAGCACCGGGAGTGCGCCTCGTGCCATGTCTCGCACGGCTCGCCCAGCGGGCCCTACCTGCTGACGCACTCGACCGTGGGCGAGACCTGCCTCTCGTGCCACGACGGAACGGACCCCCACGCGTCGAACATCCGGGCGCAGGTCTCGATGCCCTCGAACCACGAGACATTCAGCCGGGTGGAGAACACGAGCGACCGGCGCCGCAACCCGCAGCAGTCGTCCTGCACGGATTGCCACGAGCCGCACACGATCACGCACACCGAGGTCCAGGCGCCGCTGGTGTCGGGGAGCCTGGGCGCAATCGACGGGGTCAGCTCGTCGGGCGCGCCGCTGCAGCGGGCCCAGAACGAGTACGAGGTCTGCTTCAAGTGCCACGCGGAGAACAGCGCGGTGCGACCCGTTGTCCCGCGCTTCGCGAACTCGACCAACACGCGGCTGGAGTTCGACCCCAGCGCCGTGTCGTTCCACCCCGTCGTCGCGCCGGGGCGGAACCCCGACATCCCGAGCCTCATGCCGGGCCTCAACACCCAGAACCTGATCCGCTGCTCGGACTGTCACTCCCAGAACACCGGCGCCGCGGGCGACATGAACGCGCGCGGCGTGCACGGCTCGCCCCACCGTCCCTTGCTCAACCAGCGCTACGCGACCGCGGATTACACGAACGAGAACCCCCAGGCCTACGCCCTGTGCTACTCGTGCCACAACCGCAACAGCATCCTCAACGACGAGTCGTTCCCGATGCATCGCCTGCATGTCGTGGAGAACCGGACCTCGTGCGCCGCGTGCCACGACGCGCACGGGGTGTCCTCCCTGCAGGGCTCGCGCATGAACAATACGCATCTGATCAACTTCGATACCTCCGCGGTGCTCCCCAACCCCGACAACGGCGTGCTCGAGTTCCGCGACAACGGGATCCTCGCGGGGACCTGCACCCTCCGCTGCCACGGGGTGACGCACAACCAGACCGCGTACCCCTGAGCACCGGGGTCGAGAATCCAACGCTCGGACCAACGGGCTCGCCTTCCCGGGGCAAGCGATCGCCGAGGGTTCGGGCCCCGATCGGGAGGGCCGATCCGTCGGAATTCCCGTGCCGAGTGACCGGATCGGGTGACTTCCCCAGACTTCCGGACTAAAATGTATTGAATTTCCGGACCGCCCCGGAGGCCCGCCATGACTCGCACCGACGCGCTCGTGATTGCTCCCCTCCGGACCAGCGTGGTCCGGAGCGCGAATGCACCGGTGATCGCCGGCACTCGGGGGCGGAACACGACGGATCGATCGCACGCCCGCGACGGGGCTGTCCCGGCTCGGGCCCACCCGGGGAAACCCATGATGACCTCACACCACGAGAGACCAACCCCGTCGCGTCGCGAGCGTGGTTTCACGCTCATCGAGCTGCTCGTCGTGATCGCGATCATCGCGATGCTGATCGGCATCCTGCTGCCGACGCTCGGGAAGGCGAAGCAATCTGCCCGGATGCTCCTCGAACTCTCCGCCGCCCGGCAGCTCATGCTGGGTTACTCGGCGTACGCGTTCGACAACCGGGGGGAATTGCTCCCCGCGTACAGCGCGACCTCGGCCAACCAGGCAACGCTGTTCCCCTACTGGACGCAGGATGTGTACAACGACCTGGGGACCAAGATCTGGGACGCCGCGACGCGACGCCACCCCGCGGGCTGGGGCAACTCCCCCGCCGCCGCGGCGTACCCCTGGCGCCTCGCGCCGTACTTCGACTACCAGGTCGAGGGCGCGCTGCTCGTCAACGAGCAGGCCCGCATCCTCCACGAGTTCAACCGCCAGAACATGGACGAGTTGATCTACACCTACAACACCAACTTTGTCCCCAGCCTGGGCATGAACGCCTGCATCGGCGGCATCCCCGGGTTCGATTTCGGCGCCGCGGACGACCCCTGGGGGGGGCTCCTCCCCCGCGGGTTCGGGGTCATCAAGATCGAGCTTGAGGCGAATGTCGTCGGGCCCTCCGATTTCATGGTGTTCTCCTCGGCACGCAACGGCCTCTACGAGGGCGCGGACGCGTCGCACACCGCCTCGGGGTTCATCTTCCCCGACGGCTACTACGGTGTGATCCCCAGCAATGTGCCCTTCGACGAGGATGATCCGAACTCGCTCGGGAAGATCGACCTGCGCTGGAACAACGCGGCGGTCGTCGCATCGCTCGACGGCGCCGCGCGGCTCTGGACCGAGGACGAACTGAGCCTGACCAGCGAGATGACGGAAGACCAGCTCCGCCAGAACCGCCGGCGCTGGGGGAACTGGCGAGGCGAGATCGATCTCAACCTTCCCTGATCGCCAGTCCACTCTCGACGACCGCTCTCCGCGGCGCGGGATCGGAACACCCGCGCCGCGCTTTTGTTCGTCTGCTCTGCGGCAGCAAGACGGTCACCCGCCGGGCTGGTCCGGCTCTTCGATCCCGATCGTCGGCGCGATCCGGTCGTAGGTCGCGGGGCGGTGGCACCCGGAGTCGCAGCGCCCCCCGGTCTCGGTCATCTTGAAGTTCAGGGGCAGGTTCCACGAGCCGTACGGGACGGACTGGGGCACATGCAGCCTGTTCATGCTCGCGTGCGTCGCGTGGCACGACCGGCAGGCGCGCCCCTGCTCTTCCCGGTTCACATGGACGAAGTGCAGGTTCTGCGAGCCGTTCCGGAAGTTCGTCTCGATCGTCGAATCGCTCGTGAGCACGAGTTCCTTGGCATGGCACTCGAAGCACAGCGCGTAGTGCTCGAGCTTGAAGGGCTCGTAGAAGTTCGACGAATAGTTCGCGACCAGCAGGTCCTCGTGCGCCGAGCCGTGCAACTCGTGACACCCCGTGCACAGCTGCTTGCGAACGGGCCCGTGCATCACGGCGCCCTCCGATGCGATCTCGGAGACGGCCGCGACGACGCGCCCGTCGGCCCGTGTGATAGGTGTGCTGTGGCACGCGAGGCACGACGCGATGGGATCGAGATGCAGCATGCCCTCGTGGTTGCTCGCGTGGGGCTGATGGCAGTTGAGGCACGCCCGCCCGTCCAGCACCGCGGAGTGGGTCACCTTCGCGTGGCGCGCGGTCATCGCGGGCCCGGGGTGGCACGATGAGCACAACTCGAGAGGCTCGTTGCTGAGGTGGTTCGCGTGGTCCGACGCGTGCGCCGCGTGGCAGGCGAGGCAATCGCGCCCCGCGGGCGCGTGGACCATCGTCGCGTTGACGACCAGGTCCCGCGTATCCGCGTGGCAGGTGTAGCACATCGCGCTGCCGTCCCGGGTCAGCAGGCCCCGGTGCTCCGCGCCGTGCGCCTCGTGGCATCCGAGGCACTCCCCGTCGGCCGCGGGCGTGTGGACATGCGTGCCCGTGCGGACATCCGCGTGGCAGCGCATGCACAGCCCCGCCTGGGTGTCGGCTTTCAGGAAGTTCGTGTCGTGCGACCCGTGGGGGTCGTGGCAACCGGTGCAGTTGCCCTCATCGAAGGGCTTGTGCCCCACCATGCCCAGCTGGGTCCCCGCGCCGAGGTGACAGAAGGTGCACAGGTCCGCGCCCTCACGCTTCAGCGTGAAGCTGTGCGACGATGGATCGGCATAGGCATGGCACGAATCGCACGACGAGATCGCCGCGGGCGCGTGCAGCACCTCGTGATCGATCGTCTGCGCGTGGCACCCTCCCGTGGTGCAGTCCCGCACCCGTGTCCTCGGCGCTTCGGGCTGCGCGACCGCCGCGCCCGCCGCGAGCGCGAGGAGGATGGCGGCCCTCGGGATCACCCCGCGCCCCCGATTCCCGGCGATGAATCGACGCTCGCCTGGACCGAGCGGAGCAGGTCGAGCGCGTCCTGCAGCAGCTTCTCGGTGTAGGTCGGGTTGTGCACCCCCCAGCTCCCGTCGAGGTGCACGAGATCCAGCAATCGCCTGGCACGCTCGAACGACTCGCTCTGCTCGGCATCCAGTTCGACCCCAAGCAGCGCCTCGGCACGCTGCGCCGCGTTGTCATAGAGCGTCCGCGTCGCGTTCTGCCAGAGCGGGATGAGCCGCTCGCCCATGCCCGCTTCGTGGCATCGGTCGCACGATTCCGCGGAGGCGGTCCGGATCTGGGCACGGTCCATGGGGTTCTCCGGGGTCGCGTCGCTCGAGACATGACAACCCGTGCAGTCCACATGCGCGAGGAACATCGGGTTCACCGCGCCCGAGGTGCTCACGGGATGCGCCGCCTCCCCCGGTTCGGACGCCGCGAGCAGATACGCGTCGCGCTGCGCAGAATGCTGGTCGATGTGGCACTGCCGGCAGTCGAACTGCTCGAGCGACATCGCCTGGGCGGTCAGCCCGTGCTGGGGCATCCCGTGGCAGCTGAAGCACTCGATCTTGTGCTTGCCGTGCGCGTGGATCTGGTGCATCTCCTCGATGGGGAGCGAACGCTCCACACCGAAGGTGTGACACGCGACGCAGCGACCGTCCTCGATCGCGGGCGGCTGGGCGGTCGCGTGCTTGTGGCACGACTCGCACGACGCGCCGTGCGCGAGGAACTCGGTGTGGTCCACCGTCAGCCCGTTGGATTCGAACACCTCTGTGGGTGCCTCGTGGCACGCGAGGCACGCACTGGGCGGCAACGCGCTCCCGTCGGGGCTCTGCTCGCCCGGGATGGTGTACCCCGCGCGGACGACCATGCGGATCTCCGCCTCCGCGGTCGCGGCGCCCGCGAGCGGGTCGCGGTCACGCTCCAGCATGTGGCAGGTGATGCAGACGCTCGTGTTCACCTCGAAGTGCTCATCGCCCGTCACATGCGAGTGGCAGGTGCTGCAGGTGATCTCGACCCCGAGGTGCGAACGCCCGAGGTGCTTGTCGTGCCGGAAGCGGAAGACGCCGTTGTCCACGGTCTTCCCCCCGAGTGTCTCCACGCTGTGGCACCCCGATCGGGTGCAGCTGAGCTCGGTGACCGACGCCGAGGGCTTGAAGCCCGTCCGATTCAGCGTGTCATCGACGACCTGCCCCAGCCCGTTGAGCTTCGCGTGGATGTAGCTGTTCATCCCGGGCTCGATGTGGCACTTCACGCACGAGATATCGCTGTGGCTGCTCGTCTCCCAGCTCTCGTAATAAGGCTCCATGATGTGGCACGAGCCGCAGAAATGCGGCTGACTCGTCACCTCGACACTGATCACGCTCCCGACCAGGAACACCACGAACGCGGAGACCGCGAACCCGCGCCACTTCCGGCGCTCGGCCCACATCCATGACCAGAGGCGTTTCATCGTGGGTCCTCTCGCGTACCAGGCCCTCTTCTGGACCTTCGGGTGTGCAATCCATCGTATCCGAACCCCAAAATCTTGACAAGTGGATCCGATTATCTTTATAATGGGTCGCCCAGCACGGTTCCGAGCGTCGGGACCGCGGCTGGGACATCAAGGCCGGGGCACCGCACGCCGCGTGAACACGGGTGCCGGGCCTTGCCCCGCACGCGAGACTCCGCGGAAAGGACCGCACCATGATTGAATTCATCGCTTCCGCGTTCCTGACCATCGCGATGGGGTCCGGGGCGCAGCCCGCGCATCCCGACCTCCCCGCGGGCCACCCGCAGCCCGACGGGATGCCCAGCGGGCACCCGAATGTCGTCGAACGCGAGAACACACCCGGCCTCGACGAGCCCCCGCCCGCGGACCCCGCGGATGTCGCCTCGATCGACGCGATCATCGGTGCCTATTACGACACCCTCTCGGGCCCCAAGGGCGAGGCCCGCGACTGGGAACGGCTGAAGTCGTTGTTCCAGCCCATGGCGAGGCTGGTCGCGGCGCGCCCCGTGCGCGGCGATCACAGCGGGCTCTGGATCATGAAGATGGAGGAGTTCATCGCCTTCAACAAGACCTACATGGAGAACGGCGGGTACTACGAGCGCGAAGTCCACCGCAAGGTCGACGCCTTCGGGAACATCGCCCAGGTCTGGAGCACCTACGAATCCCGCCGCATCGAGAGCGACCCGAACCCCTACTCCCGCGGGATCTACAGCATCCAGCTGCTCAAGGACGGGGACCGCTGGTGGATTGTCAATGTCTACTGGGACTACGAGCGGGGCGATGCGCCCATCCCGGCGGAGTACCTGCCCTGACACGATCTGAATCGGTCCGAGCCGAACCGTCGGCCCGGCACGGAGGCGGTCGATGAGCCAGTCCATTCTGCTTGTCGAGGACGAGGAGCTGCTCCGAGAATCGATGGCCGAGTTGCTCGAGGAGGACGGCTTCGAGGTCGTCCAGGCGTCCAACGGGCAGGCCGGGCACGACCTGCTCCTCGAACGCCCGTTCGACCTGGTGATCAGCGATATCCGGATGCCCCAGATGGACGGCGTGGAACTGCTGCGCCGTGCCCGCCGGATCGCGCCGGAAACTCCTGTGATGATCGTCACAGCCTTCGGGACGGTCGACAGCGCCGTGGGCGCGATGCGCGAGGGGGCCGCGGACTATCTGCTCAAGCCCGTCCAGTTCGAGGACCTGATCCTCCGCGTGCGCCGCGCGCTCGAGATCGACTCGATGCGCCGGATCGTTGCGGCGCAGACCGACCAGCTCGCCGAGCCCAGCACCTTCCACAACCTGATCGGCGACTCGCCCGCGATGCGCGCGCTGTTCGAGAAGGTGCGCAAGCTCTCGGCCGTGCGTTCGAGCGTCCTGCTCTTCGGCGCCTCGGGGACGGGCAAGGAGCTCTTCGCGCGCGCGATCCATTACAACGGGATCACCCGTGACAAGCCCTTCATACCCGTGAACTGCGGCGCGATCCCCGAGAGCCTGATCGAATCGGAGCTCTTCGGGCACCGGAAGGGCGCGTTCACCGGTGCGGTCCGCGATCGCGAGGGGTACTTCGAGGCCGCGAACACCGGAACGCTGTTCCTCGACGAGATCTCGACGCTCCCGATGCCGGTGCAGAGCTCGCTGCTGCGTGTGCTCGAGGAGCGCGTCGTCGTCCCGGTGGGCGACACGAAGGCGAGGCCGGTGGATGTGCGCATCATCGCGGCCACGAACCGGGACCTCGCGGAGCAGTGCCGCGAGGGGACCTTCCGGGAGGACCTGATGTACCGCCTCGATGTGGTGCGTCTCGAGCTCCCCCCGCTGCGCGAACGCCAGCAGGACATCCCACTGCTCGTGCACCACTTCCTCGAGCGGTTCACGCGGGACATGGGCAAGAAACCCATCGGCGTGACCGACGCCGCGATGCGCGCGATGCTCAACCACGAATGGCGCGGCAATGTCCGCGAGCTCGAGAATGTCATCGAGCGAGCGGTGATCTTCGCCGACGATCGGCACATCGATGTGGGCGACCTCCCGTTCGGGCCCGCGGAGACCGCCGGCGCCGATACCGAGCCCTCCCAGTGCGAGGCGCTCCGCGAGGCGATGAGCCGGTTCGAGCGGCAGCACATCATCCAGATGCTCAGGCGGCACCGCTACGACAAGGCGGAGACCGCCGAGCACCTGGGCATCAGCGTCTCCAGCCTCTACCGCAAGCTCGACGAGCTCGATATCCCCAAGAACCTCGATGCTGAGGACCAGGCCTCCAGCATCGCAACCTGACCGGACCGGGAGCACGCGATGCTCAGACGCAAACTGCTCACCCGGCTCGGCGTGCTCGTCGCGATCTATGTCGTCGGTGCCGTCAGCGCCATCGTGCTCCTCCAGGGCATCATCCGGGAGCTCGACGCCGCGTCCGCGGTCTCCGCGTCCTCCGCGGAGTCGATCGACCGGCTCGAATCCGCCATCGTCACCTCTCGCGAGATCCTCGAGGACGCTGCGCTCTCCGAGCCCGATTCCCGGATGCTCATCGCCGACGCGGGGAACGAGGTGCACGCCGCCTACGAGGCGGTGGGCGAGCAGGCAATCGCGCAGGGGTCGGGCGCCGAGGTCTACGAGCGGCTGGGCTCGATGCTCGACGGGATCGCGCCGCCCGATTCCTGGATCGAGGGCAGCGGGCTCGCGTCGTGGAGGCAGAACGCGCCGGGGTACGCCGACATCCTGCTCGCCCAGGTCGCCCACCTCCGCCAGCTCGACCGCACCGTCGCGCTCGATCGCCAGCTCGGCATCACCCACGACCTGCGGAACCTGATCATCGGGCTGACGATCGCCGCCCTCGTCGCGCTCAATGTCACCATCGTGCTGCTGCTCAGCACAGGCGGGATGATCGTCAGCCCCGTCGAAGCGCTCGTCGAGCACACCAGGGCCCTCGCGCGCGAGGAGTTCGACCACCGCGTCAGCATCCCCCAGGTCAGCGAGTTCGGCGTCCTCGCGGAATCGTACAATACGCTCGCCGCGCAGCTCCGCCTGAACGAGCAACGCAAGATGGAGGTCCTCCAGCAGCTCGGGGTGAGCCTGAATCACGAGCTGAATAATGTGATCAACATCATCGAGCTGCAGGTCTCCTCGCTCGATCGGCACGCGAAGGGCGACGAGGCCCTCACCCGAAAGCTGATCCGGATCCGGGAGAATCTCCACCGGATCGCCGCGACCGTCTCCTCGCTCAAGGATGTCCGCCGGATCGTCGTCACCGAGTACGCGGACGGGACCCTGATGCTCGACCTGCCCGGCTGCACCGCGGCGGAGCAGCCGCTGGACAACGGCGTTCCCGAGGCCTCGCCCGCTGACGATTCCGGGGCCGACACGCCCCGCCCGAGCAAGGCGGAGCGATCATGAACGCCGCCCACAGCGATCTCCTGCGCCCCCTGCTCAGGCGTCAGTTCGCCTGGGTGACCACCCTGCACTGGCACGCGGGCGGCGCGATGATCGCCTTCGACATCGCGCAATCGGTCTTGGGCCCCTACTTCGAACCCGTCGGGCTCGTCGCGGGTGCCGGCGCGGTGGTCCTGCTCCTGAACGCGGCGCTCTACCTGGGCGTGCGCCGCCTCGGGAACCAAGCGGGGCGCGGACGCTGGCTGCCCGCGATGGCGTGGACGCAGCTCGTCGCGGACCTCGCGGCCCTGACCCTCGTCGTGCTCGCGACGGGCGGGCTGCGGAGCCCCGCCCTCGGGTTCTTCGTGATCCCCCCGATCTTCGCGAGCCTCTTCCTCTCACGCGTCCAGGCCTACGGCGCGGCGCTGCTCGCGATCGCGCTGTTCACCTTCTCGCTCGGCGCGACCGGGAGCTGGCCCGACGACGGGCTCGAGCGGATGACCGCGATCGGGTGGATCCTCACCATGTTCTTCGCGGTGCACCTCGTCAACCGCGTCACGCGGGGCATCTTCAGGCGCGAGACGCACCGGCTCAGACAGGAACGCCGGCTCCGCGAGGCGAACGATCGCCTCGACGCCCAGGAGCAGGCGATGCGGCAGCACGAGAAACTCGTCTCCGTGGGCCAACTCGCCGCGGGCGTCGCGCACGAGATCTCCAACCCGCTCGCGAGCATGGACGGGCTGCTCCAGCTCATGCAGCGATCGCCCGACAAGCCCAGGCCCGAAGCCATCACCCGTCTGCGGGAACAGATCGCGCGAATCAGCGCCACGCTCAGGCAGATGACCACCCTCGGGCACCCCGATCTGGGAGAACCCGAGCCCGTGGATCTCAACGCGCTCATCCGCGACACGATCGAGATCCTCGGGTACGACCGAAGGCTCCGCGAGGTCGACATCAGGCTCGACCTCGAGCAGGACCTCCCCAGGGTGTTCGCACGCCCCCGCGCGCTCCAGCAGGTGCTCATGAACCTCGTGCTGAACGCCGCGGACGCGGTGAGCGAGATCGACGATCCGGATATCCGGATCCGCACGCACGCGAACGGCGAGACCTGCCTGTTCGAAGTCGCCGACAACGGGTGCGGCGTCGACGAATCAGAGCATGAGCGGATCTTCGATCCCTTCTTCACCACCAAGCCCGCGGGCCGGGGAACCGGGCTGGGCCTCCCGATCAGCCGCGACCTGCTCGCGGCGCACGGCGGCACCCTGATCTGCGAACCCCGCGCCGAGGGCGGGACCGCGTTCATCGCGCGGATGCGTAACGCCGACTCGCGTGCAAACTGAGCCGCTCGGCCCCCAATCGACCGCTTCTATTCGGTCTTCGTTTGCATTTTCTCGGCCACATCACCGTGAGATAGCCCAGATTGTTGATTTCCAGATACAGTTGGCTTGAAAAGGTGACACTCAGTCATTTTAATACCGCAGACAAGACGCCGCAAGTCCCCAGCGACCGCTCTGCGTGCCGCATCGCTGGAGCACAAGAACGATCCCGTGGCGTTGGGAAGGAGCCGATGAAGGCACACCTCGACTGGCACCACACGCTGCTCGGACGCGTCCTGCTCTTCGTGGGCGGGCTGCGCCTCGCCGTCCCGACGATGGTCCTCGTCGCCGCGGCGATGGTCTGGGGCACCTATCTCGACTCGACGGAGGGCGCCAAGGTCGCGGCGCGGCTGGTCTACGGATCGGGTTGGTTCATCGCGCTGATGGGGCTGATCTGCCTGAGCCTGATCGCGGCGGTCATCACACGCTTCCCGTGGCGCCGCCGGCACATCGGCTTCATCACCGTCCACACCGGGCTGATTATGCTCATCGTGGGCTCGTTCTGGTCGCTCTTCGGGCGCATCGAGGGGCAGATCCGTGTGCAGGAGGGACAGAGCGCCAGCGCCCTCGAGATGGACACCCAACGGATCGAGCTCGTCCGACCCGGTGAAGGCGGGCCCCGCACCGTCGCGGAGGCCTCCGCGGAGAACCATGTCCGCGGGACGCTCGACCTCGACGGCGTGCAGGTCGAGATCGTCGAACGATGGGCCAACTGCACGCAGGAGCCCTTCATGGCGAACGACGCGCCGGCGCCCATGCGCGCCTTCCAGGTCGCGTTCGGGCCGTCCGAGGGCGTCTGGATCGGCGAATCCGCCAAGACGAGCGGCCCCGCCTTCATCGGCGGGATGACCGTCGAGGTGCTGGGGCGGGGCGAAACATGGACCCCCCCCGAGGCCGCGGAATCGACGAGCGGTTACCAGTTCACGACCGCGGGACATACCCACCAGCTCGGCGACGAGGGCGAAGAGGCGATCCCCGGCTGGACCGTCGAACGCATCCAGCGCTACGACTCCGCGATCGTCGTCGCGGGCGGGCTCAACGAGAACCCGGACGGCGGCGAGAACCCCGCGATCGATGTGGTGATCACCGACGGCCGGGGCACGCGCGAACGCCACACCGCCTTCCAGAAGTTCCCCGACATGGTGCTCAAGCGCACGCTCGAGGGAACCGGCGCCTCGGGCGCAGAACTCCGCTGGAGCGGCGGGGGCGGCGGCGAACGGCTCGTCTTCTTCGGCACCGACGACGACCTGAAGGCCGCCCATGTCGACGCGAGCGGCGCGGTGACCGAATACGACCACAACGGCAACTACCCATGGGCGATCGAGATCGACGGACGGTTCGTCCGCGTGACCGA
>DLBY01000007.1:17552-18034 GCA_002480345.1 Phycisphaerales bacterium UBA7812 | reverse complement strand
GCGCCGCGTTGCGGCGAGTGGTGGTGTCTGTCTGTCACCCCCTCCGACCCGTCCGTCTGTTGAAGGGGCGGGCCACCTCCGGCGGTCCCCTGTGGGGCGGTGACGGGGGAGGAGATTTTGCGCGCGGTTGTGGGTCGCGCGCGGAGGAGTTGGGCGGCGGCTTTGCGGGCGGTTTCGTTGGTGCGCGCGACCACGGCGGCGGAGGGTTTGTGGTCGTGGTCGTGCGCGCTGTCGCGGACGATGTCGAGGAGGCGGGCGGTGGCGGCGACCCTGGCCTGGGCCTCGATGAGGCTTTGGCGGAGTTCGGCGAGTTGGGCGAGGGCGTCGAGTTCGGGTCGGAGTTGCTGGAGATCGGCCAGCAGTTGCTGGGGGGTGCGGCCCGTGTGTTCGCAGAGTTGGAGGATGCCGAGCTCGGCGGAGAGGAAGTCTGTCAGTAGATCGGGGAGGAGGGAATGGGGAATGGGGAGTGGGCAATGGGGGGG
>DLBY01000007.1:0-17237 GCA_002480345.1 Phycisphaerales bacterium UBA7812 | reverse complement strand
CGGGCAAGGGGGGGGAGGGGGAGGAGCGGTGGGAGAGTCACCAGTGACCGGTGACCAGTCACCAGTGGGGGGAGAGAGGGGAGAGGGTTGGGAGTTGGGGGTAAAGGGTTGGGAGACACGGGCGGGACGCCCGTGCCACGGGGAGGGGGAGGGTTGAGCGGGTGGGGCGAGGGATTGAGAGAAGGCGGTGAGGGTGAGGTGGTCGAGTTGGGGGGTGTTGGTCTCGCAGGATTGCTTGGTCATGATCGTTCCCTCCTGTGGGCATGCGGGCCTGTGGGCATGCGGGCCTGTTGGCGTCGCGGGCCGAGGGGGGATGGGGTCATGATCGGGATTGGGTGGCGGGTTGCAAGGGGTTGTGTGGGGAGGGACGGGGGTTTGCGCACGGATGGGGGTTTTGCGGGGGAGATTCGTAACTCCGGTGTGCTTATGTGCGCACAACTGCAGGGGAAGTTTCCCCTGCAACCCCTCTTTCAGACGGGGAGGCCGAGGATTGGGTGGGGGCGGCGATAGGGGCGCCCCTCACGGC
This sequence comes from Phycisphaerales bacterium UBA7812, assembly GCA_002480345.1. GTDB lineage: Bacteria > Planctomycetota > Phycisphaerae > Phycisphaerales > UBA1924 > UBA1926. The sequence goes on along the minus strand of DLBY01000007.1, from coordinate 16,711 downwards.
TGTTCAGTGTGGGGCCCTCTCCCTGGCGGCCGGGGAGCGGGAGGCATGGGGCCGGGCGTGGTGTTTGGGTTTGGCGGGGGTGCGGGGGCTGGGTGGGGGAGCACTGACCTGGGGACAGGTCAGTGGCACGGGTTTGGGGGTGCCGGCGTGTGGTTTCTTGATGGCACCCGGTGATACCCAACCTCACAGACTGACAATGCCCACCTGCGGGTGATTTCACCGCAGGCGGGCGGTCCAGTTACTTGCCCTTGGGCGCGTTACCCCTTCCGGGGCCCGAGGGATTGCCGGTCGTGCTTGGGTAGTTCGGGTTGCCGCCGCTTCCCTTGCCGCTCCCCTTGCCACCGCTCTTTCCGCCGGACTTGCCTCCGCCCTTTCCGCCTGAGCCCTTCGCCATGGTGTTCTCCCTTCGTTGGAGAGCTGCCGAACAGCGATCTCGCATACATGTCGAGTTCGCCGTTCGGCTGGGTGTTATGTTTTGCGAGCGCAGCCTGTCGTTTGCGGACGAGCAGTACCGCTGGCCGGCACGCGACTTTCTTTCGGCTGTTCATCGTGACGGTCTCGTTGGTGTCCGGATCGCGCCATCGTTCCTCCCCTCCCTTCCTGGGATTCCGCTCGACCAGTCCTCCGATCGACGTCCAGGTGCGGCGGAGTGTGCGCAGAGCGATACCGTTTGAAATCAGCGATTCCATTGCAGCCTCCGGCATTCGTTTCGCTCGACGGCTGGTCGGAACTGCCGTCCTAGCCGTCGAGCCTGGTACTTACTCGACGCCAGATGGATCTGGCAGAGTCGAGGAACCCTCGCGCCCACGCGATCGCTTGAGGGTCGTGCCAACTGCCGACGTCCTTGCGCAGCCCTCCCCAATCGGCGTAGATCTCGGCGAATGGTGTGCCCGCTGCAACTGTGTGCCAGACAGCCTCATCGACCGGGTCCACGATGCGAATGTCGCAAGCCGCTTCGTCGTTTGCGATCGGTATTGTCCAGATGTGGGCGATATCGATTGGCTCAGCCTCATCCCTTGTGCTCGCCTGACCCTGCGGGTTGTGGATCGGTGCTCGTTCTCGTTTGTGTAGTTCGAGCAGAGTGGGGAGGTAGAACTCAGTGAAATTGGGCGGTGACTCGGCACGACGAGGCCGAATCGTTTCAGGCCAGAGTGAAGACGAGATCACAGCGCACGCGTCCCACAGAGGGTTCTGCGACGGCCAAGCTCCGCTGTCCATGCGAGGGAAGGCGACCCACGCGGGGTTGGGGATGCCCCAAGGCTCTTCGTCGTCCTCGTCGAACTTTGGATCAACAACTCCGTTCCGTTGCGCGGACTCGATCAGACGCTTGAACTGGTCCGTGTCACTGACGAGCGGCGGTTTGCCGATGTGCTCAGGGGGCCACAGATCCACAGTTCCGATCGCGCGCAGCGTGGCCTTGCCGAGCTTGTGCTTGGCGAGCAGGTAGCCCTCATACGCGCCCTCGTCACGCTTGCGGTCGAGCACGAAGTCCGTTGGGGTCGTGAGTCGGCGCGCGATGAACGCGTCATCCGCCTCTGGTCGGCTCAAGTCGCGCCAAACAGACTCGATCTCCTCGATCCGTTCTTCGACAGCCGAGCAAAAGAACGCGCTCCAGTTCATATCGGGGGCGTGGAAGTCCATCTTGTCCTTCAGCCATCTCGGGATGGATACCCCTGACTTGACAACGCGGTCGCTCGGGTCTTTCTTGGGCCTGGGCATCCCTCGATTATACCATGTTAAGGAGAAACCGGGAAGCAAATAGCTGACCAAAATGAAAAATGTCACCGAAATAAGACCAGAAGAAAAGGGCTGGTGCTAGCCCTTTTGCTTACAAATACCGATCAATAATCGAAATCGTCGTCCATGCCCGCCCCCGCGGCGGCCGGCTTCTTCTCCTTCAGCTCGACGATGGCGGCGTCGGTGGTCAGGAGGAGGCCCGCGATGCTGGCGGCGTTCTGGAGGGCGATGCGTTCGACCTTGGTGGGAACGATGACGCCCATTTTGACGAGGTCGCCGAACTCGTGGGTGAGGGCGTTGTAGCCGAAGTTGGTCTCGGTGGACTCTTCGACCTTTGCGGCGATGACGGAGCCGTCGAGGCCGCAGTTGGCGGCGATCTGCTTGATCGGGCCCGAGACGGCGCGGCTGACGATGTCGATGCCGACGCGTTCGTCGCCTGTCGCCTTCTTCTTGAGGGTGTCGAGGGCCTTGCGGGCGCGGAGGACGGCGACGCCGCCCCCGGGGAGGATGCCCTCTTCGACGGCGGCGCGGCTGGCGTGGAGTGCGTCCTCGACGCGGGCCTTCTTCTCCTTCATCTCGACTTCGGTGGCGGCGCCGACATTGATCTGGGCGACGCCCCCGGCGAGCTTGGCGAGGCGCTCTTCGAGCTTCTCGCGGTCGTAGTCGGAGGAGGAGGCCTCGATCTGGGCGCGGATCATCTCGATGCGGCCCTGGATGGCGTCGGAGGAGCCGGCGCCCTCGACGATGGTGGTGTTGTCCTTGTCGATGGTGACCTTCTTGGCGCGTCCCAGCTCGTTGAGTTCGAGCTTCTCGAGGTCGATGCCGAGTTCTTCCATGACGGCGGTGCCGCCTGTGAGGGTGGCGATGTCTTCGAGCATGGCCTTGCGGCGGTCGCCGAACCCGGGGGCCTTGACGGCGGCGACCTTGAGGGTGCCTCGGAGCTTGTTGACGACGAGGGTGGCGAGTGCTTCGCCGTCGATGTCCTCGGCGATGATGAGGAGGGAGGCGCCGGCGTCGGCGATCTTGCCGAGGATGGGGAGGAGGTCCTTGGCGGAGGAGATCTTCTTCTCGTGGATGAGGATGTAGGGCTTGTCGAGGTCGCAGGCCATGTTGGCGGTGTCGGTGACGAAGTGGGGGCTGAGGTAGCCCTTGTCGAACTGCATGCCCTCGACGAGTTCGACCTCGGTCTCGAGGGACTTGCCCTCTTCGACGGTGATGACGCCGTCCTTGCCGACCTTGTCCATCGCCTGGGCGATGATCTTGCCGATGGAGTCGTCCTGGTTGGCCGAGCATGTGGCGACCTGGGCGATCTCCTTGGAGCCGGTCACCGGGGTGCTCATGGTGTGGAGCTGCTCGATGAGGGCGGTGATGGCGGAGTCAATACCCCGCTTGATCTGGTTGGGGTTGGCGCCGGAGGTGATGTTCTTGAGGCCCTCGGTGAGGATGGACTCGGCGTAGATGGTGGCGGTGGTGGTGCCGTCGCCGGCCTCCTTGGAGGCCTTGGAGGCGACTTCCTTGACCATCTGGGCGCCCATGTTCTCGTAGGGGTCGTCGAGGGTGATCTCCTTGGCGACGGTGACGCCGTCCTTGGTGACGGTGGGGGCGCCGAAGGATTTTTCGAGGACGACGACCTTGCCGGAGGGGCCGAGCGTGACCTTGACGGCGCGGGCGAGTTTCTGGACGCCTCGGAGGATCTTCTCGCGTGCGTCGGTGTCGAATGCGATTTGCTTGGCGGGCATGGTGTGCTCCTTTGGAGCGGGGAATGGGGATCGGGGATCGGGGATCGGGGTTGCCGCTGTGGGGGCTTGCCGTGTTCCCGGGTTCCTTGTGTCTCCGTTCGCCCGCTCTCCTTTCTCTCAGAGGGGAATCGTGTTACTTGGTGCCGAGCCGGATGTATGCGACTCGGTCGGCGTCGATGATGTAAATGGACTGGCCGTCCGTGAGTTTGATGAGCCCGTCCGCTTCCTCGGGGACGAGCATGGCGTTTTGGACGGAGAGTGTGTTTGGCTCTCCGAGGATGTGCTGGAAGACGAAGGTCGCGGTGCGCTGGCCTTTGAGTTCTTCGAGGGCTTTGCGGAGGGCGGTGTGTGTCATGGGGAGGCACCCGGGCACTGAGGCACGCAGGCACGAAGTGGTGGCCACGCGCGGCTCTTCGTGCCTGCGTGCCTTCGTCGCTCCGTGCCCTTGGTTCAGTCGATCACCGCGAGGACATCGTCTTCGCTCATGATGAGGAGTTCGTCGTCGCCCAGCTTGATCTCGGTGCCGGCGTAGGAGGTGAAGATGACCTTGTCGCCCTTCTTGAGGGTGAGGGGGGTGCGTTCGCCGGTCTCGGTGTTGAGCTTGCCGTTGCCGACGGCCTCGATTGTGCCGGTCTTGGGGCGCTCCTTGCTGGACTCGGGGAGGTAGATGCCCGACTCGGTGACGCCCTCGGCCTCGTCGCGGCGGACGATGATCTTGTCGTGGAGGGGGCGGATGTCGACTTTGGTGGACTTCTTCGTTTTGGTTGCGGTTGCCATTTTGCTTCGCTCCTGTTTGAGTCGCCGGCGTCCGCCGGCGAGGGTTGGACTTGTTTTGTCACGAGCGTCCGCTCGTGAGGTTGGGACTTGTTGAGTCGCCGGCCTGTGGCGGCGAGGGTGGGATTCTCCCCTCGCTTGAGCGAGTGGTTCGATGTGTGGTGTTCTGTTACGGGATGTTCTCGACTCGCAGCGTGTTCTCGTCCCAGACGGCTCGGCGTTGGTCGGTTTCGCCTCCGGGTGTGGTGACGGTGTAGTGGAGTTCGATGTCGGTGAACCGAAGATCGGAGATTGTGTTCTTTGACTCGGGTGGGCCGGGACGGAGACGCATCGTGGAGAGGCTGAGGGATTTCGGCATCGCGTCGTGATTCGTCGCGGACAGTTCAACGAAATGGAGTAGGTCTCCCTCGTTGGTTTGTTCGATCAGTACGACGCGGTTGGATCCGTCGAAGGCGACGAGCGGGTTTGCGGCGGCCGCGCCGGCAATCGCGTCGCGTCCCTTTTCTGTCTTGAGGGCTTCGCGGAGGGCGTCGGCGTTCCCGGGGTTGCCGATGTAGCTATGGATGTATTGGCTTGCGTTGGCCGCGTGGTCTGTGCAGCCGGTGAGTGCGAGTGTGGTGCAGACGATGACAAGCGGGGCGAGGTACTTCATCCGTGCTGCCCCTCTCGTGTCGGCCAAGTGTTGCGGTAGTGGCGGGTGAGGACGCGGCGGAGGAGTTCGAGGAGGGTCTCGAGGTCCTGCTGGGCGCGGGGGCGGTCGAGGACGGCGAAGGCGCCGAGGCGGAGGGCGGCGGCCATCTCGCGTCGGTCGTCCCGGCTGGTGCGGCCTCGCTTGATGACGAGTGTGGGCGGGGGGTGCTTGAGGCGGGCGAGGAGTTCGAGGACGCGGGGTCCGGCTTCCTCGGTCGCCTTCTCGCCCTCGAGGGGAAGGGCGAGATCGACCACCGCGATGTGGATTGGGGTGGACTCGATGACGCGGGAGGCCTCGCGGGCGTTCTGGGCCCGGTGGCTCGCGATGCCCATGGGGTTCAGGAGCGGGGGGAGGCGGTCGACCCAGGGGGTCTCGTCCCACCCGGCGTAGGACAGGAGCAGGTTGAGACGGTGCTCGGTCGAGCCGTTGGTGTGGGGTTCGGGGCGGGGCGCGGCGTCTCCGCTCGCCCCTGCGGGGCTGAACGGGTCGGCTGGGTGGAGGCGCACATTCCGCATCGGGGGGGCAATGGGCAAATGGTGTGCCGATCCATGCTTTGGATGGGGTGATGTGCTTGGGGCGTGGAAATGGGCCTGGCGCGGCCCGGATGGGGTTCCGAGTGGGCGTGGGCGGCGGATGCCTGGGGGTGGGGTGTCAAAGTGGCAGGGGGGCGGTTGCCTCGGCTGGGAGCGCGCGGCGGGTGAATGGCCCGCCTCGCCCTTGCGGACGGGGCGGGCCTTGAGGCGTCCGCCCGTGTGCCGGTCGTCGGGCACACGGACGGGTTGGGTTACGGGCAGCCTCCCATGAAGGCGGAGACGAAGGCGTTGATGTCGGCGAGGTCGAGAACCTCGTAGGGCGCGGCGAGGTCGGCGCGGCACCCGATGTTGACGGTCACGAGATCGTCAGTGCGGCCCGTAGTGGTGCCGCAGTTGAGGTGGCTGGCGTCGTTGACGCGGAGCCGGAGGGTGTAGGCGCAGGGCGGGAGGTCGTTGACATCCCACTCGGCGAGGATGTTGTTGATGACATTGGAGGTGCTGGTTCGGATGGGCTGCCAGCCTGTGTAGGGGCCTCCTGTGAACTCGAGCGTCCAGCTGGTGAGGTTGTTGTCGAAGGCGGTTCCCTTGACGACGAACGAGCCCACGGGGTCGATCCAGAAGCAGCTGGTGGGCCCGGTGATCTCTGCGAGCGGCGAGGTGTTGTCGACGGTGACGGCGCGCGTGAAGGAGCGTGACTGGCCGCACCCGTTGGTGCCGATCACGCGGACATGGTAATCCCCGTCGGGGATGCCGAGGCTGACGGTGTTCCACCGCGCGAGTTCGGTGTTGAGGCGGTCTCCGCTGTAGACGGGCATCCCGGGGTCGACGGGGAGCCAGGTGACGGCGCCGACGGGCTGGTAGTCGACGGTGTAGGTGTTGGGCCCGCAGGCGTCGTCGTTGACGAAGCCGTAGACGCAGATGTTGCGGCCCGCGATGGTGGTGGACGCTTCGTCGTACCCGGCGGCGAAGTGGAAGCCGACGGAGTTGTAGTTCTGGGAGATGAAGACGACGGCTTCATCGGAGGCGGAGAGACCGGACGCGGAGGTCGCGGTGAGGCGGAGGAGGTAGAAGCCTTCGAGGGCTGCGGGGAAGCTCCAGGTGCCGAGCGATCCACCGGGCTCGGCGACGGTCGTGGTGCTCTCCTCGATGGTGATCCAGGTATCGGGCTGGTCGGTGCGGCGGTACTGGAGGGTGTAGTGGTCGAAGATTCCGCCTGCGGGGATGTCGGCGACGCCCGTGACGGTCATGGAGGGGCCGCAGACGCAGCCTCCGGAGGTTCCGTAGTTGGCGGGCTCGTCGATGCGGACGATGGGCGCGGGCCCTCCGATGACGGTTGTGGTGTTGAAGAAGATGCCGACGGAGGCGGCGCTGAGTTGCGGGGTGACGATGTCGTCGTCGCCGTCGCCGTCGAGGTCGCCTGCGCAGGGGTTCTGGGGGCTGGAGGCGGCGTCGAATCGTCCGCCGAAGATGATGCCTCCGGTCCCGTTGTTGAGCAGAATGTCGATCTGGTCACCGACTTCGTCGGCGACGATGATGTCCCGGTCGCTGTCGGCTTCGAGGTCGTCGAAGTCTGCGGTGCAGAGCCCGACGGGCCTTGCGCCTCCGATGTAGAAGGAGCTGGAGGTTGGGAAGTAGGCGAAGCTGCCCGGGTTGCCGCTGAGTTCGTTGAATCGGCGGTGGATCCGGCTGCTCGAGGAGCAGGCGAAGACGAGGTCGATGTCGCCGTCGCCGTCGTGGTCGTGGGCGTTGACATCGATTGGCGAGGCGTCGGTGTCGAGGAAGAGGGCGAACTCGCCGTTGTAGAAGTTTCCTGGCGAACCGCTGATGTTGTAGAGGATCGTGGCGCGGTTGGAGCCGGTGTTGGCGGTGACGAGGTCGGGTAGTGTGTCGAAGTTGAGGTCGACCGCGACGAGGCCTCGCGGGTTGTTGCCCCAGTTGCCGTCGGGGTTGTTGGTGGTGTAGTTGGCGTCGAATGTGAAGGTGCTGTCTCCGTCGTTGAAGTAGACGGTGACGGTGTCGTCGAGCTCGTTGACGACGGCGACATCGGGGAAGGCGTCCGCGTTGAGGTCGGCGATGGCGATGTCCTGGGGCCTGTCGCCTGCGGCGCGGTAGTACTCGCTTTGGAAGGTGCCGTCGCCGTTGCCGAAGAGGATGGAGAAGTCGTCGCTGTCGCGGTTGGCGGTGGCGATGTCGGGGTCTCCGTCGAGGTTGATGTCGAGGGCGAGGATCGCGATGGGTGAGGATCCGACGCCCCGGTAGATCGGCGCGGCGAAGGTGCCGTCCCCGTTGTTGAAGAAGACGGCGACGCGGTCGTAGGTATCGCTGGTGAAGCATGAGACGGCGATGTCGAGGTCGCCGTCGTGGTCGAAATCGGCGAGGGCCGACGCGGTGGGGGCGTATCCGGCTGCGAGGGGGAGATCGACGCGTGGGGCGAAGCCCTCGAAGGCGGCGCTGGCTGGCGGGGCGAGCCCGCAGAGAATCGCGATCGTGAGTGATCTGGTGTGCATGGCATCCTCCCTTCCGTCGGCCTGTGCGCCGCGTGGGAGGAGCGTGCTGGATAACCCGCGGGCAGAAGCGGGGAACGCTCCCGAGAGCGATCGGCCCCTCGCCGGGGCGCGGATCGGCGGAAGTGGATTCTAGATCGCGTGGGCGTTCGTCTCGACCTTTGTGCTGGCGCGGCGTGGGGGGATCGCGAACGGTGTGCGGACGGCGTGCGATCGGATCGCGATCATGCGGGTAGAGTGGGCCCATGAACAGGGCATGGATGAAGGCGGTCGTTGGGTGCGGTGTGCTGGTGCTGGGTCTCGGCGCGGCGCGGGGGGCGGCGGATCCGGATCGGGATGCGTCGCTGGCGACGGTCGCGGAGCGGTCGGGGTACGCGGAGGCGACGGCCTCCGAGCAGGTGAGCGCGTTGGTGGGGTCGCTGGGTCGCTCGCGGCTGGTGTCCGCGGGCTCGATCGGTGAGAGCGCCGGGGGGCGCGCCATCCCGGTGATGGTGATCGCGGATCCGCCTGTGGCGTGGTCGGTCGATGGGCCCGGTGAGCGGGGTCTGGGCGGGCGGGTGCCTGTGCTTTTGTTCGGATCGATCCACGCGGGCGAGCTGTGCGGGACCGAGGCGCTGCTGATGCTGGCGCGGGAGATTGTTGCGTCGCGCGAGGGCGGGCAGGCCCAGGGGCTGGGGGCGGTGCTCGATGAGCTGGTGGTGCTCGTGGTGCCGGTGTACAACGCGGACGGGCACGCGGCGTTCGGGGAGAACAACAGGCCCGGGCAGAACGGGCCCGCGGCGATGGGCGAGCGGGCGAACGCGCAGGGGCTGGATCTCAACCGGGATTGGGTGAAGATGGACGCGCCGGAGACGCGCGCGATGGTGGGGGTGCTCAACGCGTGGGATCCGCTGGTGATCGTGGATACGCACACGACGAACGGGTCGAACCACCGGTTTACGCTGACCTACCAGGGGCCCAAGCACCCGGCGGGGAGCCCGGTCGTGCTTTCGTATGTGCGCGATGTGATGCTGCCCCGCGTGGACGAGGCCTTCGAGGCGGCGACGGGGTACGACGCCTATTTCTACGGGAACTTCGCGGAGAACCACACGAAGTGGACGACCTATCCCGCGGAACCCTGGTACGGGGTCGCGTATCGCGGGCTGCGGAATCGGCTTTCGATCCTGACGGAGGCGTACGCGTACGCGTCATTCGAGGACCGGGTGCTCTCGACGCGGGCGTTCTGCGAGGCGGTTCTTCGGTATGCGGCGGTGAACGGTCGGGAGATCGAGCAGATCGTTTCGGTCGCGGAGACGGGGGAACTCCAGCGTGGTCGGGCGGGGGCGCCGCTCGCGGTGAAGACCGAGGCGCGGGCGTTCGCGGAGCCCGCGACGATTCTCGGGTATGACGAGCCCGTCGAGAGCGGGGCGCATTCCCTTCGCGCGAAGATCGACTTCGAGACGACACCCGCGAAGGACTACGAGATCCCGATTCTCAACAACTTCGTCGCGACGGAGATGGTGAGGAGACCCGCGGCGTATGTGGTGCCTCGCGAGGCGTCGGAGGTGATCGATCGGCTGCGTGCGCACGGGGTGCGGCTCTGGGGGATCGGCGATGGCGCGGCGCAGGAGGTCGAGGCGGTTCGCTACCGCGTGCAGACGGTCGAGACATCAGAGCGCGTCTGGCAGAACCGGCTGATGATGGAGTTGGGCGTGGCGCCCGAGCGCGGGTCTCTGGAGGTCCGGCGCGGGGACGCGATCGTGGTCACGGCGCAGCCCCTTGGGTCGCTCGCGTCGTACATGCTCGAGCCGCGGTCGACGGGTGGGCTCGCGGCGTGGGGGTTCTTCAATGGGCTGTCGGCGGGGGACCTGTTCCCGGTCGCGCGGCTCGACGAAGCGGCGTTCGTGGCGCTCGGCCTCGATGACGAAGAGTGAACGGTCCGGTTGCGAGGCTCGGCGGGGAGGTGTTGGAGGGGACTGAGGATTTGTTGACGACGGAGGCTGGGGGATGCAGGATGAACGGGGCGGGGTGCGGGCTCTTTTCTGAGTGGGTTGGTGTGTGCGGCGGCACCACTGCGCCGCGTTGCGGCGAGTGGTGGCACCCGGCGCAGGATGGGATCGGGGGGCACTGACCTTCGGCGCAGGTCAGTGGCACGGACAGCGGGCGTGATCTGGCGCGCTCGGCTCTCGGCGCTCAGGCGCTGAGTTTGGCGAGGACATCGCCCGGGTTGATCTTGGCGCCGACATCGGAGATGAGGCCGGACGAGCCCGAGTAGCTGAGTTCGGCCCACTTGCCGGTGGGGCCGTAGCGGTTTTTGAGGACGCCGATCTCGAAGTGGTCGGTGGAGGCCTGGACGCCCGTGGCTTCGACGCGGAGGTCGGCGGCGAAGTTCATGAGGCCCAGGATGAGGTCGGCCTCCTGCTCGGACCCGCCCTCGCGGAGGTGGTTGAGGTCCGGGCGGGCGGCCTTCATGATCTCGATCGCGTCGGCAATAGAGCCCGACGCGGCCTTGCGGACGCGGTCCTGGTATCCCTCGGGGATGACATCGCGGTCGACCTGTGCACCGGCGATGACGGGGGCGGAGACATCGACCGCGAGCGACTTGAGGGTGCGGCCCGTCAGGGCGATCTCCTGGTCCCGCGCGTGCAGCGGGGGGACGACGGGGACGCGCTGGAGGTAGTCGATGAAGATGCCGCCCACGCCTGATTTCTCGTGGATGGTGCGGGCGTGCTCGCCGATCTGGGCGGCGGTCCACGCGGGGCGGTGGATGACGATGATGCGGTCTTCGACCTGCTTGAGGTGCGCGACGGCGGCGTCGAGCTGGGCGTAGTCGGCGCTGTTGCGGTTGGGGTTGGTCGCGCCCTTGCCCGAGAAGTGCTCGCGGATCTCGCCGACGGTCCAGGGCTCGATGGGTCGGATCGCGAGCAGGGCGATGAGTCGGCAGAGGATGTGCTCGGGGGGTTCCTCGTGCGAGTAGTAGAGCAGGGGCTTGGTGCTGCCGACCGCGGCGCTGCGTTCGAGCATGCGCATCGCGATGTTGACCAGGGCGCTGGTCTTGCCGTGCCCGGTGCGGGCGGCGAGGAGGGCGAGTTCCTTGGGGCGGAAGCGGACGCCCAGCCCGTCGAGGGCGGTCCATCCGGTGGGGACGCCCTCGTCGGTGTTCTGGAGTTCGGTGATGAGGGCGTCGACGCGGAAGGTGGGCGCGTCGAACTCCGCGGCGTTCTCGGTGTGGTAGGGGTTGGCGGGGTCGGGGGTGGGGAGCGCGCTCATGGACCAGAGGTCGGCCCGGCGTCTGCCCGGGTTGAGCCCGCTGTGCGAGGCGGCGGATCGCGGGGATTATCGGGTCTGCGTCATCGCCCGAGGTAGGCGGGGGGGACATCCCCGAAGTCCGCACGGATGACCGAGCGGATGCCGCCCCGGCCCTTCCAGTTGCTGATGATCTGCAGCCATGCGGGGTTCATCAGGTCGACGAGGTGGTCGCGGATGGAGTGGGTGACGGCTTCGTAGAAGATGCCTTCGTTCCGGAAGGACTGGTAGTAGAGCTTGAGGCTCTTGAGCTCGACGCAGGTGCCGTTGGGCGCGGGCTGGTAGCGGAGGGTGATGTCCGCGAAGTCGGGGTGCCCGGTCTTGGGGCACACGGAGGTGAACTCCTCGCTCGTGTGCTCGATGACGAACGGGAACGAGGTCGCGGGGCTGGGGAAGGTCTCGAGGAGGCTGGTGTCGGGCATGGGGCGACGATAGGTCAGTCGTAGCGTCGGACCAACTCGATGATGCGGGGCTGGTTGGGCCTGATCTGGAGGCTGCGGCGGAGGGCGTCGATCGCGCCGGAGCGGGCGGCGGTGTCGCGGCGTTCGCTCCAGAGGTACCGGTTGAGGAGGCAGACGCCCACGCCGTTCCAGGCGGGGTAGTGCCTCGGGTCGAGATTGGTCGCCTCTCGGAACGAGGCGAGCGCGTCGTCGTAGTTCTTGAGCTTGAAGAGGGCGGAGCCCAGGCGCTCGTAGGCGACGGCGCTGGGGTCGATGCGGACGAGCTGGCTCAGCGTGGAGACCATCTCGGGGTAGCGCCCGGTTTTGCCCAGGCTGTCGGCGAGGTTGAGCAGGAGTTCGGGGCCCAGCTCGATGAGTTCCGCGGCCTGCTGGTATTCGACGACGGCGGCGTCGTGCATGCCGAGTTCGGCGTAGATCGCGCCGAGGTTGACGCGGGCGGCGCCGTCCTCTGGGTCGAGTCGGACGGCGCGTTCGGCGTAGGGCCTCGCCTGTCGGGGCTCGTCGAGCTGCATGTACGCGGTCGCGACATTGAGGTTCGCGTCGAAGTCATCGGGGCGCAGCGCGAGGGCGCGGAGGTAGGCGCGGACGGCTTCGGTGATGCGGTTGAGGAGCTGGAGGACGAGGCCGTGCCCGTACTGGGCGTCGAAGTTGGCGGGCTCGAGTTCGGTGGCGCGTCTGTACTTTTCCTCGGCTTCGCCGTAGAGGCCCTGCTCGGTGTAGATCTCGGCGGCGCCGACATAGGCGATGGTGAGTTCGGGGTTGATCTCGATGGCGCGCTCGAATTCGGCGAGGGCGTCCTGGGAGACGCCTTCTTCGCGGAGCCTGGCGGCATTGGCGACGGCGTCCTGCGCTTCCGCGCGGCGGGTGACGCGTCGGTTCTGGGGGGCCGCGGGCGAGGAGGACGAGGCGGCGTCGGTGGTGGTCTGGCATCCCGGGAGCGGGGCGGCGGTGACCCCGGTGAGCAGGGCGATGAGCAGGGCGCGGGCGGTGTTGGGTCGTCGTCCGGTCATGCGGGGTCCTCTTGTCGCGGGGGATCGGCTCGGATCCCCGCTCACCACGGATCCCGGGGCTCGGTTCGTCCCGGGATGCGCACCTTACGCGATGCGTGGCGTACGAGCGCCAGCATCGGCCTGTTCGGGTGGGTCAGTCCAGCAGTCGGCGCAATCGGCGCAGATTCCGCGTGTCGTGCGGCACGCCCTTCTCGTCGTCGCCCTTGGGGGTTTCGAGGATCATGGGCTTGCCGGCGAAGGCGGCGCGGTTGACGACGGCGGCGAACCCCGAGTCCTTGATCGGCTGGGTCTTGCGGTCGGGGGGGCGGGTGATGGTCCCTTCACCGATGTGTGCGTGCCGGTCCTTGCGGCTGCCCAGTTCTTTCAGCGAGTCGTTGAGGTGGAGGCAGCGGATGTGCGCGAGGCCCGCGACGCGGTCGAACTCGTCGAGGGCTTCGTCGGCGCCGGCGCGGGTTGAGAAGTCGTAGCCGCCCGCGTGGGCGTGGCAGGTGTCGAGGCAGAACCCGACGCGGTCGGGCTCCCCGGTCTGCTCGATGATGCGGGCGCGCAGGTCGCCCAGTTCGTCGAAGGTGCGCCCGAGGTTGGAGCCCGACCCGACGGTGTCCTCGAGGCACGAGACGACGCGGAAGCCCTTCGTGCTTTTGAAGATCCGCTTGTAGGCCCTGGCGATGCGCGTGAGGCCCGCGTCGCGGTCGCTGGTGGTGAACGCGCCGGGGTGGTGGACGAGGAAGGGGATCGAGAGCGCCTCGCAGCGTTCGAGCTCGACGGTCATCAGGTCGATGGACTTGTTCCAGAGCTCGTCGTCGGGGCTCGCGAGGTTGATCAGGTAGGACGCGTGGGAGACGGTGCGGTCTTCCCAGCCCAGTTCCTTGAGCTTGCCCAGCCAATCGGCGGAGGCGCCGGGGTCGAGCGGCTTGACCTTCCACTGCTGCTGGTTCTTGGTGAACACCTGGACGGTGTCCATCTTGAGTCGCTCCGCTTCGAGCAGCGCGTTGACCATGCCGCCGGCGACGGAGAGGTGCGAGCCGAACAGTGGGGGGGTGGGCATGGGCGATGGTACGGCCCGGGACCGTCGGGGCGGGTTATCATGCGGATCCGGGCGAATCTGTTGGAGGCGATGCGATGATGGATCTCGATGGGCGGGTGGCGATCGTGACCGGCGCGAGCGCGGGGATCGGCGAGGCGGTCGCGCGTGAGCTCGTTCAGTCGGGCGCGAGCGTGGTGATCAACGCGCGGCGGGGCGAGCGTCTCGCGGCGCTGAAAAAGGAACTCGAGGGGGGCGAGCATGTCTCGTGCGTCGCGACGGTCGCGGGCGATTGCGCCGATGACGCGGTGATCGGCGCGATGCTCGACGCGGCGGAGTCGAACTTCGGGAAGCCCGCGGATCTCGTGGTGGTCAACGCGGGGCGGGGCCTCGCGGGCAGCGTGGTGTCGTCGGATAAGGCGCAGTGGGAGGAGGTCGTGCGCACGAACCTTCTCGGCGCGGCGGCGCTGATGCGGGCCGCGGCGGAGCGGATGACCGCGGGTCGGGAGTCGGCGCCGTCGGATGGGGACTGGGTGAACCAGCCCCGCGACATCGTCGTGCTGGGTTCGGTCGTCGGGCGGCATGTGAGCCCGTTTTCGAGCATGTACGGCTCGACGAAGTTCGCGGTGCACTCGCTCGCGGAGGCGTTGCGGCGGGAGATCGGTCCGAAGGGCGTGCGGGTGACGCTGGTCGAGCCCGCGGTAGTCGTCAGCGAGTTCCAGCAGGTCGCGGGCTACACCGACGATCTCGTCGCGGGGTTCAACGAGAAATTTGGTCCTCTGCTCGTGCCCGGGGACATCGCGCGCTCGATCGCGTTCGTCGCGTCGCAGCCCGCGCATGTGCATGTGAGCGACATCGTGGTGCGCGCGACGCGCCAGGAGTATCCCTGATCGCCCGCTCACCTTGTCCGCTCACCGAGGGGCGAGCAGTCCCGCCATGATCTCGGCGGCGCGGTGCAGTTCTGCCTCGGTGTTGAGGATGTCGGGGCAGAGGCGCACATGCGCGGTCTTTCCGCTGGGGCAGGGGCGCGCGTCGGTGTTCACGCCCGCGTCCTTGAGGCGGCGGGACATCTCCATCGCGTCGGGGTGCGGGACGAGCAGGAACGCGCCGCGGGGCTCGATCAGGCGGGGTTCGATGCCCCGCGATCGCAATGCCTCGGCGAGCACCGCCTGCTGGCGGAGGTTGTAGGCGCGGAGGCGTCCGACGCCGATCGCCTCGACGAGTTCGAGACCCGCCCTTGCCTGGTAGGGCAGCAGGAAGGGGGGCGTGGATTCGAGCCAGGCGTCGCCCCCCGCAGAGAGTTCGGGCGTCTCCGGGCGCTCGTACGCGAAGGTGTTGTGCTTGGCGAACCACCCGGTGTCGAGCGTGTACAGCGAGCCCGCGGGCGCGGGCCCCGCATCGCGCAGGTGCCGGTCGTGAATGCTCAGCCAGCACGCGCCGGGGCCGCCCCGGGTGTACTTGTAGTTGCCCCCGATCGCGAAATCGACGCCCAGTTCGTCGAGCCCGCCCCGCTCGCTCAGGGGCAGCACGCCCGCGGTGTGGTAGGTGTCGAGCACGATCTCGGCGTTGTGGGCGTGGGCGGCGGTGACGACGGCGCCGATGTCTTCGATGATCTGCCCGGTCGCGAAGATCGCGTGGCTGACCATGACGAGGTCGGTGTCGTCGGTGATCGCGTCGACGATGTCCTGGGCGTGGAACAGGCCCGTGTCGTCGGGCTTGACCCAGGTCACGCGGGCCCGGCGCTTGCGGGCGTAGGTCCGCAGGGTGAAGTCGATGGAGTCGAACTCGCCCGCGGTCGCGACCACATGCGGTGCCTGGTGGGGCAGGGCGTTGAGGACGGCGCGGAAGCCCTGCCCGGCGGCGGTCTTGGGGACGACGGCGTCGGGGCGCGAGCGCCCGACGAGGCGCGCGACGCGGGCGCGGTAGTCGTCCATCGCATCCATCCAGGCGGACCATGCCCCGTCCATGTCGGTGTACCACAGGTCGAGGGCGCCCGCGATGTCGTCGGCGGTGCGGTCGAGCGGGCGCCCCAGGGAGTGGTTCGCGAGGTAGATCTCGCGGCGGGCCTTGTCGCCCGCGAGCGCGCGTGAGAAGAGCGGCGCGATGTGCTGGCGGAGCCCGCCCTCGGTGAGCGGGCCCGGTCCCATCGCGGCGGCGGCGTCGTGGATCGTGGTCATGGGCGGAGTGTACCGGGCCGGGGGGACCGGCCGGAACGAGAACCTCGGCGATCGGCGGTGCATTCAGGACTGGATCGGGTCGGTGTTCAGCAGCGTGCTGAGCGCGTCGATGAACCGGCGGGCCGCGTCGTTGCCGGCCGCGCGCTCCAGCGTCCAGACCACGCGACCGTCGGTCACCACGATCGCGTTCTCGTCGGTGAACACCCCGAGTTCGACCGCCCCGCCACCGGTCAGCGGAGACAGCGTGATCCGCAGCGGGAACCCGGTGCCGTCGATGCGATCGGTGCGTTCCACGCGCATCCAGGTCGTCGCGAGCGTGTCCAGCAGCGCCCGCACGGCATCGGCCTCGAGCATGATCGCCCGATCCGGATCCGTCACGCCCGATCCCGAAACCCGCTGCCACCCGTCGAGCGTCCGCTTCGCCTCGATCCAGAAGTCACCAGCGACACTCGACAGGGCCAGCGTCGCCGCCTCGCCGGGGTCCCACGCCAACGGCCTCGGATCCAGCAGCGAACCGAGATCCGCCGGCAGCGCCGGGAACGCCTGCGGATCGAGACGGATCTGGAGGCGGTCGGTGTTGTGGTGCTCGGCGCCCGTTGTTTCGTGGGTCGCGAGTGCGTTTGTCAGGCCGTCGGGGCCCGGTTCGCGGGCGATGGTGAGGGAGGCGTTGAGCGTCCGGGGCGGGCGGCCGGTTGCGCGGGGGAGGTCTGATGATGTCGTGATCGTCAGGAAGGGGTCGGTCGGGGGCGCGGGGTCGGCGGGGACGACGACGCTCG
>DLBY01000149.1:7583-10936 GCA_002480345.1 Phycisphaerales bacterium UBA7812 | reverse complement strand
GCCGCCGCGACCACCGCCGCCGCCGCCGTAACCGCCGCGACCGCCACCGCCGCCGCCGCCGTAACCACCACGGCCGCCGCCGCCACCAAAGCCACCGCCGCCGCCGCCGCGCGGCTGACGCTCACGGGCCTCGTTGACGGTGAGGGGACGCCCGCCGAAGTCCTGCCCGTTGAGGGCATCGATCGCCTTGTCCGCCTCGGCATCGTTGGACATTTCCACGAAACCGAAACCGCGGGGGCGGCCCGTCTCGCGATCCATGATCATCGCCACGCTGGCGACCTCGCCGTGCTGGCTGAAGAGTTCGTGAATCTCCGCTTCGCTGGCGCTGAACGGCAGGTTGCCGACATACAGCTTCTTCATCAGTCTGATCCGATCCAAGAGAGCCCGAGTCGTTGCGTATCCGGTTGATCGATCTCGACTCGGGCGAATCGGAATCTGAACCGTGGGCAGAATCCGGACCACTCGCCCGGCCTTCTGACCGCAGGTAGTTTACCAGTCGGCCCGGGATTCAAAGCAGAAATCCGCCCAACTTGTGTTTCTTTCTCAGGATTTGAACAATGGAGCCAGGCCGCCATCCAGCATCGAGCGCCCATTGACAGCGCCGATCCCGCCTCGCAACACCACGAACAGGTGGGTCTCCGAGCGGGCCGGCACCCTTCTACCATCCCGCCCGTGCCGGTTTCCTCGCCGGCAGCCCGACTCTTTCCCTCTCGCGCCGTCCGCCGCACCCGCCCCTCCGACCGTGACCACGACCGACCTCCATCTCCGCTTCAAATCGCTCATCCGGAGCCTCGGGTTCGAGCGTGACTGGTATCTCATCATCATCGGAGCCGGGATCGGGACGCTCACCGCGTTCGGCGCGCTCGGCTTCGCCTGGCTCCTCCACGAGGTCGAAAAACTCACCGAGCACGCGCGCCACGACCTCCCCCTCTGGCTCCTCCCCGTCATCCCCATGGTCGGGGCGCTCATCAGCGCCGTGCTCGTCTGGCGCTTCGCGAGCGAGGCGAAGGGGCACGGCGTGCCCCAGGTGCTCAAGGCCCTCATCCAGCGGAACGGCACGATCCAGCCCCGCGTTGGCATCGTCAAGGTGTTCGCGTCCATCGCGACGGTCGGCAGCGGGGGGTCCGCGGGGACCGAGGGCCCGATCGTTCAGATCGGCGCCACCGCCGGGTCCGTGCTCGCCCACAGGCTCAATATCCCGCGCGAGCATGTGCGCACGCTCGTCGGTTGCGGCGCCGCGGCGGGCATCGCGTCGATCTTCAACGCGCCCATCGCGGGTGTCTTCTTTGTCCTCGAGATCCTGCTCCGCGATTTCTCGATCCGCGTGTTCACGCCCATTGTCATCGCCTCGGTCTTCAGCGCCGCGACGACCCACAGCTTCCGAGGGGAGAACGAGGCGATCTTCTTCGCCCGCGAACTGCTCAGCGGATACCAGTTCACCCTCTGGGAGTTGCCCAGCTATCTCGTGCTGGGGATCGTCTGCGGCCTCTCCGCGGTGCTCTTCAACTGGATGCTCCACGCGGGAGAAGACCTGTTCGAACGCGTCAAACTGCATCCCGTCGTCAAGCCCGTCCTCGGCGCGCTGCTGCTGGGGGCGCTCGGCCTTGCCTACCTCGCGATCCCCGGGGTCGGCACCAGCGGCAACACACCCCCCTTCTTCGGGAACGGCTACGAGACGATCCGCCATCTGCTCGACCCGTCCGCCTACCTCGCGACCGACGGGGGGAACGCCGGACCGACCGGGTCGCCCGTCCCGACCGCCTTCGTCCTCCTCGCGGCGCTCGTGGTGCTCAAGAGCCTCGCAACGACTTTCACGCTGGGGTCAGGCGGGTCGGGCGGCGTGTTCGCGCCCAGCCTCTTCCTCGGCGCCGTCGCGGGCAGCGCGTTCGGGGTCGCGCTCGATGCCGCGGGGCTGCTGCCCGACGGTGCCTCCCCCGCGTCGTACGCCCTCGTCGGGATGGCCGCGGTCGTCGCGGGCTCCACCCACGCGCCGCTCACCGCGATCCTGATCCTCTTCGAGCTCACGCGCGACGAGTATGTGCTGCTGCCGATCATGCTCGCCGCGGTCATCGCGACGGTCGTGAGCCAGCTGATCAACCGCGACTCGGTCTACACCTTCAAGCTCCGGCGCGAGGGCGTGCTGGTCGGCGCGGCGCGGGACCTGACGATCCTGCGCCGCCTCGCGGTGCGCGATGTCGAGCCCGAGCCCATGCCCGCGGAGCCCGTGTACGCGTCCGATCCGGTCGCGAAACTGATCGCCCTGCACGCGACTTATCATGTCCCGGACTTCCCCGTCGTCGATCAGGCGGGCGGGTACATGGGCATGGTGACGGGCGGCGATATGCGCACGGCGCTGATCGACCGAGAGGCGATCCCGCTGCTGCTCGTCGCGGAGCTGATGCGGACCGACATCCCCGTCGTGCACGCCGACGATTCGCTCGACACCGTCATGAACAAGTTCGCGACCCACGATGTGACGAGCCTCTGCCTCGTGCGCACGCAGAACGATGGCACCGCGAAGCCCTTGGGATTGATCACCCGCGGACGGGTACTGAGCCGGTATCATGCCGCGCTGGAAGATTCATGATGCGTCGAGCGTGCCGACCGGCCCTCAGGCGTTCACACAGAAGGGAAGCGCGATGACCGGATACACCCACGCGGGCCAGACGGGGGGCGCCGAGCCGTCGAGTTCGCTCGCGATCACCGCCCTCGTGCTCGCGATCCTCTCGTGGATCTGCTTCGGCCCGCTCACCGGGCTCCCGGCGCTCATCATCGGGATCATCGCGTTGGTTCGCGCCGGCGAAACCCCTCCGCGCGCGGGCGGCAAGGGCATGGCGATCGCCGCGGTGGTCGTGTCGAGCCTGGGCATCGTCGTGTCGATCGTGACCATCCCGCTGATGATCGGGATCATGCTCCCCGCGCTCGGGAAGGCACGCGAATCCGCCCAGCGGTTGCAGAGCAGCGAGAATGTGCGCACGATCGTGCAGGGCATCATCTCCCAGAGCGCCGCGAACAATGGGCAGTTCCCACAGTCCGCCGACGGCTGGCAGCAGAGCCTCATCGACGGGGGATATGCGGATCAGGCCGACTTTGTGAGTCCGTACACCGATGGGCTCGGCGATGATTACTTCTTCGTCCCCGGTGGGCGAAACGACTTCGATAGTTCCCGGATCGTCGTGTATGAGGATCCGGCGCTCAACCCCGCATGGACCCTGATCGGCTTCGCGGACGGACATGTCGATCTCCTCGCGCAGCAGGAAGCGATGCGGTTGCTGAGCAATCTGAAACGGCCCGACGGGACGCCGTACGCGCCCCACCTGAGCGACCCGTCCGCAACGGCGTCCGCCCCGGGG
>DLBY01000149.1:0-7270 GCA_002480345.1 Phycisphaerales bacterium UBA7812 | reverse complement strand
CGCCCCGGGGGGGCGCCAGCCGTGACGCGTCGGATGTCCAGGCTTTGGCGCGTTCTTCTCGTCGGCGCCGCGCTCGCGGGCTGCCAGTCTCCCTGGGAGAAGACCTTCGAGCCCGCGTCGGAGGCGGCGTACCCGCCCTCCGAACGAGTCGTGATCCGCGAGGTGCCCTGGGAGCGCGTCGCGTCGGCGCTCAGCGTGATCGACGCCGAGCGTGCCGCGAGCGATGTCCACCCCGACGCGTGGCCCCCCGAGAAACTCGCGGAAGAGAAAGCGAGGCTCGTCGCGGCGCTGCAGCTGAGCGAGGATCCCGCGTCGCTGGAGATCCTGGGGCGCAGCGACTTCAGCACGACGACGAATGTCGAGATCTTCGACGGGTCGCTGTCGGCCTTCGCGCGGTCCATCGGCGCGGACTACGCGCTCTGGTCGAGGGCGTTCATGGGCACCGCGCAGGCGATCGAGCGCGAGCCCATGGTCCGGTCCGGGTTCACCTGGCGCCGGCACCGCCGACGCGACGGTCATGTCGATTACGACTACCTGCCCTACAACGAGACGGTGTATGTCCCGATCGTGGTCGAGCGTGACCGTTTCGCCTGGGTGGTGTTCTATGTGCGCGTCCTCGACTGACGCCGGGCGCAGCGCACGCCTACAACCGGGTATGGCTGGGTCCAACGCCGACACGAAGACGCCCGAGACCACCCACGCCGGAGCGCTCGAGATCACGGATCTCGCCTTCGCGTACCCGGGTCAGCGCGAGCCGCTGCTCGAGATCGCCTCGTTCGCGTGCGGCGCGGGCGAGCAGGTCCTGCTCGCGGGCAGGTCCGGCGCCGGCAAGTCCACACTGCTCAACCTCGTGATGGGCCTTCTCGATCCGACGCGAGGCTCGGTCCGCGTCGCGGGGCGTGATCTGCACAGGCTCAGCGGCGCGGCGCGGGACCGGTTCCGGGGGCGGCACATCGGCGTGGTCTTCCAGTCCTTCCACCTCCTGCACGGGTTCACCGCGCTCGAGAATGTGATGATGCCCCTCGCGTTCTCCGACATCCCCGCGAAGGAGCACGAGGCGCGGGCCCGCGCGTTGCTCGAAGAGCTCGATATCCCCCGAGCGGGGGCGCTCCCCGAGAACCTGAGCATCGGGCAGCAGCAGCGGGTCGCGGTGGCGCGGGCGCTCGCGTGCGAGCCCGAACTCGTGCTCGCCGACGAGCCCACCGCGAGCCTCGACCCGGAGAACGGGATCATCGCGATGGACCTGGTCCAGCGGGTCTGCCGCCAGCACGGCGCCGCGCTCCTCTGCGTGAGCCACGACCCCTCGCTCGTGGACCGGTTCGACCGGTCGCTGAATCTCGCCGAACTCAACACCGCCTCCCCGGCCGCCCACACCCAGACCGCCTGAACGCCATGCCGATCACCGACACCACGCTCATCGCCCGCTCGCTCAAGGCCCGCCTGTTCTCGACGGTGACGACCGTCGCGGTGGTGGGGCTGGGCGTGGCGCTGATGCTCGTGCTGCTCGGGATGCGCGACGCGGGGGAGAAGGCCTTCAGCCGGGGCAAGGGGAACATGCACATCCTCGTCAGCGGGGCGCAGCAGGACCCGATGGTGACGGTGCTCAATTCCGTGTTCTATTCGGGCTCGCCCCGCAACTACCTGTTCATCACCAAGCGCGACGAGCTGCTCGCGAACAACCCCCTCGCGTGGGCGATCCCGACACAGCTGGGCGATTCGTACCGGGGCCTCCCGGTCATGGCGACCACCCCCGAGTTCTTCACGCTCTTCGAGCCCGCGGACGGCGCCCCCTGGCGCTTCGCGCAGGGAGAACCGTTCGATGCGCCTTTCGAGATCGTCATCGGCGCCGAAGCGGCGCGGATCCGGGGGCTCGAGATGGGCGACCGCGTCTCGCTCACGCACGGCACCCCCAAGCGGGGCGAGGAGGCGCATGTCCACGAGGAGTTCGTCTACGAGGTGGTGGGGGTGCTCGAGCCCACCGCGACGCTCCACGACCGCGCCGTCTTCAGCGACCTGACCAGTTCGTGGATCCTGCACGCCCACGACCGGAGGCTCAACGAGAGCGGCCCGGATATCTCGCTGACCACCGAAGCTGACCTGATCGACGAGGACCGCAAGATCACCGGGCTCTACGCCCGCGTGCTGACGCGGCCCGGCATGGCGCTCTCCGCGATCTACCAGTCCGCGTTCAACACGCTGCGCCAGGACCCGACGATCACCGTCGCGGCGCCGGACCAGGAGATCTCCAAGCTCTTCACCATCGTGGGCAACATCGACCAGATCATCGTCGCGCTCGCCGCGACGGTGCTGGTCGTCGGCGCGATCACCGTCATGCTCGTGCTCTACCAGGCAATGGAACAAAGACGGCGGCAGATCGCGGTGCTGCGGGTGCTGGGGTGCACCAAGCCCCGGATCTTCGGGCTCGTCGTGACCGAATCCGCGATCATCGGCGCCGCGGGCGCCGGGGTGGGCATCCTGCTCAGTGTGCTCGGCGCCCGGGTCGTCGCCGACATCATGTACCGGCGCCTCGGGCTCGTCATCGAGCCCGGATTCGAGCCCCGCATCGTCCTGGGCATGGCGGTCGGTACCATCGCCCTCGCGAGCGTCGCGGGCATCATCCCCGCCGTCTCCGCCTACCGGACCAGCGTGATCCGGAATCTCCGTCCCGCGGCATAATCCGTGCCGGAGCGCGGTTGAGTCAGACGGGCGTTCGGGGCATGGCAGGCCGGGTCAACCACCTCCCGAATCCACGCGTATCGTCCCGCGAACCGCTGCCCAAGGGGGATTTGTCATGGTCCGTATCTTCTGGAGTGCCGTTGCCATCCTCGTCGCCGTGACGGCCGCGGTCTTTTTCCTGCCCTCAGGCGGTTCGGCTCCGAACGCCGAGACGCGCACCGTCGCGCAGAACCGACCCGAACGATCAGCGACCGAGCGATCGGACGCGGCGGTTCCCCAACCCGAGCCCCAGCCTGAACCCGATTCCATTGACGCGGGCGATTCCCCCGATGCCGCTTCCGTTGCGGCGAAACCAGACGCGGGATCGTCGGTCGGGGGTGGATTCTCGCCGGATGCAATCGCAGAAGACGGAGATCCTGTCGCGGGCGGAGCGCGTGCCGAACAGGCCGCTCCCGATCAGCAGCTCGATGCCCCGCGCCCCGCGGAGGTCGTCGTGCCCACGAACATGCCGCGCCCCGAACAGGAAAACGGGAACGCGGGCCCGGGCGAGCCGGTCGAGGCGCCGGTCACGCCGATCGACGAGCCGGCGGATGACGCGCCTCCCGCAGCCGAAGAGGATAAACCCGCTCCCGAGGATTCAAAACCCGAGCCAGACCCGGCGACCACCGACAACGCCCCAGCCGACGAGAATGCCTCGGCGGACAACGCCTCTGCGGATGGCCCGGCCGATGCCCCGGCCCCTGAACCGACCCCCACGCAGGAGCCGGTGTCGGAAAGCGAGTCAACCGACGACGAGCCCTCGGCTTCCGCTTCGGACGCTCCAGCCCCTGAGGCGCCGTCCCCGATCGCTGAAACGAGTGATGCTAACCCGCCCGCCAGCCTGCCCGCCAACCCGGCGTCCGGGCCCAGCGAGCCCGCGATCGCCGTCACGCCGCGCGCGCAGCCCGACACCACGGAGCCGAGCGCAAAGCCCGCGTCCCCCGTCGTCAAGACGCCCACCGGCTTGCTCCTGAACGGCCGCTGGGAAGTCGAGGGCAAGGGCACCAAGGGCGAGCCCTACGCGATCGACTGGGACATGCTCGTCGCCGTGCAACGCGAGTATCAGCCCAGGCTCGGCAAGACCGCAGTCCCCGAGTGGATCAAGGAACTCGACGGGAAGGTCGTCACCATCCGCGGCTACGCGCTCCTGCCCATGGGCATGAGTTCGATGTCCGAACTGCTCGTGATGCTCAACCAGTGGGACTCCTGCTGCATCGGCGTGCCCCCCACGCCCTACGACGCGATCGAGGTCCGCCTCGAGAAGGACCTCAGCCCCCAGGCCCAGTCGATGTTCAGCCACACCGGGGCGCTCTCGTTCGGCGACATCACCGGAACCTTCAAGGTCGATCCCTACATCGTGCAGGGCTACCTGCTCGGGCTCTACCTGATGGAGGACGCGAGCGCCAACCTGCTGGGCCCCGCCGGCACACCCTGAGCGATTCGCGTTTCATTCACACTTCGGGCGTTCTAAAAGGCAACCACGCCGTCTCCGTGCGGAGCGCGGTCGCGAGGCGATCGTGGTACGCCTCGCGCGCGATCTCGATCCCACCGAGCGAGCGAAGATGGTCGGTCATGAACTGCGTGTCCAGCAGCGTGAAACCGTGTGCGCGCAGGTGGTGCCAGAGCCAGACCAGGCAGACCTTGCTCGCGTCCGTCCCGCCCAGATCGGGTCGGCTGAACATGCTCTCCCCCGCGAAGAGTCCGCGGAGATGGACCCCGTAGAGCCCACCGACAAGGCGCCGCGCGTTCCCGTCAACGAGCCACGCCTCGACGGAGTGCGCGTGCCCCGCGACATGAAGCCTCGTGTAGGCGTCGACGATGCGCTCATCGATCCAGCCCTCGTCGCCCGTCTGCCCCGCACGCGGCGCGGCGCACGCGCGGATCACCCGATCGAACGCCTCGTCCGTCGTGATCCGGAACCGGCGCGATCGGACTTTTGAACGCAGACTGCGCGGGACACGGAGCGCGCCCTGGTCCAGCGGGATGATGCCCCTCGGATCGGGGTCGTACCACCCGATCGGCCCCCCCGCACCGTGCGACATCGGGAACACCCCAGCCGCGTAGGCCTCGAGCAGACCGATCACGATCGGATCGCCCGGGGCAGCCCCAGGCTTTCCGGACTTGTTGGGCGTGTTTGGATCCGAAGCCATCAAGCCCTATTCTGAACGAAATCGCGCCGCGGCACCCGCCGAGCCTGAAATCGCCGCGCGGTTGTGCCCAATCATGAGGCCGACGGGACCGTTCCCGATCCAACGCGGCGGCCGGGAAGCGCCGCGAATCGAGGCGGGACCGATTCGAAGGGGAATGCCATGGCAGAGGACATCATCCGCCAGATCGTCGAAGACGAGGAGAAATTGTTCCTCATTCTGGGGGTCGGTCTCTTCGCTCTGCTCGGGGTCATGAGCATGATCACCAAGACCTTTACCGCGATCGCCGCGGAGCGGACCAAGCGCGAGATCGCCGCCTACATCGCCGAGGGCACGATGAGCCCCGAGCAGGGCGAACGCCTCGTCAAGGCGGGCAAGCGTTCAATGTCCAGTTGGTGCGGCTGAGCACCGGAGACCGATCCGCCAACCCGAAATCACGCAGAACCGACCACCCCGGAGCACCGACCGATGAACGACCTGCCCCTCCTCCTCGCTGATGTCGACAACGATCTCATCCCGGTCTTGGCGCTCGCGATCGGCGGCGGTGTCGCCTTCGTCGCGATCATCTTCGGGACCGTCAAGAGCATGGTGAAGTCGAGCAACCGGGAGCGCACGCGTCGCGAGGTCGCGGCGTATGTAGCGGAGGGGTCGATCACCCCGGAGGACGCCGAGCGCATCCTCACCGCGGGGCGTGAGCACGACAAGTTCGATTGACTTTGGCGGTCTGCCGCGGCCCCGATTACGCCGGGGCGCCGCAGAGCAGCGACATGATCCGCAGCGGTTCCGCGACCGACCACGCCTGCGCCGGGCAGCCGTCCGCCGCGCGAGGCTCGTCCGTCGAGTCGTCCCCGTCGAACACTTCTGGCAGTTGTCCGAGGCTGTCGCCCGTCATCATCGCGACGAGCGGCGCGACCGCGTTCCGTGCCTCGGTTCTCGCGTTCTCGGAGAAGCCTCCAGCGCGGAGCACCGCCTCTGCGTAGGCGCCGATGAGCCAGGGCCAGACCGTCCCGTTGTGATACGCCGCATCGCGGGCGAACATGTCCCCGCGGTAGCGCCCGATGTAGCGACGGTCTGCGGGGTCGAGGGTGCGCACGCCCGCGGGGGTCAGCAGCCGCTCGCGTGCGATCCGCACCACGCTCGCCCGTGTCGCGTCGTCGAGGGGGCCCTGCGCCAGACTCGCCGCGAACAGCTGGTTGGGGCGGATCTCATCGACCGGCGTCCACGCGCTCTGGTTCGGCTCCAGCCTGTCGAACAGCCCGTTCCCGTCCGGGCGCACGAACGCGTCCACAAACGATGCACGCGCCCGCGCCGCGATCTCGCGTTGCTCGTCGGCGCGCCGGTGCATATCGCCCTCGATTGCGTCCGCAGTGACGAGCAGCCCGTGATGCCAGAGCGCGTTGATCTCGACCGCCTTGCCGTGCCTTGGGGTGAAGGTCACCCCGTCTCGCTGCGCGTCCATCCAGGTGAGCTGCGTGTCGGGCGAGCCGGCCCTGATCAGCCCGTCGTCGTCCATCCCGATGCCGTAGTCGGTCCCGACCCGGTACGCGTCGATGATGTCGTTGCACGCGGGCGCGAGGTGGGTGATGTAGCCCTCGTGGTCGCCCGAGAGCCTGCGATACTCCGATGCGGCGTGCAGGAACCAGAGCGGCGCGTCGACGGTGTTGTAGTGCGCGGGCCCGTCCCGATCATCGAACCGGTTGGGGATCAGCCCGCGCCTCCGGTGCTCGGCGAACACGCGGAGGGTGCCCAGCGCGTCCTCGAATCGGCCCGTCGCGAGCAGCAGACCGGGGAGGCTGATCATCGTGTCGCGGCCCCAGTCGGTGAACCACGGATACCCCGCGATGACGGAGACCGTCCCCGCCGACGCGGGGCCCCGCTGCACGATGAAGTCCTCCGCCGCGTCCACGAGGCGCGCGATCGCGTCGCGGTCCGCCCCGGTCGCGTTCGGCGTGCGCGAAAGCGTGGTCTCGATCCGTGTGCGCACGCGCGTCGTCCGCGCCGTGCGATCCCATTCCAGCGGTCCCGGCTCCATCGCATCGACGGACGCGTGCAGCGTCGCGGAGACCGAGCCCTCGCCCTCGATGACGAACTCGCCCGGGCTGAACATGTCCTCGACGGACGCCTGTCCGCGCTCCGCGTCGCGCGCATACTCCAGGTCGTGCCAGATGTCGGGGTCCTGGCGATACGCCGCCTCCTCGCAGACCAGGTGCAGCCCCGCGCCGCGGGTCGCGCACATCACGCCCCCCTCGACGGGGCGGGCCTGGTGATAGCCCGCGATCGCTTCTCCGCGGATCAGCTCATGGAAGTCCCGCAGCGCCGTCAGGGGGCGCAGCGTCAGGCGGACGCGACCCGGCGCGCGCACCTCGTAGACCACCGCGATCGCGTTCCGCTTGTCGAACAGGTGGACG
>DLBY01000101.1:1385-2519 GCA_002480345.1 Phycisphaerales bacterium UBA7812 | reverse complement strand
GCGCCGAGATGAAGGCCCGCTACGGCGCGGGCGACTACGGCAAACGCCAGACCGACATCGAGGAGGGCGCGGGCGACATCGACATCGAGGCGCTGATCCGCGAGGAAGAGGTCGCGGTCACGATCACGCGCGGCGGGTTCGTCAAGCGCGTCCCGCTGTCGACCTACCAGGCGCAGGGCCGGGGCGGCAAGGGCATCCGCGCCTCGGGCGGGGGCGAGGAGGATGTCGTCAGCGACCTGTTCGTCGCTTCCACGCACGACGACCTGCTCTGCTTCACCGACCAGGGTCGCGTGTTCAAGATCAAGGTGTACGAGCTGCCCGAGCTGAGCCGCACGAGCCGGGGGCGGGCGATCCAGAACTACATCCAGCTCCGCAAGGGGGAGCGGACCTACGCGTACCGCGCCGTGAAGAACTTCGAGAGCGGGAGCGAGCACCTGCTGTTCATCAGCCGGGGGGGCATCGTGAAGCGCACGCCGCTCAAGGCGTACGCGAATGTGAACAAGAGCGGGCTGATCGCGGTGGGTCTCAAGGAGGGCGACTCGCTGTTCGATGTCCGCCTGACCAGCGGGAACGACGACATCATCCTGGTCACCAGCGCCGGGATGGCGATCCGCTTCAACGAGCACGAGGACCGGGGCGGGCTGCGCGACATGGGCCGCTCCGCCGCGGGCGTCAAGGGCATCGACCTCGCGGACGGCGTGCAGATCATCGGCGCCGCGGTGGTCCCCATGCAGCCCGCGGGCGAGGACAAGTCCGACTGGGACGGGCCCACGATCAGCATGCCCGACGAGCACGGGAACATCCCCGACCTGTTCACCATCACCGACAAGGGGTACGGCAAGCGAACGGGCGTCGATGAGTACCGCGTCACCAGCGAGGACGGGAGCCAGCGCTCCCAGAGCCGGGGCGGCAAGGGGCGGATCGACATGAAGCTGAGCGCCAAGAACGGGACCCCCGTCGCGGCGTTCGCGGTGAGCGAATCCGACGATGTCGTGGTCATCTCGCGGATGGGCCAGCTCGTGCGCATCCCGGCGGACTCAATCAGCCGGTACGGGCGCGGGACGCAGGGCGTCCGCGTCGCGGGTCTGAAGAACGGGGACGCGGTCATCGCGGCGACCCGGGTCGTGGAGTCCG
>DLBY01000101.1:0-1079 GCA_002480345.1 Phycisphaerales bacterium UBA7812 | reverse complement strand
ACCGGGTCGTGGAGTCCGACGACGAGACGCTCCCGGCCGAGGGCGAGGTCGACGCGTCGGAGGCGTGAGTTTCCCCGCCCGCGTCCGAGCCTGTAGACTGAACACGGCCCGCAGGCAGGGCGTCGCAAGGGAGCCTGGGATGGCGATCGACTGGTCGGACAACATCGTGCTCGCACAACTCAGCGATGAGCCCGCGCTCTCCGACGAGCTCGCGGGCCTGACCGATCGGCTCTCGGACCGTGCGACGGGCGATTCGTCCGCGGACGACCCCGAGGCGGGGTCCGTCCCGAGCGTGGTGCTCGATTTCTCGGGCGTGAGTTACATCAACAGCTCCAACATCGCCCAGCTCCTGCAGCTCAAGCGCGTGCTCGACGGCGCCGGCAAGCAGCTCCGCCTCGCCGCGATGACCGACGAGGTCTGGTCGGTGATGATGGTCACCGGGCTGGAGAAGGTCTTCGTCAGCGCGCCGGACACGCTGACCGCGCTCGCGGGCCTGCAGCTCAGCGACGCGTCCCTGGCCGACGACAGCGAGGGCGCCGACGACTGAACCGGGTCGCGTGAAAGGAGCGGGCCGTGCCGATCATCGCGCTGCTCGTCATCGCGATCGTGTCCCTGTTCGTCGTGCGGATCGGCGCGACGGCGTTGATGATGACGGGGCTCAGCCGCTCCGTCGCGGAGTTCCAGGCGGTCTCGTGCTTCTTCGGCGTCGGGTACACGACCGCGGAAGCGGAGATGGTCGCGACGCACCCCGTGCGCCGGCGGATCGCGACGCACCTGATCATCCTCGGGAACCTGGGCATCACCGGGGCGCTGGGCGCCCTGATCGTCACCCTGCTCCAGTCCGACACCGACTGGCTCGACCGCGTGCTGGGCCTCCAGCAGCACTCGACGGGCGTCCGCGTGCTCGCGATCGGGACGATCCTCGCCGCGGTGTTCCTGATCTACCGCCTGGGGTTCGTCCGCGCCGTCATCGAATCGACGGTGCGGTACACGCTCGAGCGGGCGGGCGTCGTGCGCGCGTTGGACTACGAGACGATCCTCCGCGCCCGCGAGGGGTATGTCATCAGCGAGTTCGAGAT
>DLBY01000027.1:19033-25826 GCA_002480345.1 Phycisphaerales bacterium UBA7812 | reverse complement strand
GTCCGCGCTCGACCGCGGTGCCCGCACCGAAGGCGAGCGTCGCCGCACCGATCGCGAGCCCCGCGGCGAGCCGGGCGGTCCAGTCCGTGAATCCTGCGCGTGTCGTCATCCTGATCACTCCAATCCGCGGGGCTGTCCCGCGTGCCTCGCTCGGTTCCCGTTCACGCCTCGCGATCACAGGGTTCGGTCATCCTCCGGATGCCCGATGCGTCCCCTTCCCGGCACAATCGCGCGGGAGGACACCATCGTGCCTGTGTCGGACCACACAAACAGGGGGTGCAGCCCGGGTCTCGGCCTCGCGTCGTTGCCCAGCATATCGGGCGGAGCAATCCCCGCACGCCGTTTGTTCCAACCCGCGAAATTCGGCGCACGCTCGCGCCCAGCGTCCGTCTGAACAGATGAAAACAGCGATCAGGCGACATCATCGCGAATTGTGGGAACGAAAGCGGGTCCTGCTGCACGCTCGTCATACGAACGAGGCCCCAGCAAAGTTGCCCAGGCACGGGCACCTTGTGACGCAGCCGTGACAGGAACAGAGTCTGTTCTACTATTTGTTCATATTCTGGACGGTCTCTGTCGAGTCGCGGCCGTCAGCGCGAGGCCCGTCACACCGAGCGCCAGCACAATGAGCCAGATCTCGAAGGCGGCCCCACTCTGGGCACCCGCGATGCCGACCGCACCGAGCCCGAGCACGGGCCCGACGCCGTACCCGACCCCGATGAGCGCCTCGTGGGTGCCTCCGGCCTCAACCTCCGCATCGCCCAGTTCCATCGCGTAATAGAGCGCGCCGACATACGCCGTCGCGTGTCCCGTTCCGAACAGCAGCAGCGCGCCGATCAGCACCGCGACCCCAGTGCCGGAACCCGCGTGCGATGCGACCCAGCCGGGCGCGGCGACCGTCGCGATGAACCCGCCCACGAGGCCGCCTCCCGCGAGCACGGGCATCCACCACCGCCCGTGCCAGCCGTGCCAGCGTTCGAACACCGCGAAGACCACCACCCGGCTGGTCACCCACGCGGAGGCAACGGGCGTCATCCAGCCCGTGTCCACGCCGAGCCGCCCGATGACGCTGGGCAGCAGCGGGCTGATCGTCCCGCACAGGACATATCCAACGGGCAGCAACACCCGGAACCAGCGCAGCAGGCGGGCCCAATGCGCCGGGTGCGGCTCGGGTGCCGACTCGAGGAATCTCCCGGGTTTGCGGGGGAACCAGCGCAGGCAGAGGGCGCTGCCCGCTTGGAAGACCGCGAGCCCGGTGAGCACCTCGAGGGGGCGTCCGTCGAGCAGCGGCGCCATGAGCCAGAAGGCCGCGACCACCGCCGCGGACCAGACGATGTTGAACTTGCCCGTCGCGGCGCTGAGCGTTCGTCCCCGTCGTCCGCCGGAGAGGAAACTCTCGACGATGGGCCACATCATGCCGGTGAGCACGCCGAACCCGAGCCCGACCGTCCACATCACCCAGACGCCGGGCGCGCCGCCCCCGCCCAGCCAGGAGGCGGTCCTGGGCAGCAGGCTCAGGCCCGCCTGCACGAGGACGAGGGCGAGCAAGACCCCCCGCGCCGAGACCCGGGCCCGCTCAGGGGAGGTCCAGCGTCTCAGCAGCGGGCCCACCGCGAGAGCGCCCACGATGTAGGACGCGTAGAGAAACACGCCGAAGACGAAGTTCGCCCCGGCGCTGAACCCGTACGCCTCACGCAGCAGGAAAAACACGCCCGTCTGCACGGCCCCCGTGCCCAGGCTGTTGAGCCCGACGAAGACGAGCACCGGGAGCAGCGGCGCGGCGCCCCCATCGGGCCCGGGTGGTCGTGTCGGGTTTGGGGCGGTCGCGTTTGCCATGAGGGCCCGAGAATCGTACAGTCCGACCGCGCCGGGTTTTCTGTTGAACCCGACGCGTGCTGCGCCCGTAGCTCAACTGGATAG
Organism: Phycisphaerales bacterium UBA7812; assembly: GCA_002480345.1. Lineage (GTDB taxonomy): Bacteria > Planctomycetota > Phycisphaerae > Phycisphaerales > UBA1924 > UBA1926. The sequence continues at coordinate 23,906 of DLBY01000027.1, read as the reverse complement.
AGTGCTGGCCTCCGAAGCCAGAGGTTCCGCGTTCGAATCGCGGCGGGCGTATTCCGGATTGCTGAGGACCGACGCGGACCCGAGACGGGTCTCCGAGCCGCGTCCCGTGGCGGATCCGGTCCACCCCCGCACAGAGCTGGAGCAGGGCAGATGACCACAACCACGACGCTTCCCGCTGCGGGCCGCCTTCTCGGCGCAGCCCTCGCCGGTCTTCTCATGGTCGCATCGCCGATCCCAGCGGCGGCTCAGGGCTCCGCGGCGTCCGCGCCCGGGGACGACGCGCCGTTCCAGAGTTCCCGCGCCGCCGAGACGCTCCCGATGCCCGAGGAGATCTTCGAGCGCTACATCGAAGCGATGGGGGGGTGGGACAAGATCAACGCGTTGCAGAACCGCCGCATCACCGGCACCTTCGAGGGCGACCCCTTCGAGTTCAAGGCCTCGGTCAAGATCTGGTGGGAGGCGGACGGGCGGTATCACCTCAACATCCGCGAGCCCGCGGGTCTGTTCTACGACCTGTACGCCGTCGATGGGATGACCTGGTCGGTCGTCATGGGAGGCGAGCCCAACCCGATCGGCGATGTCCAGCGGCTCGAGATCCTCGACACCGCGGACTTCCTGGGCGAAGCCAACTACCGCAACCGGTACAAGGAGATCGAGACCCAGCGCGAGGCGAAGGCGGGCGACACCCCGGTCTATGTCGTCAAGGCGACCACCCGGGGCGGGCGGCCCCACACGCTCTTCTTCGACAAGAACACGGGCCTGCTCATCGGGGATCGCGTCCCCGACCAGGGCCCTGACGGGAAGATGCGCCTCATGACGGTCCGCATCGAGAATTACCGCGAGTTCGGGGGCGTGCTCTATCCCACCCGCTTCGTGCAGACCTTCTCCGACAACGCCCGCCCCAACACGATGAACTTCAACGAGATCGAGGTCAACGCCGACGACGAGCACGACTACACCGTGCCCGATTCGGTCCGCGAGCGATTCGACAGCGCCAAGAAGGCCGAGCAGGAGGCCGCCGGGGCGCAGGGCGACGGGTGATCCCCTGTCGCGACGCCCGCTTCACGCCTCCCGCTTCTCGCAGTTGATCCCGTACCCCGCGCACAGCGGGTGGTCCCGGCAGACCCCGCCGCGGGCCGGGCACGCCCGCCGCCCGTGGAAGATCATCCGGTGGCTCAGCACGCACCACTGATCCCGCGGGAAGAGCGCCATCAGCGTGCGCTCGATCTGCTGCACCGACGCGCCCGGCTCCACCAGCCCGAACCGCTGCGCAAACCGCTGGATGTGCGTGTCGACCACGAACCCGTCGTTGATCCCGAAGCAGTTGCCCAGCACGACATTCGCGGTCTTGCGTGCCACTCCGCGCAGGCTGGTCAGCTCCTCGACCGTCCTCGGGACCTCGCCCCCGAATTCCTCGACCAGCACCGTCATCGCCGCGTGCACCGCCTTCGCCTTGTTGCGGTACAGCCCGATGGTCTTGATGTAAGGCTCGATCTCCTTGGGCGACGACGCTGCGTAGTCCGCGGGCCTCGGGAACCGTGCAAACAGCGCGGGCGTCGCCTTGTTGACACCCACATCCGTTGCCTGTGCGCTCAGGATCGTCGCGACCAGCAGCTCGTGCGGTTGGGAGTAGTCGAGCTCACAGACCGCGTCGGGGTAGTGCTCCGCGAGCGATTTCGCGATCCGTCGCGCGCGCCGCTTGTCGTTCTCGGAGACCTGCGGGAGCCGGAAGGGCAGGTCCTTGAGCCCGCGCGGGTTCTCCGGGGTTCGCGTCGACCCGCTCAACGCCCGCCTCCTTTCTTGAGCAGGGCGGGCTGTTCGCGATGGTCCCTTTTCGTGCGCTTCGCGACCGGCGCCAGTTCCGAGGCGGACACCCCGCTCCACACCCCGCTCAGCAGCAGCACGAAGACCGTCCCCGTCAGGCCCACAAGAACGCGCCGGGCGGTCGGGTGGTCCGCGTCGAACGCCGCGAGCGCCTCGGCCGCCCGTTCGTTCTCGCCGACATCCGCGGCTTCCCAGTAGGCCTGGGCGTTCATCTGCATGCGCGGCGTCAGCACAAACAGGTGAAAGCTCACGAGCGTCATCGCGGCGCCGAGGGCGAGCAGCCGCACGACCGACGAGGCGCGCCGGATCGGCATTCTCAGCACCGTGATCAGGGCGATCGTGGAGATCAGCACGAGCGTCGCGGCGCCGTACTGCACAAAGTCCATCGCGAGGAACACGCGGTTCTGGATGAAGCCCGCGCCGATGTTGCTCATGTCACCGGTATAGGTATCGAAGACGCCGAAGGTCGGGTCGAGCCGCCGCATCGTCGTGAACAGGATCCCGGCGGTCGCGCCGCCCATGACGAGCGCACCGAGCCAGACACCCGCCGCCAGCGCGTGCAGCGTTTCGAAGATCTTCCGCCCCGCCGGCACGAGCACCGGGTATCCGCGTTCCGAATGGGTCATGGGCCATCCTACGAACGCGCGGCTCCCGAGGATCGGCACCGCCCGCGCGATCATGCGGAGCACGGGGCTCTGGGCTCCGGGCGGATGCGCCCGGAGCGTGCTACAAATCTCCCACATGACACCCAGCCTCTCACTCGCGGGTCTGCATGCCCACGCCGCGTCCGGTGCGTGGACGCGGGGCGTGCGCGCCGCGATCGGGTGGGCCGCCGAGACCGGTTTCCGGCGCATCCACCTCGACGCGGCGGCGCCGGAGATCAGGCCCCGCGTGCTCGACCGCTCCGCGCGGCGCGACCTCGCCGCGACGCTCCGTCGCGAATCGCTGGGCTTCACGGGCCTCGATCTCTGGATCCCGAGCGATCACTTCGCGGACCCCGCGCACGCGGACCGTGCGCACGCCGCCCTGCTCGGCGCGGTCGAACTCGCCGCGGATCTGCGCGCGCTCACGGGGGGCGCCGGCGCGCCGCCGGTCGTCTCGGTCACCCTGCCCGAGTCGTACGCGGGTCTCCCGGAAGCGATGGCGCACGCCGATGCGCTGTCGATGCTCGTCGAGGACTTCGGCCACGCGACCGACGAGATCGGGGCGCCTGCGCCCGAGAATGCAGAGAACGAAGCCGCGAACGGGGGACCGCAACCGGGGGTGCCGAGGCCCGGGGTGGACACGGGGCGGTTGCTGCTCCGCGACCGACCGCCGGGCAAGACCTTCGCTCGATGCAGCAAGCGGGCCGCGACCCTGCGGCTCAACGACGCGGACGATACGGGCCGACGCCCCATCGGCGCGGGCCGGCTCGAGGTCCACACGCTCATCGCGCTCCACGCGACGCTGACGCCTGAACTCCCGATCGTGACGGATCTGCGGGGCCTCGACAATCCGGATCGAGGCGCGCGCGCCGCGCTGGACCATCTCCGAGACGCGGGGCTCCCGCCCCTCGCCTGATGGGGTTCACACGCGATTTCGGCTCACGCGTCGAGCGCCGCGAGGTCTTCCTCGCTGATCTCCGCGTTGTGGTGCACCTTCTGGACATCGTCGTTGTCCTCGAGGGCATCGACGATGTTCATCAGCTTGCGCACATCCTCGCCCGACAGCGCCACGGTGTTGTCGGGGATCTTGGTGAGCTCCGCGTCCGCGATCTCGATGCCCGCGCCCTCCAGCGCTTCCTTGACCGACAGGAAGTCCGTCGGATCCGTCAGGATCGTCCACGCGCCGTCGTCTCCCTCGGGCTCCTGGATGTCGTCGGCGCCCGCCTCCAGCGCCGCCGTCATGACCGTCTCCTCGTCGGTCGCGCCCGCGTCGATGAAGATCTGCCCCTTGCTCTGGAACATGAAGGCGACCGAGCCCGGGTTGCCCATGCTGCCGCCCTTTTTGCTGAAGATCGTGCGCACATCGCCCGCCGTGCGCGCCCGGTTGTCCGTCAGCGCCTCGACAAAGATCGCGACGCCCGAGGGGCCGTACCCCTCGTAGGTGATCGTCTCGAAGTCCGCGCCGCCCGTCGAGCCCGAGCCTTTGTCCACAGCCCGCTGGATCGTGTCCTTGGGCATGTTCGCGGCTTTCGCCTCGTCGATCGCGTACCGGAGGGGGAGATTGGTCGCGGGGTCGCCGCCCCCTGAGCGGGCGGCCGCCATGATCGCGCGGCTGCACTTGCTCCAGATCTTCCCGCGTTTCTTGTCCACCGCCGCCTTGCGGTGCTTGATGTTCGCCCACTTGCTGTGTCCAGCCATGGTTCCAAAGATCCCTTCGATCGATTACCTGATGAATAGAATCCGCTCTGCAACGGGCGGAGTCCCGCCTTGTTCGACCGCCGTCAACTTTTCGACGAGGCGACGCAGCAGACCTCCGTATTCGCGATCATACAACTCCGAGGATTCGACGACAGGGAATTGCCAGATCATCCCCTGCAGCATGTCCAGGTTGCGGAACATGCTCTCCTTGAATGCCGGGTCGTTCAGGCGACGAAGCGACTCCATCCAGGCGTCCACCGCTTCCTCGTGCCGACCGGCCAACCACAACGCGTCGCCCAGATGATCGAAGATGACGGGATCCGGATCCTCCATGAGACCGACCGCCTCCTGAAGCAACTCGATGGCACCACTGGCATGATCGTCCGAGACGAGATGTCCCTGCATGTAGCGAAGCCACCCCACGGTATCCAGCACCTGCGGAANNGATGTTCGCCCACTTGCTGTGTCCGGCCATGACCGATGGTCCTTGTCAACGCACCCGTGCGCACAAGGGCGTCACTCGCCCCCGCCCGGTGTCTGCTCCTGCGATCCGAGCCGCGGCTCGATCTCGGGCTCGCGCCCGATCTGGATCGCGTTGGGTTTCATGATCGCCCGGACCGCCAGATCCGAGAGTTCCCGCGATCGTACTCCGTCCGCCCTCCCCGCGGCACGCAGCCGCGAGAGCGCCTGGTTCGCGAGGCGTGCCG
>DLBY01000027.1:0-18707 GCA_002480345.1 Phycisphaerales bacterium UBA7812 | reverse complement strand
CCGCCACGACGCGACCGCTTCATCGGTGCGTCCCGCGGCGTAGAGCGCATCGCCCAGGTGGTCGTGCACGACCCCGTCGTCGTCGGGCTCGGACAGCGCCACCGCGCGTTGCAGAAGCGACACCGCGCCGAGTTCCGCCTCCCCCGTCTCCGGGTCGACCGTGTCCTCGAGCTTCCCCCTGTGGTACCGGACCCAGCCCAGCGAATCGACGATGTTCGCCTGGTCCGGCCGGGCGGCGTAGGCGATCTCGATCAGCCGCTCCGCCTCCGCGAGGTCGCGTCCCGCCTCGAGCATGGAGTAGCCCAGGTCGTTCGCGGCCCAGGGGTGGGCCGGGTCGTACTCGAGCGCGAGGCGAAGGTAGTCCCACGCGACGGACTCGCCCGGGTCGTTGTCCGGGGTATAGAGCGCGAGCAGGTACGCGAACTCGGCGGGCTCTCCCGTGTCGGCGCCGTCCCATGGGTCGGGGCGCAGCACCGACCAGGCCTCCTCCAGACGATCCGCGTCCCGCAGGCGGTTGATGAAATCTCTGCCCCGGGCCGCGTCCTCTCGAACCACGACGAGGCGGAACCACTCCTGCAGCGCGGGCGCCTGCATGGACTCGCTCGTCTTGAGCGTGCGCATCGCGAGCCAGTCGAATGCTCGGTCGGGGCTCCCGCGCTCGACGATCATGTCGGCGGCGCGTCGCAGGAACGCCCGCTCGAGGTTCACGGGCGCCGGGCCCCGTCCCGCTCGGGTGTTCGCCTGCCCGATCGCGTCTTCCGCGGCACGCTGCAGCGCCGCGACCGGCGCGTTCTCGCGATCGAGCAGGAGCAGGCGCAGCTCGTGGACGCCCGGCGCAAGATCAACACCGCGAGCGATCCCCCACGCGAGCAGGTCGAGCGTCGCCTGCGCCGCCTCGGGCTCGAGCAGCGGGGGGCGTGAACGCCCCGTCGCCGGGATTGAATCGACCACAACCGCCGCCCGCGTGATCGCGCTCGAAACGACCCGACGCTGCGGCGATGTCAGCCCCGCGTCCTCCGGGATCGGGCGTAACGCGTCCCGGATCGCGACGAGGGTCCCGCCGAGCGGCGCCTCGCCTCCCAGGGCGCGCGCGTGCAGTTCCGCGAGCGCGACGCTGTCGCCGATCGATCGGGGCGAGGGCGAAAGCCGCTCGAGGGCGAGCCGATCCGCGCGTTCCCGATCCTGCAGCGCGTCGCGGATGATCTGCTCCCGCAACGGCGCGAGCGAGTGATCGCCCGACGCGTCCGCGTAGTGCTCCACGAGCGCAACCGCGTCCGCGGGCGTGTCCCCGAGCACGAGCCCGCCCACCAGCAGACGAATCGGGCCCGGCGCGTTGGGATACGCCTCGGTGATCTTCCGGACGAGATCCAGTTCGTTCTCGTCGGCGCGGCTTTCCGCCGCCCGTTGCCTCCACAGGCTCAGCATCGCGTCGAGCCGAGCGGGTTCCGTTGGTGCCGCCTCGAACAGCGGGACGATCACGCCCGCGGCGTCGTCTGTCAGCCCGCGTCGGAGCAACTGCCCGCCGAGTATGGCGCGGAGCAGATCGCTATCGGGGACGACCTCCCGGAGCCGGCGTCCGGCGGCGGCGACCGCTTCCTCATCCGGTGCGGCCCCGTCGGGCCCGTGCAGCGCGAGCATCGCGGCGTAGATCCGCTCGTCCCGCGGGTCGGCATCGAGCGCCCGCTCGAGCGCGTCCCGCGCGGCTTCCGGGTCGCCCAGCAGGGTCGCGAGCGCCGAGCGCTCGAGCAGCGCATCCACGGGGCGGACCGTGGCGTCATCGGTCGTCGCGGGGAGCGCCGCGTACGCCGCACCGAAGCGCTGCACGGCGCGGAGCGCGAACGCCCGCGCCATCGGGTCATCGCGGAGTCGCTCGATCGCGGTGTCGGCGCTCGACCAGTCGCCCAGTTCCGCCGCGAGGCGGGCGCGCAGCGCGAGCTCCGCTGGCTCGTGCGGCTCGGGGAGCCCGCGCAGCATCGACTCCGCGCGTTCGATCGAGCCGCGATCCGCGTGCATCAGCGCGAGTTCGCCCAGCAGCATCAACCCGCCGCGGTCGGTTCCGATCGTCCTCTCGATCGCATCGACGAGCCCCGCGGGGAGCCCGCGAGCAGTCGACAGCGCCGCCGCCGCGTCCGCGGCGAAGCCGGTGCGCGTGCTGGCCAGTTCCCCCGCCCAGCGGAGGGCAGACTCCGGATTCTCCCGAGCAAGGGCTTCAAGGCCGTCGCGGATCAGCGCTTGCCGGCTCGGCGCACTCAGCGATGCGTCGGTCGTGAGTTCGCGTTCGAGCAGGCGGATCGCATCGCGCGTCGGGAGGCTCGCGGCGCGGGCCGCGATCAGTCGTCCCCGACGGGTCGGCGATCCCCGATCGTCGATCGTTGCGAGCGCGTCGGCGAGGGCGTGCCGCGGGCGGATCAGCCGGGCGAGTTCGGCGAGCGCCGCGGCTCGTGCCGGCGTGATACGGGCTCCCTCGCGGATTTCCTCGAGGAGGATGAGCGCGGCGCCCGCGTCGTTCCCGCTCCGGCGGAGCGCATAGATCAGGCGTTCCTGGACAGGTGGGGCACCCGGGATCGCGCGCGCGGATTCGTACGCCCCGATCGCGTCGGCTTCGTCTCCGAGGGCGAGCCTGGCATCCCCGAGGCGCACGAGCAGCGGCGCTCGCCGACGCTGCAGCGTCGCGGCTTCACGCCCGAGATTCGTCGGGACCCGCGCCACATTCGGGATCTCGATGCCGACCGCGAGGGAATCGGCGCCCGCGGAGGTGTAGCCCAGGTCGAGCAGGGCTTCGCCCAGCGCCGCGGCGGCGACGAAGGACACGAGCGGGTCCGCGTGGGGCGGATCGGCGCGCAGGGCGCGGAGGAGCCACCCCGCGGCGCGGGCGGTCTGCCCGCTCTCAGCGGCGTGCAGACCCGCGAGGGTGAGCCCCTCGGGCTCGTCGAGCCCCAGTTCCGCGGCACGCGAATAGGCAAGCCCCGCGGAGTTCTCGAACCGTGCGGCACGCCTCGCGTCTCCCAGCGCGCGCCAGACGGCGGGCGCACCCGGATCGAGGATCGTCGCCCGCTCGAGCATCGCGATCGCGTCCGTCGCGTCGCCGCTCGCGAGGGCCTGGCGCGCGCGCGCGTACAGCGTCAGCGCTTCGCTCTGTTTCTCAGCGCTGGGCGTCGCGAGATCGCTCTCAGGTTCTGGGTCAGACGCGCCCGGACGGTCGGGCGATTCGGCTTGGGTTGCCGCATCCGCTTGGGCGATCAGTGTCGCCGCGTCCAGTTCTGCAAGCGGTGTGAACGCTCGCTCGGCGCGGGGGTCCGTTTCGCCGATCGGCGCGAGAATCGGGTCGGGCGGGGTGAGGTCCCGTGACGATGCGGCCGGGCGCTGCGCCGCTTCCCGGAGCCGCTCGAAGGGATCGGCATCGACCAGCGGTCCCGATCCCGAGCAGGCGGGGAGCACGACGACCCCGGCGGCGAGGCACACCCACACGCCGACCCGTGCGGCGGCGACGCGGGATGCGCGGGCGCACCGGTTCATGCCGTCTTCCTGCTCCGCTTCTTGGTGGTCTTCTTGGACGCGGCCTTCTTCTTGGCGGTCGATTTTCCGGTCGCCTTCCGCGTCGTCTTCTTCTTGACGGTCCGCTTGGGTGGTTTGAGCGCGAGAACTTCGAGCGCCTGGAAGCTGCCCAGCGCCTCGCCTGCGCGGAGCGAACGCTCGCACCGCGCCGCGAGTTGGGCCTCGTCGGTCCCTTCCTCGATCACGCCCGCGGCGTCGAACAGGCTCAGGAGCACCCCGTCGACCGGGAAGACATGCACGGCGCAGCCGACGAGGGCGACCCGGTTCGCGGCGTATGCCGGGAGCCCGGGCAGGGATTCCAGATAGGCTTTCGCGTCGCGTTTGTTCTCCTCGCGGAGGTGGGCGAGGGTGATCCCGTTCTCACGCTGGAAGATCTCGTTGAGGGCGCTCCGCATGCGGGAGAAGCGGGCCTCACCCAACGGGTCTTTGGGCGTGATGAGCCCCGCGGCCTCGTCGGGCAGCATCACGCGGAGTTCGTTGTAGTCCACGACAATCTCGCGGAGGCGGGCGAGCGCGTCCGCGACCCCGGCGCGGGGGGCGTTCCACGAGAGACACGCCACCACGAGTTCATGGACGAGTGCGTCGTCGGTCTCACGCGGCGCGAGCGAGACGGCATCCTCCGGAGGTGCCGGGAGCCCGCTCAGGAACGCGTCGAATGCCTTGTCGGATGCGTCTCGCTTCACCCTTTGTGCTCCTGGTCGCTTGCCGAGGCATCGTTGCCGGCCGAGGAGGGTTCATCCAACCCGTCGTCCGGATGCTCGTGCCCTGGAGCCTCGTCGCCGTCGCTCGCCTCGCTCGCGCGGTTGATCGCGGCGAGCAGTTCGCCTTGTCTCTTCAGGCTGGCGTCGGTCACGAACTCGAGATGGGGCATGTCACGCAGGCGCACCTTATTCATCGCCCCGCGGCGGATCCGGGCGCCCGCGGCTTTCAACCCGTGCATGGTGAGGTCCTGCTTGTCCTCCGGGAGCACGGAAATCATCACCGTCGCGTTCTTCCCGTCGTCGCTGAGCTTCACGCCCGTCACGGTGACCAATCCACGGATCCGCGGGTCCGCGAGGCCCCGGCTGATGACCTCCTGGATCGCCTTCAGGAGCACCGACTCGCGCTGTTGCTTCCGCTGGCTCATCCGGCTCCCCCTCCCGCATCCGACCCGCGCGCGGCGGCATGGTCGTCGGTGTCGTCGACATACGCGAGGAGTTCATCCGCGAGCGCCGCTTCGTCGAGTTCCTCCGCTTCGGGCGTGTCGGTCCGCTTGGGGCGGATGAGTTCCCGCTGGGCGAACCCGAGCTCGGCGTCGCGCAAGCCCCGGAGTTTCTCGGTGATGCGGTCGAGCGTCGCACCGATCTGCTGCCCATCGGTTCCGACGACGACGAGGGCCAGCACCGCCTGGTTGAGCACCTCGAGAGACCCGACTTCCGCAACCGCGACCATGTGCTCGCGGTGCAGCCGGTCCTTGACGGACTTGACGACGGACCGCTTGTCCTTGAGCGACTCGGCGCCGTGGATGAGCAGTTCGAAATGGAGGAGGCCGATGATCATGCCTTCGCGGGGTTGCTGTTAGAGCGTCCGCTTCACCTCGACCTGCTTGTAGCACTCGAGGATGTCGCCTTCCTTGATGTCGTCGTAGCCGACGATCTTCATGCCGCACTCCATGTTCGCGCGGACTTCCTTGGCGTCGTCCTTGAACCGCTTGAGCTGCTCGAGCACGCGGTCGTTCTCGATGACGATGTCGTTGCGGGTGACGCGGATGAGGGCGTCCCGCTGGACGATGCCGTCGGTGACCATGCAGCCCGCGATCGTGCCGACCTTGCTGACCTTGAAGACCTGACGCACCTCGGCGTGGCCCAGCACTTCCTGCTTGAGCTCGGGCTCGAGCAGGCCCTCCGCGGCCTTCTTCATGTCGTCCACGATGTCGTAGATGACCGAGTAGGGGCGGATCTGCACGCCCTTCTGCTCGGCGGCCGACCGGGCCTTGCCCGACGGGATGACATTGAAGCCCACGATGACCGCCTTGGACGCCTCGGCGAGGCCCACATCGCTCTCGGTGATGCCGCCCACCGCGGCGTGCAGCACGCGGACCTTCACCTCGTCGTTGCTGACCTTCTCGACCTCGTGCTTGAGCACATCGATCGAGCCCTGGACATCCGCCTTGATGACGACGGGGATCTCCTTGAGTTCCTTCTCGGCGAGCTGGCCGAACATGCGGTCCAGCGTCATCTTGGGCTGGGCGAGCTGCTCCTGACGCTCCGCGTGGCGCCGCTGCTCGGCGGCCTGCTCCGCCTTCTTGAGCGTGTCGACAATGTAGAACTTGTCGCCCGCGTCCGGGAGTTGGTCGATGCCCGAGATCTGGATCGGCATCGGGGGCGAGGCCTCCTTGAGCCGCTTGCCGCGGTCGTCGGTGATGTCGCGCACCCGGCCGAACGCGCGCCCCGCGACGATGAAGTCGCCCACGCTCAGCTTGCCCTCCTGCAGGAGAACATTCATCACCGAGCCCCGGCCCTCCTCGGGGCGCGCCTCGATGACGGTGCCCTGGGCGGGGCCCTCGAAATCGGCGGTGAGCTCGAGCACCTGCGCCTGGAGGTCGAGGATCTCCAGAAGGTCCTGGATGCCCTCGCCCTTGATCGCGCTGACGCGCACGACCTCCGTCTCGCCTCCCCATTCCGTGGGGTTGAGTTCGTGCTCGGCGAGCTGGCCCAGGATGCGCTGGATGTTCGAGTCCGTCGCCTCGGGCTTGTCGATCTTGTTGAGCGCGACGACGATGGGCACGCCCGCCGCCTTCGCGTGGTTGATCGACTCGATGGTCTGGGGCATCACGCCGTCGTCGGCCGCAACCACCAGCACCACGATGTCGGTCACATTCGCCCCGCGGGCGCGCATGCTCGTGAACGCCTCGTGGCCGGGCGTGTCGATGAACACGACCGTCCGGTCCTCGTCGCCGATCGTGAGCGGGACGCGGAAGGCGCTGGTCGCCTGGGTGATGCCGCCCGCTTCGCCCGCGGCGACATTCGCGTTGCGGATCCTGTCGAGCAGGCTGGTCTTGCCGTGGTCGACATGCCCCAGGATCGTGACGACGGGGCCTCGTCCCTGCTCGTCGATCTTCTCTCGCTCCTCGAAGGCCTCCGAGACCGCCTGCTCCGCGGTCTTCTGCTCGGTGACCTCGAGCTCGATGTCCCACTCGATCATGATCTCCTGGGCCTTCTCGGGGTCGATCCCGGAGTTGATCGACGCCATCGTGCCCTGCATGAAGAGCTGCTTGACGATGTCGGCGCCCTTCACACCGGTCGCGGCGCTGAGCTCCTTGATCGTGAACGGCGCGGCGATGCTGACCTTGCCGCCGCGCTGGGCGGGGGTCTGGGGGCGGTCCATCTCCTGCCGACGCATCTGCTGGCGCCGCTGCTTGAGATACCCACCCGATTTGTTGAGGCGGGCCTGCCGCTCCATGAGGTCCTGCTCGGACCAACCGCCCGCACCGGCGCCGCCCGCGTCGCCGCGTCGGCGTGAGGGCACGCCCTCGCCGCGCGTGCGCCGTCCGCCCGCGCCGCCCGGACCGCCGGGGCCGCGCCGGGGGCTGCGACCCCCGTCGTCCATGGGCCCGTCCATCGGTCCCCCGAACCCGCCGCCCGGCCGCGGGCCGCGACGGGGACGGGGCGGCTCGATCCGCTCCGGCGCCTCGACGCGCACGACCTTCGGGCCCGCGAGCTGGATCTTCTCTTTCTTGAGATCCTCGATGCGAGGGCCCGCCGGGGTCACGGTCTTCGGTCGCTCCGGGACATTCATGGTGGGGGGGGCGATCGGGCCGCTCCGCTTCGGAGGCTCGGTCACCGCTCCCGAGGACGCACCGTCCTGCTCGGGCTGATCCGCGGATGCCGCCGGGCGGGCGACGGGCTCCGATCCCGAGCCCTCGGCCTTTGCCGGTTCGGGTTGCGGATCCGCCGCGGGCGGGGTTGTGCTCAGACCCGCGGGGATCGTCGGGGCCTTGGGGGTTGCGCTGGGCTCGGGTTCCTTCGGGGCCGTCGCGGGCGGGGCCTTGGGTGACTCGTCCGCAGCCTTGTCGGGGGCCTTCGTGTCGTCCTTTGCCGCGGCATCGGCCTTCTCGTCGCCCTCGTCTTTGGGCTTCGCCTTGGCGCGGCGGGCCCGCTTGGGAGCCTTGACCTCTTCGAGATCGACCTTCTCGGTCGTCTCGACCGCGGTCGCGGTGCCGCCCTCGCCCGAGTCGGCGCTGAACCACTCGCGGATCGTCGCCTCCAGGCCGGCGCTCACCGTGCTCATGTGGTTCTTGATCAGCGTCTCCGGGATGCCCTCGTGGTGGCATTTCTCCACCACCGCCTTGGACTTCACCCCGAGCTCTTTCGCGATCTCAAAGACACGCTTGGCCAACTGATCCTCCGTCTCGGCCGGCTGGTCCGGCTCGCTCGATCCGTCCGCCCCGCTGCGGGGCGGTCATGCCCCGGTGTGGGGCGCTCTGGTCCATTCCCGATGCCGCCGCGTGGAGCGCGGCGTCGGGTTATTCGTTCCCGCCGCCCAGGATGTCCGCGGCGCGGGCCTCGTCCTCGGCGTTCGTCTCGACTTGCGGCTCCGCGGAGGCGGGTTCGCCCGACGCTTCGCCCTCCCCGCCCGATGCCGCCGGAGCCGCGAGTGACCCCGCGGAAAGGATCGCGGCCGCCGCGGTGTCGGCGTCCATCTCCCCGCCCTCGCCCGCGAGCAGCCGCTCGGCGGCTTCGCGCTCCGCGGCGCGACGCGCCTCGGCTTCCGCCTTCTCCTTCTCCTGCTGCTCGGCGACTTCCTTGGCGCGGACCGACACCAGCTCGAGGATCTTCTCGACAGTCTCTTCGTCCGCTTCGAGTTCCGCTTCGAGCACCTCGGCGCCGACTTCCTCGATGTCGAACACGCTGATCATGCCCAGCGCCGCGAGGCGATCGACCTTCTCCTCGTCGATGCCCTCGACCTGCATGAGCGTCTCGCTCATGATGTCCAGGCCCTTGGTGAATTCCTCGGGTGTCAGGATGTCGACATCCCAGCCCGTGAGCCTTGCGGCGAGCCGGACATTCTGCCCGCGCTTGCCGATCGCCAGGCTGAGCTGGTCATCCCGGACGACCACCGTCGCGCGACCCAGCTCGAAGCACAGGCTGATCTCGTTGACCTCCGCGGGCTTCAGCGCGTTCTGGATCAGGATCTGGCTCGACTCGTTCCAGCGGACGATGTCGATCTTCTCGCCGTTGAGTTCATCAACGATGTTCTTGATCCGCGAGCCGCGGACGCCCACGCACGCGCCGACGGCATCGACCTTGCTGTCGATCGACGACACCGCGATCTTCGTGCGGAACCCCGCCTCGCGCGCCATCGCCTTGACCTCGATGATCCGCTCCGCGACCTCGGGAACCTCGACCTCGAAGAGACGGCGGATGAAGTCCGGATGCCCCCGGCTCAGGTAGATCTTCACCTGGCTGCCCATGTCCTTGACATCGAGGATGAGCGCCCGCACGCGGTCGCCCGCCGCGAATTGCTCGCCCGGGATCTGCTCGCTGCGGAGCATGACCGCCTCGGTCCGGTCGAGCTGGACGATGAGCGCACCGTGGTCGTAGCGCTGCGCCGTGCCGGTGACGATCGTCCCGACCAGCTTGCTGAACTCGTCGAGCGTGCTCTGGCGCTCGTCGTCGCGGAACCGCTGGATCATGACCTGCTTGAAGGTCTGCGCCGCGATGCGTCCCAGCCCCTCGGGGCTCAGGTCCATGGGCTCGCCGTGCCGGAGGACTTCCATCTCGCCGCTCAGGCGGTCGATCGTGCAGACGAATTCCTCCTGGTCGAGCGTCTGGTAGTGCTTGCGCATCGCGCTGACCATCGCCTGCTCGAGATCCGAGATCAGCAGTTCGCGATCGATGTTCCGGTCGCGCGCGATCGAGTCGAGGATCCGCATCATCTCCGCGTTGTTCATCGCCTGTGTCCTTCCGCCGGCGCCGGAGCCCGGCTTGTCCGAAATGTCGGGTTGCCCTGTTGTCGAGTCCAACCTGCCCGCGGGCGCCGGAAGGCCGGCCCCCGCGCCGTCTCGCGACGGATCAAAAAAACGAACCGCGAGCAAACCAGTCTGCTCGCGGCGGGAGACCGGCGGCATCAACCGCCGGGAACCGGGATGGAACGGGCGCTCACTTCACGCGAGCCCCTTCCCATCGCCCGGTTGCGGGCGGGGGAACCACGACGACGCGGACCGCGCCTTCCGTGTTCCCGAGATCAACGAACATCGGTGTCCACCGTGTTCACCGCCGAACCTCCACACCTCTGGGGAACAAATGTACCCCGCGAAGCATAGGACCCCCGCGCGCACACGGACCACACGCGCCCCGGACAGGTGAGAGAAGCGGACTTCGCGATCCGATCCCGCTCCCGAGCAGGTCAGACCCGGTCGCCGGGCTCGATCTTCCGCGAGATCTTCACCGCTCGGTTCCGCCTGCATTTGCCGACGCTGCCCAGGAACTTCTTCTGCCCCTCGACGCACAGCAGGACCGGATCCGCGATCGATTTCTCGGTCAGGATCAGATCCCCCTCACTCAGGGAGGCGAGATCGCGCATCGTCATGGTCGTTTCAGCGAGGATCGCGCTCACACCAACCGACGCACGCGTCAGCGAGCCCTCGATCCGCTCCTTGGAAACCGCGACGCTCGCATCGGAACCGATGCTGAACCAGTTCTGGGTGGACAGGTCCTCCATCACCGGCTCGATGACATTGTACGGAATGCACAGGTTCATCGTGCCGGCGCGGTTCGAGAGCTTCATCTCCAAACCAACGACGACCACCACCTCGTTCGGGGGGACGATCTGGACGAGCTGTGGGTTGCTCTCCGTTGCGCTGATCTCGAAGGTCAGGTCCTTGACGCTCTCCCACGCTTCGCGGAGGGCTGTGAGGCCGTAGTTGGTGACGCTCTCGATGAGTCGGGTCTCGATCAGGGTCATAGGGCGCTGCGGAATGAAGAGTTCCGAGCTCGTGCCGCCCAGGAGTCGGTCGATGATCGGGTAGATGATTAGCGGGCTGATTTCGAGGCACATCTGCCCCTTCAACCCCTCGGCGCTGATCAGGTTGAAGCTCGTGGGATTGGGCAGCCCGCTGACGAAGTCGCCGTAGGTCATCTGTTCGCAGGTCGCGACGCGGACCTCGACGATGGCGCGGAGAAAGCCCGATAACGCCGCACCGAAGTTCCGAGCGAACGACTCATGGAGTGTCTGGAGCGCCCGCATCTGGTCTTTGGAGACCCGCTCGGGGCGTTTGAAGTCGTACCCCCGGACCTCGGCCGCTGAGATGTCCTTTCGGGTCCGGCTGAAAATCTGCTCGGAATTGTCGGACTCCTCGACATCGCCGCTTTCCACCGCGGCGAGCAGGGCATCGACATCTCCCTGGTCAAGAACATCGGACATGCGAGCGGACACCTCCCGTGCGCACGAAGACGCACCGAGTGATATCGGCAGGGGGTCTCGCAAAACTTGACGCGCCGCTCGCCCCCCGGCGCGGGAACATTCCGCGTGCCTCCTCGGTTGACCAGTCGCGACGGGGGTTCGTGTCGCAGCGCCGGGCGGCCAGGTCGGCGGATCGGTCGCGAGCGCCCCGCGCTAACCTCTCTGATTCGTTCGATTCCCCGAGTATCGCGTGCGCGGCCGTCGCGCCGACCCGGAGTTGCCTTCCCCATGATCGCACCGCCCGCTCTTGTCGTAACGC
The DNA here is from genome assembly GCA_002480345.1 of Phycisphaerales bacterium UBA7812. Classification (GTDB taxonomy): domain Bacteria; phylum Planctomycetota; class Phycisphaerae; order Phycisphaerales; family UBA1924; genus UBA1926. Next base: position 7,450 of record DLBY01000027.1, on the reverse strand, counting down.
GTTTACTCGCCTTCTGGCTCGTGCTCGGGGCGATCGTCTCCGCCGCGTGGGCGCAGCCCGGGCAGATGGGCGACCCGTTCGGCGGGTTCGGGGATCCCTTCAACGACGACGCGCCCGTCGTCACGGTCGAGGTGCACGCGGATTCCGCGTCCGTCGCGCCGGGAGGGCAGTTCGTCGTCGCGGTGGTTCTCGACCACGCGGAAGGGTGGCACAGCAATCTCAACGAGCCCGTGATCCCGCCCGAGATGGAGGGATTCGCCGCGTATGCGACGAAGATCACCGTCGTATCCACCGGCGCGGCGGCGGCTCGGGGCCCGATCCAATGGCCCGAACCCCACAGCGTCGAGGTCGCCTTCACCGGGACCGCGGTGGACTACCTGGTCTACGACGGCCGCGCGATCGCGTACATCCCGATGACGGTATCCGCCGACACCGCCCCGGGTGACATGGTGACGCTGAGCCTCGAGATCGAGTTCCAGGCGTGCGACGATGTGACCTGCATGCCCCCGGAGATCGTGAGCGAGTCGCTGACAATCCCCATCGTCGAGGCTTCGGCCGCGGAGAAGACCGGCAACAGCGATTTCTCGGGGTTCGACCCCTCGGTCTTTGCCCGATCGTGGGACGAGTCGGGATCGAACACCGCGCCCGTCGCGGCGAGCGCGGGCGGGACCGATTTCTTCGGGATTGCGGTCCCCGGATGGGACACGCCTGCAGGGCTCGCGATCCTGGGCGTCCTCGCGGCGGCGGGGGGGCTGATCCTGAACCTGACGCCGTGCGTGTTGCCCGTCATCCCGATCAAGATCATGACGATCAGTCAGCACGCGGGCTCTCCGGGCAAGTCGCTCTATCTCGGCCTGTGGATGTTCGCGGGCGTCGTCGGGTTCTGGCTCGCGTTGGGCGTGCTCGCGGCGTCGTTCTCGAAGTTCGCCGATCCGTCACGCCTCTTCGGCTACTGGCCCGTGACCCTGGGGATCGGCGTGCTGATCATCGTGATGGGCGTCGGCATCATGGGTGCGTTCAACATCAACCTGCCCGACAAGGTCTACATGATCAACCCCAAGGCGGACAGCGCGCAGGGGTCGTTCATGTTCGGGATCATGACCGCTGTGCTCGGCTTGCCCTGCTTCGGATTCGTCGCCGGCGCGTTGCTCGCGGGGTCCGCGACGATGCCGAGTTGGACGATCATGACGATCTTCGCGGCGCTGGGTATCGGGATGGGGCTCCCCTATCTCGTGCTCGCTGCGAAGCCCAGCTGGGTCAGCAAGATCCCGCGGACGGGCCCCGCCTCCGAACTCGTCAAGCAGGTCATGGGTCTGCTGCTCCTCGCGGCGGGCGCGTACTTTGCTGGGTCGGGCGTGCTGGTGTATCTCAAGGGCGACCCCGAGCGGCTCGCGACGCTGCCCTGGATCGTGAAGGCGGTCCACTGGTGGCTCGTCGGGCTCTTCGCGGTTCTCGCGGGGGGATGGCTCGCCTGGCAGACCACCAAGATCACAAAGAGCGGAGGACGCCGCGCGGCTTTCGGGCTCGTCGGGCTCGTGCTGGCGTCCGGCGGGGTGCTCGCGGCGGCGGACCAGACGATCAAGGTCCGCAACGATCTCTGGGTCGCCTACACGCAGGAGGGGTTGGACGACGCGCTCGCAGACGGGCGGATCGTCGTGCTCGATTTCACCGCGGACTGGTGCCTGAACTGCAAGGCCCTCGAGTCGACGGTGCTGCTCAAAGACCCGGTGAAGGGCGAGTTGCTCGCGGCGGATGTCGTCCCGCTCAAGGCGGATCTGACGAGCACGAAGGCCGCGGGCTGGGACAAACTCCGCGATCTCGGGCGGACCGGCATCCCGACGCTCGCGGTCTTCGGGCCCGGCGGCGGGGAGCCTTGGATCGCCAGTGCGTACACCCCTGAACAGGTCATTACCGCGATCGAGGCCGCCCGGTCCGCCCCCGGCGGTTGATCTCGGGTCGGCGTGGGCGAGGGGGGGCCGCACAACCCGAATGAGCGGCACCGATGGCCCGGATGGCGCGTCGTCGGGACAGAATTCGTTGACGCCGAGACGGAATGGGCCTATCTTCATCTCCCACCGCGAACGGGCTCCCGGGCCCGATCGAGGGGTCTGACAAGTTGCGGGTGTAGCTCAGTGGTAGAGCGTCACGTTGCCAACGTGAATGTCGGCGGTTCGAATCCGCTCACCCGCTTTCCGGCACGACCCCGGGCCTCAGGCTCGGGGTCGTGTTCGTTTTGCTCGGATCGCGTTCTGAGGGTTCACTGCACGGGCGAGGCGTCCGCGGGCTCGGGAGTGATCTCCGTCCCGGCGTATCCCAGGAGGGAGCCCGTTGCGTAAGCGAGGTCGATCTGTGCGGCCTGATAGGCCGCGATGACCTTCACCTCCTTCTGACGCGCCTTGCCCAGTTGCTGGAGCGCGACGAGGACATCCTGGGCGGTGCGCAGGCCCTCGCGGAAGAGGCGTTGCTCCGCCTCGTAGTTGGCGCCCGCCGCGATGACATTCTGTCGCGCCGCGAGGATGCGCTGCCAGTTCTGCTCGAGCACATCCGCGGCGTCGTAGACCTCCTGGCGGATCTTCAGGCGCTTCTGCTCCCGCGTCGCGGTGGTCTGGAGGCGGGCGAGCATGCTGCGCCGCAGGCGTGCCTCCGCGGCGTCGTTGGTGATGGGGATCGCGGCGCTCGCCCCGATCGCCCATTGCGGGTTGTCGAACTCGAAGGAGTTGGCGATCGACGACCCGATGGTGCTCGAGCGATCGCCCAGCCCGAACTCGAAATCCAGGACGAACACCGGGAGCGTCGCGTTCTCCGCGAGACCGATCTTGATCGCGTCGGCCGCGAGCTTGAGCTCGACCTCGAGGAGTTCGAGCCGCTCATCGAGGGCGCGCCCCGCGAGCGCATCGGGGTCGATCTGGTATCGCTGGAGCACGGGGTCGGAGGCGACGCGGATCGCCGCGGGATCGCCCAGCGGGAGGTCGTCGCGGTTGAGGATGCGGGAGAGGTCGCGGGCCCGCAGGCGGACCGCGGTCTCCCCGACGACCATGTCCTCGAGCTGCTGGGCGACCGCGAGATCCGCCGCGAAGCGTTCGACGGGCGGGGTGAGCCCCTCTTCGACGAGCTGGACGACCAGGTCGCGGTTCTCGATCGCGAGGCGGAGCTGCTCACGCTGGACCTCGAGCCCCTTCTGGGCGGCGTAGAGCCTCCAGTAGGCCTTCTCCGCCGACGCGAGGACACGGATGAGCGTGAGCTTCGCCTTCGCGGCTTCGACACCGGCGCCGAGTCTCGCGAGTCGGATCGACGCGGTGTTGACCTCGACCCCCGCGCCGCGGAGGAGGGGCTGGCTGATCGAGAAGGTCGTCGCGGCGCGATCGGTCGTCGAGTCCAGGCCCGACCCGGTCTTGTCATCGATCTCGACGGACTGCTTGATCCCGATCTTGCCGCCCGACGGCAGGGGCGCGATGAGCCCGGCGCCGCCCTTCAGCGCCTCGCGGTCCTGCTCGGCTTCCGAGAGAATCGCGGAGGCCTTGTCGAGCAGTGGGTCGTTGGAGGAAAGATCGAAGATCGACGACTTGCCCTTCGGGAGGTCCTGGTTCACATATGCGAGATCCGCGACGAACACCGCGTCGAACTTCGCACGCTCCGCGTTCAGCGTCTCGCCCGCGAGGCGCGGCGCGATCTCCGCGACCCGGAGATCGAGGTTGTTGCGGATGACCGAGACGCGGAGGTCCGCGATCGTGATCGGGGCGCCCGATTCGGGATCGGCGTCAGCGCCCGCGAGGGCGATCTCGCGCTCGATGAACGCGTCCGTCGCGTCCTCGATCGAGGTGGGGTCGCGTTCCGCGAGCGGCACCCCGCGTCGGTCCGGCGCGGTCTCCGCGGCGTCGATCAGCCTCTGGAGACGGTGCGAGACCGGCGCCTCGAAGGGGACGCACCCCGCGAGCAGGAGCAGGGCGGCCGCGCCGGTGAGCGCTCGCGCGATCGGCTTATTTGAGGCGCTTGCGTGCGACACCTTCGGGTTCCTCGGTGGGCATGATGGGCGGGAAGCCGTTGAGCTGCCGCCACAGTTCGTTCCAGACGGGAACCTCCCGCAGGAGCACCCACGCCTTGGCGCGCACGCCCTGGCGCAGGTACTGGGCGGAGGGCCAGTCCCCCTCCGGAGTCACGAGGATACGGAATTTGCCGTTGCCGTCGTCGGTCGGGTCGATGAGCGCCACGGTCCCATCGAAGACGCCGAACATGAGCTCGGGCGCGCCGGGGAACTGGACCGCGGGCCAGCCCTCGAACTGGATGCGGACATCCGCGCCGTTGCGGATCAGCGGCGCGTCGTTGCCGTCCACGAAGATCTCGACTGAGCGGTTGTCCGTTTCCGGGACGAGCACGATGACCGCGTCGCCCGAGCTCACGATCTCGCCCCCCAGCGCCCCGCGCACGCGGTGGACGATCCCGTCCCGCGGCGCCGTGACGAGCTGCGCCTGCTGCCGGCTCAGGTCCCCCTCGGTCTTCGCGATGCTCTCCGCGGTGTCGGCGATCTTCCCGTTGGCCTCTTCGAGGAGCGCCTGGGCGCTGTTGACCTTCGCCTCCACATCGACCTTGGCGCGCTCGAGCTCCTGCTGCGCACCGAGCAGGTCCTGCTGGGCGCCGCGCACCTTCGCCTCGGCGCTCTCCACCTTCGAGGTCGCGACCCCGAAGTCCGCCTCGGCGAGCTCGAGCTGGCGGAGCGAGACGGCGCCCGTCCCGCTCTCGTAGAGGCGCCGCTTGCGCTCGACTTGGTTGCGGGCCGCGATCAGCGCCGCCTCGGCACCCTCGAGATCCGCCTCCGCTTCGGAGACCTTCTGCTCCGCCTGGGCGACCTTCGCCTCGTTCGCCTGGACCGTCAGCTCCCCGATGCTGCGGGTGTTGTCGACATTGAACCGGTAGTTCTGGGCCTGCGCCTGGAACGATTCGAGCTTGGACTGAAGCGCGGTGAGCTGGATCTGGAGGCGCTGAATCCGCTGATCGTCGATGTCGGTGATCTCGAAGAGCGGGTCGCCCTTCGAGACCGGCGTGCCCTCCTGGACCCACACACGCGTGACCCGCCCGGAGATCGGCGCCTCGATCGACTGCTCCCGATCCAGCGGGTTAAACGCGACGACGCGGCCCGAGCCCGGGATCGTCTGCTGCCACGGCGCGAACAGCAGGATGAACGGGAGCACGATCACGACCCCCAGCAGGATCCCGCCCAGACGCCTGACCCAAAGGGGAGACCGCGAGTACCGGTGCGTCATCTCGTCGATCGGCACGGTTGACCCGGTCAGCGTGATGTCCCGTTCCACGATGAGTTCAGGCATCGTCACGCGCTCCCTTCTGTCGGCTGCCCGTCCGATGGGGTGGACTGATCAACAACGCGGACCCCGCGGGAGGAATACCAGTCCGCGACGCTCAGGAACAGGACCGTGCAGGGCCAGTCCGGATCGGTCAGGCCCGCGATCACACGGTCCCGGCTCACCGGGTCCAGCCCGTCGAGCAGACCGTCGACGATCAGCAACCCCGGATGCCCCGCGATCGCCCGCGCGATCGTCAGGCGAGCCCGCTGCCCCCTGGAGAGCACCGACCCGCCGGGGGTGAGCTCGGTCCGGAGACCCTCGGGCAACGAGCGGATCTCCTCGAGCAAGCCCACCCGCTCGAGCGCCCGGCGGCAGGTGTCCGCGTCCGCCTCGGGGCGGCCCAGATTCACATTCTCCTCGACGGTGCCGCGGATGATCTCCTCGTCCTCCGCGACCGCGACCCGGTGCCGCAGGGTGCCGAGTGTCAGCTCCCGGAAGTCGATCCCGTCGATCATGACCGTGCCGTGCTGCGGGATCCGGCTCCCGAACAGTACATTCGCGAGCGTTGTCTTGCCCGCGGAGCCCCCGAAGACCATCGCGACGCGTTCGTTCGCGGCGATATCCAGGTTCAGGCCGTCGAAGATGGGCCTCCCAGGCAGGTATTCGAAATGGAGGTCCCGCACCGAGATCTCGACCGGCGGTCCCTCAGCGGCCATCTCCTCGCCCGACTGCCGCTCGAGGGGCAGGCCCAGCAGGCCGTCGACCTTGTAGACACCGGCGTACATGTCGTAGATATCGTCGAGCTTGATCGCGAACTTCGTCAGGCTCGTCAGCGCGAGCGTCACGATGAGCTCCGACGCGACGAGTTGGCCCAGCGACAGGCGTTCGATGATGACGAGATAGCCCCCGATCGTGAGCAGGGCGGTGATCGCGAGCGTCTGCACGATGAAGGTCGCGACGACCTGCCTGAAGAACACGCGGAAGTGCGCGCGCCGCATCACGAGCCAGTCCTCGATCCGCTCGTTCACCAGCCGCACCGCGAGCCCCGCGCCGTCCGCCTGCTTGAAGACGCGGCGTTCCGCGACGATCGAGTCCAGCGTCGCCGCGGTCGCGTACTTCGCGGTCGATTCCGCGATCGAGGTCCGCGCCGCGCCGCTCCCGACCACGAACACGATGAGCAGGATCGCCGCGAACAGCAGCAGGCTGAAGACCGCGAGGAAGGGGTCGTAGAACGCGACGATCGTGAGCCCGATCACCGTCTGCAGCACCGCCGCGATCCCGTCGAGCAGCACCGTTGCCCCGACTTTCTGGATCGTCATGATGTCGAAGAACCGGTTCACGAGGTCCGTGCCGGTCGTGCGATCGAACGCCTGCGGCTGCACCTTGGGGAGCCGCTCGCTCAGTTGTGTGACGATGCGGACATACAGGCGACGCTGGAGCAACTCGACGACATACGAGATCACTGATCGCATGATCCCGCTGATCGTCAGAACGACCAGCAGGACGATCGCGAGCACCACGAGCGGCTGAAGGATCGCCCCGAAGGCGACATAGTTGAACAGCATCTGCGAGCCGATCGGCACGCCCAGGGCCAGCAGGCCCACCACGACGGAGAACAGGACGATCGTCCAGATGTCCCGCATGTCGGGTTGGACGAAGCTGTACAGCTTCGTGATGATCGTGCGCGCGGATGGGGTCGTGTGTTCGGGCATGGGTTGGTCGTTCGGTCTCCGTGCGACTCGGGCTCGTCAGGACCGACTCTCGGACTCGCGCGGGGCGTCGTGCGTCGAGGCCGGGAACAACCGAGCATCGTTCGCACGCCGAGTCCGCTCGGCTCGGTTCCGACCGCTCCCATCGCGAAAGCCGCCCGGCTCGTTGCGGCGGCCCGCCGAAAGTCGGGCAAGTGTTGGCTGGAGGGAAGAAAAAGGCAAATACGAACAGTTAGAGATTTTTCATCGCTATTCACGAATTGTCAGGCCGCCGCATGGGTGGCATCCTGAATCGTGACGAGCGCATGAAAAAAGCCGACGCATGCGTCGGCTTTGAGGGTTCTGAACGCGCGGAATGTGGGGCGATTTACCAGTCGCCGCCACCGCCGCCGTAGCCACCGCGACCACCGCCGCCGCGACCACCGCCGCCGCGACCACCGCCGC